>DATCQV010000101.1:0-21979 GCA_036569325.1 Mucilaginibacter sp. | reverse complement strand
GTTATGCATAAAGTAATAAGCCACCGGCGACGCAATAAGCAACGAGATAATAACCAGCAGCACAAAGTCCTTCGATAGTAGTTGCCATAAATTGAATATCGTTGCGCCCAGCACCTTACGTACGCCTATCTCTTTGGTGCGCTGCTCGGCGGTGAATGACGCCATGCCGAATAAACCCAGGCAACTGATGAATATAGCCAGCCCCGCAAAGCAACTGGCCAGCTTGCCAACACGCTCTTCATTATCAAATTTTTTGGCGTAATCCTGGTCAACAAACTCAACGGTATATGAACCCGAGGGATCATATTTTTTTAGAATCGCCTTGATTTTGTCCATGGCCGTGTGCGCACCCGCAACGGGATTCATCTTAATGTTGATATTGTTCATCCCGCTCCAGCGCAATGGTAAATAAAACAACATGGGGATAGGCATATCATAAACCGATTGGTTCACCATGTTTTTTACTACGCCTATGATCTTGAATTTTCCATTTCCGCCCCACTCGATGGTTTCGCCGATGGGATTTTTAAAGCCCAGGAATTTTGCTGAAGCCTCATTGATGATAATGGCAGAAGAATCTGACGTAAACGCCGGGTTAAAATCGCGTCCCTGCTTTATTTGCCAGTTCACGGTTTTGCCAAAATCGGCGGTTACGGCGCTGCAGTTAAACTGCTCCTGTATGGCAGGGTCCTTACCGCGCCAGTTAAAACCTCCGTTCGACATATATACCGCCGTAATAGGCAGCTCTGATTTTGATACGCCGGTTACCGCACCGCTGGCCAAAAGGTCGTTCTTTAACGACTCATATTGCCGGCCCAGGTCGGGCGCCTGCAGGCTTACATTTAATAAGTTATTGGCGGTATAACCAACCGGACGATTCTTTGCATACTGGATCTGCTGGAAAATAACTATAGTGCCGATGATGAGCACAACCGAAACCGTAAATTGTACCACTACCAGAATTTTACGGGGAATGGCAGCCAGCCGGCCTACCTTAAAAGTCCCCTTCAAAACCTTTACCGGCCTGAACGACGACAGGTACAATGCCGGGTAACTGCCTGCCACCAAACCGGTGAACAGCGTGAAGGCAATACCACCAGCCCAAAATAGCGGACTGTCCCACAAAATGCTCATTTTTTTATTGGCGAGGTAATTGAACTCAGGCAGGCTTAACTGCACCAGTAAAACCGATACAAAAAAAGCTACCACGGCAATGAGCAGCGATTCGCTGTAAAACTGTGCGATAAGCTGGCCGCGTACCGAACCTATCGCCTTACGGATACCCACCTCTTTTGCTCGTTTTTCGGAGCGGGCGGTGCTCAGATTCATGAAATTGATGCAGGCCAGCAGCAATACAAACACACCAATAATGCCAAACATCCATACGTATTGGATGCGGCCGCCGGTGTTAAAGCCACCCTTAAAATCGCCATACAAATACCACTTGCTCATGGGATGCAAAAACAACTGGGAGCGGAAACGGGCATCGGAGTTATGAGTGCTTTTAAGATCGTTCAGTTTAAGGTCTCTTATTTTGGCCGATACCTGCGCCATATCGGCATTATCATTCAATTGAACGTACGTTTGGAACCAGCTTGCGCCCCACGGATTGTTAAACCGGGCCGGAACATTCAGGTCAATGGCCAGCATTTGAAACGGCGCAATGAAATTCAGATCGCCGAATGATGAATTTGCGGGCAGGTCTTCATAAACACCGGTAACTTTCGCGTTCATCTTTTTGTCGATAACGATGAGTTGGTTAATGGGGTCGCTGTTCCCGAAAATTGCTTTGGCCGCCGATTCAGACAGGATGATAGATGCAGGATCATTGAGGCTGCTTGCCTTACCCTTCAGCATTTTTACCGACAGCATATCGGTAATGGCAGGCTCCATAAAGTTGCCGCTTTGAGTAACTATCTTGTTGTTATAAGTTACAAGATGTTTGTCGGTGTAGGATGTGATAATGGCGTGCTTAAAGTAATTGCCAAATTTGGCACGCAGTTCAATAGCCAGCGGCCACGCCGACGACCCCCACGTTTGCGTTTCGCCGTTGATGTACGAATTGTCCATCACCTGGGCAATACGGTCGCGGTTTTTATATTGTGAATCGAACGATAGTTCGTCCCACAGCCATAACCCTATCAGCATAGCTACAGCCATTCCCACGGCCAGCCCGCCGATGTTAATTAACGACGATGCCCGGTTTTTGAGTAAACTCCGCCAGGCGATTTTTAAATAATTCTTTATCATGGTATTGGTTCATTAGTTCAATGGTTCATGGTTAATAGATCATGGTTCATGGCCGCGCATGTTGCTGCCAACTTTTATTTTTTCATTCCCCTCTTGAGAGGGGCGCGTGTTGGCCCCGTGCGTTGGCGGGGTGTGTTCGCCGACTGTGCATTGGCGTTAATGCATTGGCGGGCTAACACACCCTGCCCCTCTCAAGAGGGGAACCCATTGCGCTTGTTTACTTTTTAATTTTTCTATTTCATTTTTTACTGCTACTCTCGCTGCCACTATCTACTCACTCCTCAGGCTCTTCACCGGGTTTGTCAAGGCAGCTTTAACTGCCTGGTAGCTGATGGTACACAGCGCAATGGCTAACGATATTACGCCTGCCACCACGAAAACCCACCAGTTAATGGTAATACGGTAAGCAAAGCCCTGCAGCCAGTTGTGCATCACCAGCCACGATACCGGCGCCGAGATCACGAAGGAGATCACTACCAGCACCAGAAAATCCTTCGATAAAATATATACTACGCTTTGGTTCGATGCGCCGAGCACCTTGCGGATGCCTACCTCTTTGGTGCGCTGTAAAATATTATAAGCCGACAGCCCCAGCAGACCAAAGCAGGCAATGAGGATGGCCAGGAACGCAAACATGGTGAACATTTTTCCAAATTGCTGATCGGCTACATATTGAGCATTGAACTGATCGTCAAGAAAATTATAAGTGAACGGATCGTTTGGGAAATATTTAGTCCAGGTTGCCTTTACCGCGGCGATGGTGCCTTTCAGATCGGAAGTTTGCAGCTTCAGCGAGTAAGACTGGCGGGCATCCGGCGCGAGGCTGATCACTTGCGGATCGATGGGTTTTTGCAGGCCGAGGTGATGAAAGCTTTGCACCACACCAATAATGGTTAACGTATCGCCGGAGGCTATCCTTTTGCCGATGGCATCGTTCGCGTCCTTAAAGCCGAGTTGCTGTAGGGCACGGTCGTTAATAATTGCGGCTTTTTTATCCGTAGGAAAATCTTTTGAAAAATTTCGCCCGGCAAGCAGCTTCACCTCAAACTGCGGGATAAAATCATAATCGGTACCTAACCGGTACAGGGTTCCGGCACCGGCTTCCTTATGATCGAGGCTGCTAAAACTATTGGTCCAGTAGATCTCTTTACCCATAACCGAGGTAGAGACTGTCATACTTTTGATGGTGCTGTTTTTTAGCAGTTCGGTTTTAAACGGCTCGAGGGTATTATTATAAACCGTATCGGTAAGCGACTGCGGGCCGTTTAGTACCAAAGTCTGGCTGATGTTTACGCCAAGGCTTTGGTTGCGCATATAATTTACCTGCTGGTACACGATGATGGTACCCGCAATAAGGATAACGGAAATGCTGAACTGAACGATGATCAAACTCTTACGCAGGAATAATCCGCCCGAAGTATTTTTAAAAGCGCCTTTCAGCACGGTAACCGGTTGATAGCCCGACAGCACAAACGCCGGGTACAATCCCGACAATAAAGTACCGGCAATAAACATCCCCGAAAATAAAAGCCAGTACTTGCCAGACATTGCAAAACCCGCCGCTATATCGCGGCCCATCAAGGCATTAAATGCAGGGGTCAGTAACGAAACCGCCAGCGCCGCAATAACGATAGACATTACATTGAGCAATATATTCTCGAACATAAACAACCTGATCAAGCTCGATTTGGCTGCTCCCAGCACTTTGCGCACGCCAACCTCGCGGGCACGCTCCACTGAGCGGGCCGTTGAAAGGTTAATGTAGTTGATCCAGGCGATGGCGATGATGATAAAGCCGATGAGGAACATGAAGTTCACCGCACTGCCGCTGCCGTTGATCTCTGCTTCCTGGTTATAGTTCGAATACAGGTGAATATCTTTCAGTGGAATGGTGTAGATCCAGTTCTTTAAATTATTTGCTTTAGGATATTCCTTGCTGTTAATGTACTTATCGGCAAAGGCAGGCAATTTGGCCTGGAATTTTTGCATATCGGTACCGGGTTTCAACTGGATGTAGGTGTAGAAGTCGTACCACCCCCAGGCGGTGTTAGCCCGGTCTCTTTTATCACCATCGGCAACTAAAGCCTTTTGAAGCGTAGCATAAGATACCAGGTAATCGATAATTAAATGCGAGTTTTTAGGATAATCCTTAAACACGCCGCCAATAAGGTAAGCTTCAGGTCCTGAACCGCTGCGTACTGTCAACGATTTCCCCAACACATCAGTCGTTCCGAAATATTTTTTGGCAAGGCTTTCTGATACGATCATCTTACCGGGGCCGTGTAAAGCTGTGGTGTTGCTGCCGCTCACCAGGTTAATATCGAGCATATCGATAGCGGCAGGATCGGCATAATAGCCTTTGGTTTCCATGGCTTTTACGTTGCGCGCATCATTGCTCAGCAGTAATTCGTCGTCAATTAAACGGCAAAAGTTCTGTACCTCCGGATAGTCTTTTTTCATGGTTGGCGCAATGGCCGGATACGATGTTGCCGACTGCCACATCAGTTTACCCTGTTTATACTCATCTAACCGCAAACGAACGATCTGCGACGAGTACTTCTGAAACGTATCGTAGCTCCGCTCATAAGAAACATATTGGAAAATGAGCAAACAACAAGTAATTCCGATGGCAAGCCCCAGGATGTTGAGCGTAGTATAGCCTTTCCTTTTCAAAAGGTTGCGAAAGCCGATGGTGAAGTAGTTTCTGTTCATTTTGGTTTATTAGTTCAGTTGTTCATTAGTGGTTTATGGTTGATAGTTAATAGTTCATGGCCGCTCCGCTTGCGGCGACTGCCAACTGTTAACTGTCAACTTTTCTTTTAATTCCCCTCTTGAGAGGGCGCGCGTTGGCCTTATGCGTCGGCGGGGCGTGTTAGTCAGCCTTGCATTAATCTAAATGCATTGGCGGACTAACACACCCCTGTCCCTCTCAAGAGGGGAACCCCGTCACGCGGGCTTGTTGTATATTGTTTAATCGTAACTTTATTTCTATCTGCCAACTGCACACCGGCAACTGCAAACTTTCTTTTACTGTCAACTGCTACTCCATCCTGCCACTAACTACTCACTCCTCAAACTATTCACCGGATTAGCCAGTGCGGCTTTTATCGAGCGGATGCTGATTGTTAAAAACGCAATAAGCATAGCTGCCAAACCGGCAACCACAAATACCCACCATTGGATATTTACCCGGTAGGCAAAACTTTGCAGCCATTTATTAATGGCATACCAGGCAATTGGCGTAGCCACTACAGCAGCCACCAGTACCAACTGAACCAGTTCGACAGCCAGCAGGTTTACGATATGATAAATGCCCGCGCCTAACACTTTACGGATGCCTATCTCTTTCACCCGCTGCTGCGCGGTGAATGTTACCAGCCCGAATAAACCCAAACAGGCTATGCTGATAGCCAGAATAGTGAAGATGAACAGCAGGCTTCCCTGTTTTTGTTCTGATTGGTATTGGGCGGCAAAATTTTGGTCGAGGAAGTGGTAATCAACCTTGTTTTCAGGATCGAAGCGGGTGTAAACCTGCTGCAGGTAATTGAGCGCGGCAGTTATGTTATTGCCCCTCAAACGCACGTACAGGTTATCCTTTTCCTTATCATTCGGCGGCAGGGTAAGCACCATAGGCGTGATCTTGTGCTGCAGCGAATAGGTATTAAAATCTTTCACCACGCCAACAATGGTCGAATATTGTATCACGCCGTTATCAACACCGGTGCGAACGCGCCTGCCCACCGGGTTTTTCCAGCCAAGCTCATCGGTCAGGGTCTGGTTTACGATGATGGCATGATTGGCGGTATCTGATACGCCTTTGATAAAATTACGTCCGGCTGCCATTTTTATCTGCATTGCTGGGATAAAATCCTCGTCGACGATCAGCGATTCTACCATTTTGGTATCGGGTGCGTTGTTGCCATCCGGACCCAGGTTGAAATCATTTGAGCCGATATCATTATTGCCTATAGGGTTGCCGGCCACGGCAGCACTTTGGATCAGCGGACTTTGCAGCAATTCGGCTTTGATCTGCTCGGTCTTCTTGCGGGCATCGCGGCTATGGATATGGAAGGTGAGCATCTGCGATTTGTTGAAGCCCATGTCCTTATTCAGCACATAATGCAGCTGCTGATAGATAACGCATGAGCCAACGATCATTACGATGGTGATCACAAACTGGAAGATCACCAAACCCTTCCTGAACATAACCGTGGACGATTGGTTGCCCAATTGCCCCTTCATAGCCGGGATGGTTTTAAAGCCCGACAGGAACAGGGCTGGGTAGATTCCGCTGATGGTGCCCGTTACTAAGGCAAATAAGGTAAATATCACCAGTGATTTACTCATCCCAAAGTACCAGATATTAAGACTTTTCCCCGAAAGATGATTGAAATAGGGGATAAATGCCTGTGAAAGCACCATGCCGCCAATGGTTGCCAATACCGCCAGCAGTATCGATTCTGAAAAGAACATATACAGCAACTGGCTGCGGCCCGACCCGATAACCTTGCGGATGCCGATCTCTTTGATACGCACCGATGAACGGGCGGTAGTAAGGTTCACATAATTGATAACGGCTATAGCGAGGATAAGCAAACCCACAATGCTGAACACATAAATGTAAGCGATATTGCCGTTGTTGCCCATCTCGTAATCAAGATTGGAGTGCAGGTGGATGGAGGTTAAAGGCTGCAGCTCCATTTTGTATTTCACACCGGCAAAATCGGCTTTAAGGTGTTTGTTGAAGAAGTCGTCAGAGCGGGCTTCGATCTTTTTATAATCGTCATGATTTTTCAATAATACAAAAGTGTATAGATTGGCGGCGCTCCAGCGGCCGTTATAATCATCATTGAGCGAGCGCAGGGCGCTGAATTTAAATGTCGAGTTAGCCGGAACATCTTCAATAACCCCGGTAACGGTTTGCGCATCGTTCTTGTCAAAATAAATAACCTTACCCGTTGCAGATGATGCATCACCGAAGATCTTTTGGGCCAGTGTTTTGGTGAGGACGATGCAATGCGGTTTTGATAAAGCGGTTTCAGGATCGCCCGAAAGGAAGTTATAGGTAAAAATATTGAAGATGGCATTATCTGTAAATGAAACGTCGCCCGCCTCGATGGTTTTATCCTGGTAGGTTATTTTGCCCCCGCCTTCCATATCAATGCGAATGGCGTCTTCAACTTCTGGATAATCGGCTTTTAAGGCCGGTGCATAAGGTATAGACGTGATAGCGAGGTTAAATGCGCCGTTACCCCATTTCCCATGCTGCGCCACACGGAAAATGCGGTCGGACTTTAAATTATAGCGGTCGTAGCTCCACTCATCGGTAACATACAGGGCAATAAGCCAGGACGCAGCTATGCCAATGGCCAAACCCGAAATATTCACCAGCGAGAAAAAGCGGTGCTTGTTCAGGTTTCTCCAGGCTATTTTTAAATAGTTCCGTATCATAGTTAGTTAATTTACTTAATGGTTCATCAGTTCATTGGTATGAAGGATGATAAACCGGCCAATGCGATGGAAAATCTCCCCTCAACATCATGCCGATATTTTAATATTTTGATAATCAATTATTTAAATCCATATTTAAAGGCATGCGCCTGTGCATAACCGTACGGTAAGTGTCCGGTTTTGTTACAGTACCGGTTGGTTATAATAACAGTTTTCTAAGTAATTAATTTCTAATTATTTACATGGTTTTTCGCAGAAAAAAGCTTTAATTTTAGTACCAATTAATTATCACAATTCAACCTCTTTATCATGAAAGCTTTTCCACTTTTGGTAGGCGCTTTTGTAGCGCTCTCTTTATTTTCCTGCGAAAAAAAACAATCAACAAGCAACCGCGCACCAGACGCCCTTACCGCTGAACGACAAAAAGCCTTAACGACCGACTCTGTCGTGCGGGCGTTAAAGGCAGGAAACGTCCGCTTTTATACTTTTAAACCGCATGAACGGAACGATAGCCTGCGTATTCAACAAACGGCAGGCGGGCAATATCCAATGGCTGCTGTACTATCGTGCCTGGATTCGAGGGTTCCCCCAGAGTTTGTTTTTGACCAGGGTATAGGCGACTTGTTCGTTGCCCGCATTGCAGGTAATATTTCTAACGAAGATATCCTGGGCAGCTTTGAATTTGGTTGCCATATAATGGGCGCCAAAGTGATCATGGTGTTAGGTCATGAAGATTGTGGCGCCATTAAATCAGCTATAGATAATGAGCAGTTGGGTAATATAACCGCCCTGCTGGCTAAAATAAGACCCGCTGTGGATTCGACCCAAACAACCGGCGAAAGGACGTCTAAAAATGCAAAATTTGTGCACGATGTGATGCTCAAGAATATAGAGTTCACCATCAGAAACATCCGCAAGAACAGCCCTATCCTGAATAAAATGGAGCACGACAAGGAACTGAAGATCATCGGCGGTGTTTATGACCTTAAAACAGGTAAGATAACCTTTTTATAAAAGATAAATTTAACCGAAACGACCATTTGGGAAAGGCGTATCAAAAAGAATGTCCTTTCCCAACAGGCTATGCCGAAAGCAGCTGATGTTTAGAAGTTTAACTTAAGCGTAGCTTGGGATTAAAGCGTATTGTTTTGTATTCAATATTCTATAAATCAATTATTTATGCTTGTGTTTTATATTTTCTTTGATAGATTTGGGAATTATAACCCTGCTGTTAGGCAATATCATCACTCCATTTTTATTCAATATGAAAAGAAGCTACTCTAACCTTCACTTCGCGGCTGCGTTGCTGGCTGTATTTGCCGCAGGCAACGCCAATGCCCAAAAGGTCCGCACCCCGTATTCGGCAGCCAATAAAACGGTTAAGGTTTACGTGACCGCCAAAGGCACCGACGACCGCATCAAACAAACCGAAACCCTGAAATTTACCGATAAGGCACAGCCCGTAGAAACGGAGGTTGCCGTATTCGTCGATCCGTCAAAAACATTCCAAACCATGCTGGGCATTGGCGGCGCACTAACCGATGCCTCGGCCGAAACATTCTATAAACTGCCGAAAGACAAGCAAAAGGAATTTTTGACCGCCTATTACGATAAGAATTTGGGCATTGGTTATACGCTTGGCCGTACCAATATTCAGAGCTGCGATTTTTCGAGCGATACTTATGGCTATATTAAAGACAACGACGCCGCACTTAAAACTTTCGACGTAAGTCACGACAAAAAATACCGTATTCCCTTTATTAAGGAGGTTACCCGGGCGGCAGGCGGAAAACTGACCTTGTTTGTATCGCCATGGAGCCCTCCGGGATGGATGAAATCGAACAACAACGTATTGCACGGCGGCAAACTGCTGGCGAAATTCGACCAGCCCTGGGCTAACTTTTATGTGAAGTTTATCCAGACGTATGAAAAACTGGGTATCCCTGTTTGGG
Organism: Mucilaginibacter sp.; assembly: GCA_036569325.1. GTDB lineage: Bacteria > Bacteroidota > Bacteroidia > Sphingobacteriales > Sphingobacteriaceae > Mucilaginibacter. The sequence continues at coordinate 12,326 of DATCQV010000101.1, read as the reverse complement.
GCCTGTCTGTACAAAACGAGCCGATGGCAACGCAAACCTGGGAGTCATGCCTTTATACTGCCGAAGAGGAGCGCGATTTTGTAAAGAACTTCCTCGGGCCAACACTGGCTAAGGCCGGCATGGGCGGCAAGAAGCTGATTGTTTGGGATCATAACCGCGATTTGTTGTACCAGCGTGCAAGCACTATATTGGAGGACCCTGCGGCTGCCAAATATGTTTGGGGCGTAGGTTTCCACTGGTACGAAACATGGACCGGCGCAGGCATGAACTTTGAAAATACCCGTTTGGTGAACAAAGCTTTTCCTGATAAAAACCTGATCTTCACCGAAGGCTGTATAGAGAAATTTGATTTTAACAGATTAAGCGATTGGTCTCTTGGCGAACGTTACGGTCTTTCCATGATCAATGATTTTAACGCCGGCACCGTAGCCTGGACCGACTGGAACGTCCTCCTCGATGAAAAAGGCGGACCGAACCATGTAGGTAACTTCTGTTTCGCGCCAATTCACGCCGATACCCGCAATGGTACGCTCATCTACACCAATTCCTTTTACTACATGGGGCATTTCTCTAAATTCATTCACCCGGGAGCCAAGCGCATAGTTAGTGCCGCCAGCCGTGACAAACTGTTAACCACCGCTTACATTAACCCCGATGGTAAACTTGCCGTTGTGGTAATGAATAAGGGTGATGAGAATATTGATTACTCGCTGTGGGTAAAGGGCAAAGCCGCTAAGACTACTGCGCCAGCGCATTCAATTGCGACGCTGATAGTAGAATAAGCATCAATAATTTAATAGTTTAATTAGGTTGGCTAATGTAAAAAACGACGATAAAATTGCTTTTTTTGTTAAACTTAATATCTATATTTATCGTAGAACTTGAAACAGCGTTCAATCTTTATTTGTAGTAAAGATAAATTAGCCTACTTTTGCAGTCTTTATGCGAACTATAAATCAACCAACTTCAGAATTATCAAATGAAATCATTAGTGAATGGTTCAACAAGTATATTTCTGATATCAGTGTGGATAAAATGATGATGGAAAATGATATTGCATCGACTGAGACCAGGCAATTTTACACAGATGCAATATCTGGTAATCAAGAAGGTATGCATAATTATGCCCGCATTCAAAGTTCAAAATATTTTATATCGAAGATAGTAAACGACTATTTTAAAGAACTCCAAAACTTCAAAGCGGAGCCAAAAAAATTGGCTTTCTCTTTTTCGGAAGCTAAAATTTTAGTTTGGGCTGAAATAGCAGATGAAGATGAATCAACCGAGGATGCGTTAATTTTATCGGAAGCGAAAGCCAACGAAAAATATTCGGATAACGGCTTTTTTGTCACGTCTACTATTGTTGAGACACGAGATCATCTCAATCCACCGTCTCATTATCATGAAATAAAAATAGATGGCAGACTTTCAGGCGCACATTCAACAAGCTAAAAAGAACTTAGCCACCTTATCTGAAATTAGTTTAAAAGTCAACGATTCCTGGGATTGGCAGGTTACCTGTGCCTATTATACTGCTGTCCATTTAATGAACGCACACTTGGCACAAACTGTTAACCAGCATTATAAAACGCATGTTGATGTTAAAAATGCGTTGTTCAATAGCCTCTGGCCATCTAAAGTTCCTGATGACATTTATACCTCTTACAGTAAACTGGAGAATTTATCGCGCCGAGCAAGATATTTATGCCACGATAATCTCGCTCAAAATGATCCTTCAACTGCGTATATCACTTATGACAGACACCTAATGAAAGCTTTAAAGAAACTTGATGCTATTCTTGTATTTTTCGCTTTCAAGTATCAAGTTTCATTCAACATATCTGACATTGATTGCATCGAATTGAAAAATGGTCCGTTTAAATATTTTCAATATAATTCCATTACCAATGCGTTGCCAAGAAGTTGACTGCGTTACGTAATGTTAGGTCATAGCGAGATTTTCCCATATACAAGAAAAGCGGCATAGCCGCTTTTCTTGTATTAAAATAATTAAATTTTATTCCTCTATCACAACGCCCATGCTGCAGAACTTGTTGATCCTTTCGCTAACCAGTTCATCGATGTTGCGCTCTTTGAGGGCTTTGATATCTTTTAATAATTGATTTTTCAGGGTGGCTGCCATGGCAACGGGATCCTGGTGGGCGCCGCCGAGGGGTTCTTTGATCACGCCGTCAATCAGTTTGTTTTTCAGCATTTCGGTGCTGGTGAGTTTCAGCATTTCGGCCGCGCGTTCTTTTTGCTCCCAGGTTTTGAACAGGATGGTTGAGCAGTTTTCGGGAGAAATTACCGAATACCACGAGTTATCCAGCATCATCACTTTATCGCCGATACCGATACCCAACGCGCCGCCCGATGCACCTTCGCCAATAACCACGCATATCACCGGTACTTTCAACACAGCCATTTCCAGCAGGTTGCGGGCAATTGCCTCGCCTTGTCCGCGTTCTTCAGCTTCGAGACCGGGGAATGCTCCGGGGGTGTCGATCAGAGTGATGATAGGCTTGTTGAATTTCTCGGCCATTTTCATCAGCCTTAAAGCTTTGCGATAGCCTTCAGGATTAGCCATACCGAAGTTGCGCATCTGGCGTTCTTTGGTGTTGCGGCCCTTCTGGTGACCGATGAACATCGCCGTTTGTCCGCCGATGGTTCCAAAACCGCCTACAATTGCCTTGTCATCTCCTACGGTACGGTCGCCGTGCAGTTCGATGAAATCGTCGCACATCAGTTCGAGGTATTGCAGGGTGTAAGGCCTTTCGGGGTGGCGCGAGATCTGTACTTTTTGCCAGCCGGTTAAATTGGAGTAAATTTCTTTTTTGGCGGTTTCCAGTTTGCCTTCCAGTTCGGCAACGGTGGCCGACATGTCGAGCTTGTTTTTATCTTCAACCTGCTTCACCTTTTCTATCTGCTGCTGCAATTCGGCAAGCGGTTTCTCAAAGTCAAAACTAATTTTCATTCAACAATTTATTAGTGAGATGAACTTTCTATATAAATCAAATTCCGGCCGATTTGTGTTGAAAAACACGACAATGTTTTGCAATTAATCAGGGGCCGCTAAGTTACGCAATTAGTCCGAAAGTCCGCAAGCCGGAAAGACCGAAGAAAATTAAAGCCGTATTACAACTTAATAAACACCTTCTTCCTGTATAAAAAATAGCATAACGACCACTCCAATCCAAAGATGCACACGGCGCCGATAATGACTTTTACCAGTTCACCTGCACTGAACCAGCCTAAAACGCCATTTGAAATAGCGGTAATGTATCCATTAAACCAGCGGCTGCCTACAATTTCGAAGAACAAGTAAATGAATATAGAGTTCATTCCAACAACCGTGAAGAATGTTAAATATTTGCGGTGATTGAGTACATCAATCCACCAATAACTTACCGCCAGGAACCACAGGCACCAGCCTAACGAAGCTATGGTGAACGATGTGGTGGCAATGCGCTTGATAATAGGGGTGATGTTTAACCAGTCGAGCCCGTAGCCGATGAGCAGGCAGGCCAGTCCCCACAACAATAAATGTTTAACCTTGTTGCTGCCGTTTAAAAGCAGTTTGCCCGCCAGCGCCCCGGCAATAGTATGCACCGCAGTGGGAATGCAGTTGATAGCTACCCAGCCGCCTTTGTTGATCTTATTCATCAGCAGCAGATCGATATAATTACCGAAGTTGTGCTGATCTGTAAATGGCTGGTCGAAACCTGGTACGTGGGTAAAACGGTATAGTACTTCTGTTAAAAGCAGTAACCCGATACAAATGCCTATTTGTGCCAGGTTGCTCCAGCGGAAGATGAGAAAGGCCACAAGTGTGGTAAAGGATAGCTGTGTAAGCACATCCCACAGCTCGAACGATAAGCCTTTGGGCCGTACAGCATAATCGAGCACGCCCCAGAAGAACAGCCAGAAACAGCGTTTCAGTATTTTTTTGAAAGATTGCTGCCACGTTACGCCGCTTGCCCATTGTTTATTCAGCGAGAATGCCATAGCCACACCTGCCATGAACATGAATGCTGGCTGTATCAGATCCCAGAAATGCAGGCCATGCCAAGGATGATGGGTAAATTGTTCTATAAAACCGTTGTGCGTATGCTCGTACAGGTAATCATAAATGCCGGTGGATTCGATGGCGAGTAGCACCATTATAAACCCGCGCAGAAAATCGAGCGAGAGCAGGCGGTTGGATGTTGGGTGTGCGGTTTGTGGTGAGGTGGTCATAATTGTAGTTCGCGAACTATCAATCGCTTACCTATCAAATGTACAAGATTCTTCACTACGTTCAGAATGACAAGACGGGTTTTTCATTGCGCAAACGTTTGCATCAGAGCGCCAAAAATAAAACATAAACAAGGTTGGAATTTTGCCAACTTTTATCTACGTTTGTAATGAACTGATTTATCGGAACCCATGCTGAATATGATAAAATCGACGCTGAGAAAATTTGATAATGGCAAAGCAAGAAATTATGAATACCAACGTGCAATGGTTTTTAATTGAAACTGAAGAAGAATACCATAGGGCGGTTGCCAGGTACGAGCAAGTAAAACATGCAACTAAGGATACAGAGGAGCATAAGGAAAAAGTTCTGCTTGTACATCTGATTAACGAGTACGAAAATAAAACATTCGAATTTCCTGAAGTCGATCCTATCGAAATGATAAAGATACGGATGGAAGATTTCGGCTATAAACCGGCTGACCTGGCTAAAGTTTACGGCGATAAAGGTACCGTAAGCAAAGTCCTCAACTATAAGCAACCGTTATCATTAACCATGATCAGGAAATTTAGCGAGCTTTTAAGAATTCCCGTGGAATCTCTGATAAAAGAGTACGAATTGAAAGTTACCCATTGATAGCTTTCAGTTCGCATTCATCAACTCCTTACTTCACCTTCTTCCAGTCATAAGTCTTTCCATCTTCATAAACCACAAATTTCGTCACCGCGCCATTGTTATCTTTTACAAATTCCAGGGCAACGTCTCTGATATGGAAAAGAAAGCGGGTATCGCCTTGGCCATACAACAAGGTTTTGCCCGGCAGGTTGGTGGGCGATTCGGCTATAAGTCGACCATTTTCAAGACTGATGGTAATGCTGTGCTGATCGTCCATGGCGTAAGTGCCGGGATATTGTTTCAATACGGCCTCATCTACCTTAACCTCGGCAGGCCAGGCAAAGCGGGTCCATTTAGTGTCGTTGAGGGCAGATGACCGGTCGTCGCAATCGTCTTTGACCGCTTTTAGGGTGAGTTCATCACCTTTAATGGTAAATTTATATTTGCCCAAAACGGTGTTATCGCAATCGCTTTGGCCCTCTACCTTTTTAACGGTGAAAGAAGTATCGGTATAAGCATAGGTCATGGTTTCAATTACCATGTTATTTTGATAGGCCCGCACTTTCAGGGTATCCTTCCCGAAATCAAAAAGGGCCTCGGGGGAGTTATCTATCTTCAATGTTCCTTTCCAAATGGTATTTTGAATTTGTGCGTACGAACTAAATACGGTTAGCAGCAGCAGTAAGGCAAACAGGTAAAGCTTTTTCATGATCTGATTTTGAGGTAACGGATTGATTGATAATGGTTACGGTTGGTAAGACGATATAAGACCCGTTAGGTTTAAACGCGGAATAAACTTTATCAGAGCGCGATGGGTTCCCCTCTTGAGAGGGGCAGGGGTGTGTTAGCCCGCTAATACATTTTGCTTAATGCGTGGCGGCGAACACACCCCGCCAACGCTTAGGCCCAACGCACCCCCTCTCAAGAGGGGACTTAAAAAAGTTGGCAGTTTGCTTTGCTACAGTTGTGAATCACTTGCTTAATGCGCGGCGGCGAACACACCCTGCCAACGCTTAGCCCCGGCGCACCCCTTCTCAAGAGGGGAATAAAAGCCCGGCGGTTATTAGTTTGCAGTTCGCAACGCAGCGGCCATTAATCGCTATTCACCAATGAACTAATAAACCAGTGAACTAATGAACCATTGAACTAAATAAACCTCAATAAATCGCCCAAACTATCGCGATAAGTTGAGCCAACTGGAATCTCCTCGTCATCTACCCAAAGCCGGTTATCCTGCACCTTGGTGATGTAATCTATATTAATAAGGTATGAACGGTGCACGCGTACCAGGTTCCTGGCAAAGGCGAGCTTGTTTTCAAGGAAACTCAGGTTTTCGGAAAATATGGTATGGCTTTTATTATAATACAGTACACAATAGCTGCCGTCAGCTTTGAGGTAGCGGATATCGTTCAGCATAACCTTTTTGAAGCTGTTTCCATCCTTCACAAAGATGGAATTATTAACGAGGTAAGACGACTGCTCAGGCTTCTCAGACGCGATCTCTTTTTTTGCCGAATGTTTAAGCGTCAGGTCGATAGCTATGCTGATATCGAACCGGGTAAAGGGCTTAGGCACAAAGTGCATGGCACTGGTTTCGTAAATGGCCTTTTTGCGGATGCGCTCGTCCTTACTGTTGGTGATGAAGATAATAGCCGGATCGGAGATCTTTTTCAGTTCGATGGCCGTATCAATGCCATTGCTGTTATTGGCAAGCTCGATATCCATAATTACGATATCGGCAAAACCTGGCTTGAAGTTTTGTAAAACCTCCGGCCCCGATTCAAAAACGCCGGTCACCTCATAATCCAAACTTTCGAGCATCATCCTCAATTGTTCGGCTATCAGTATCTCGTCTTCAACGATAACAATCTTAACTTTATTCGACATAGAGGCACATTTTTGACACCGTAAAGATATTAAACATCAAATTTTGTTCCCATTAAAAAAACGGAAGTTCACAAGGTAAAACAGTCAGTTCACAAATTACGTAACAGGAATTTGGCTAAGGCCCGGTAAATTTCAATACAGTTTGATAAAGATACGCTTTTTATAATGGTAGTGCGGCAGGGAGCCGGTGGGAGTACCAGATGAACAGACAGAGCTAATAGTTAACGGTCGGCATCGATCTTGATTAACTATCTTCCTATAAAAAATTAAAACCTAAACCTTATCACTTTGAAGTACGAGCCGCACGGTCGCCAGACCTCGTGCGGCTTTGTAAGGTTTTTTCAAACATACGCTGCAGTGTCATGAACTGGGGTGTGCTATCAAAGATTCTGAAAAAGACATTGACCGGGTAAACAGGTTACAAGAGGGCAGAAACCTGTCCAACCGGAAATGCCGCCTGCCCTCCTTAAACGAAAGGAGGTATTTTAAAATGCGCGTATTTTTATATTTCATTGTTATGATTGTAGCTTTTATGGTGGTTACAGGTTGTAAAAAAGAAGCAGGAGTGGCACCGGCAACTCATCAATCGATCAAAATTTCGACAATTGATTCGACAAATTTCGACGGAAACAAAACCCAACCGATTAAGGGCTAACTAAAATATTAAAAAAAGGGCGGTAAATTGCTGCCCTTTTTTATTAATTTTAAGTTTATAAAAATCAGACCGAGAATAAAAGGTTAGTTTTGCTTATTCCTTATCAGCGTTATGAAGAAGTTTTTAAGAGTATCGGCATTATTTTTAATACTATTCTTTGTATTCACCAGTGCCTATTCGTCCTCTTTTCAAAGCGGTCAAAATCTCGATTCATTATTAAAGAAGGCTGACAGGGCTACCGACAGCGAGCAGGGTATAAAGCTTGCCACCCAGGTATACGATTTAGCGCAGTCCAGGGGCGATAAGAGAATGGTGATCAAGAGCCTTAACGTTATTGCGGGAGACTATTTTGATATAAAGGATTATGCAATGGGGAAAAAGACCGCAGAAAAGGCTTTAAGCATTGCTGCGGAAAATCACGCCGATTCGTTGACCGGCAATTCCTGGCTTTTTTTGGGTATGGCGCGCTACGGAAATGCTGAATTTGCCAAATCGATAAGTGATTATGAAAATGCTGCGTTGGTATTTGAAAAAACCGGGCAACGGGCACGGTTGGCCGTGGCCTATATAAATATTGGCATCAGTAAGCGCCAGCTTTCTAAATATGTAGAAGCAATAACCGTTTTTGTAAAAGCGGCAGATATTTTTGAAGAAGTAAAGAATCGGCGAAACCTGGCTGTAGCTTACAGTTCGATAGCTATTTGCTTTAATGAAATGGGCAATTTTGATAAAGCGCTGGAATATAACAGGCGTGCACTTGCTTTAAGGCAGAAGATAGCTGATAAAGAAGCCGTTTCTGAATCTGAAAATAATATTGGCTTTATCTTTTACAGGCATAAAATGCTCGACTCTGCCATTTATTACCTCACCAAAAGTTTGGCAATTATTTATAATGACAGAGACTCCAGCGGGCTTGTTATAACCCTGCAAAACTTAGGTGGCGCATGGAGAATGAAGGGCAATGACACGCGGGCGGAGAATTATATCCAACGATCACTGAACATCGCAAAAAAATATAAAATGGGCGAGGAACTTGCACGAGGCAGTTCGGATCTTGCTGAAATATACCTTCAGGAAAAAAAATACACGCAGGCCCTCGATAATATCAATATTACAATTGATACAGCAACGCGGCGGGAACTCCGGCAGATATTGATAAATGCGTATGATATAAAATCGAGAATTTATTACGCACAGGAGGATTACAAAAACGCCTTATTATTCGCCAACAAAAAAACAGCGCTGAAGGATAGTCTCTTTACTATTGAGCGCGACAAAAAGATCAACGAACTGGACGTTCAGTATCAAACCAAACAGCGTGAAAGTAACATCGCCGCGCTCTCGCAGCAAAATAAGCTGCAAAACCGCATTGTGCTTATTTTAAGTATTGCGGCGGTTTTCCTGCTGATATCTTTTGGTGTGGCCTACATCAATTTCCGGAAGAAAAATGAGGCCAATGAGCGGATCCAGAACCTGATGCGCGAAATGCACCACCGGGTGAAAAATAACCTGCAGATCCTATCGGGCTTGTTCAGCATGCAGATCAATAACCTGAGCGATGAGAAGACCAAAGCAGCCCTGCGTGAGAATGAGGCCCGGCTCACTTCGATGAACCTCATCCACAACAAGTTGTATCTTGATAACACAACCACCAAGATAGAGATGAACGATTACCTCACCAAACTGTTGAATCATATTAAAGACTCGTTCAGCGGGTACAAACAAAGCGAGGTAGATCTTAAAATAGAGGTGAACGAAATTATGCTCGAGGCAGACAAGGCCGTAGCCATTGGCCTGATAGCGAATGAACTGGCCACGAATGCCTTTAAATATGCATTCGCTAACCGTCCCAACGGCGAGATCAGGCTGGCGCTTACGCTGGTTGAAAAATCGAAGGTACTGCTTACCATGGCCGATAACGGTATAGGCTTAAAGGAAACCGGTGAAGAAAAAGCCCCGTCTTTCGGCCTTAAACTGGTAAACCTGATGGCAAGGCAATTGAACTCGTCGCTGGTTGTAAAAAGCGAGCACGGGATGTTTTACCAGATGGAGATAAGTATTTAAGAGAGAGGTCAGGAATCAAGAACCAAGAGCCAGGAATCAAGAGCCAAGAATCAAGAAAAAATTATATAAGCGCGTCATTGCGAGGAACGAAGCAATCTCCTCGCGTTTATTACCGCCGGTGCATTGGCGACGAGATTGCTTCGTTCCTCGCAATGACGCGTTGGGGTGCATTTGTGGTAATATCCTATGTAGAGATTGCTTCGTACCTCGCAATGACGCGCGGGGCAGTCTTGACTCTTGATCCCTGGCTCTTGGTTCTTTTTTTAAAAAACCTTTTGAGAACAAAAAAAACCTCCTATATTTGCATTCCTTTTTGGGACGGACAACGTTCTTTAGGAGATTGCCTGATAGTATAATGGTAGTACGACGGTTTTTGGTACCGTTTGTCTAGGTTCGAATCCTGGTCGGGCAACAATGAAGATTTCGGATTTCGGATGTTCAATTTCGGATTTAGGTCTGGTGAATATCGAAATCCGAAAGTTTTTTATAACAGGTGGTCATCAAGATATTGATCCGGAGTGCTAAATCCGAAATCATAAATCCGAAATCCGAAATCAAAGATGCCTTTACAGTTTAACCCCGTTAAGTTATTTGCAGGTTCTGCCACCGAGGCGTTAGCAGCAAATATTGCGGATTCTTACGGCCGCGGTTTGGGCGAAGTTGCTGTTTCGCGTTTTAGCGACGGCGAATTTCAGCCGCACTTCAATGAGTCGGTACGTGGTTGCGATGTGTTTTTGATACAAAGCACCAATCCGCCAACTGATAACCTGATGGAATTGCTGATGATGATCGATGCCGCACGCCGCGCATCGGCACATTACGTAACGGCTGTGATCCCGTATTTCGGGCTGGCGCGTCAGGACAGGAAAGATAAACCGCGTGTGGCCATCGGCGCCAAGCTTGCTGCCAACCTGTTGGTTGCTGCCGGTATTAACCGCATTATGACGATGGACTTGCACGCTGCGCAGATCCAGGGTTTTTTTGATGTTCCGGTGGATCACCTGGATGCTTCGATAATTTTTGTGCCTTATATCAAGAGCCTTAAATTAAAGAACCTCACTATCGCATCGCCTGATATGGGTGGCTCGTACAGGGCGCGCACCTTTGCCAAATTTTTTAACGCGGAGGTGGTAATATGCGATAAGCGCCGTAAACGCGCCAACGAAATTGAATCGATGACGCTGATCGGTGATGTTACAGGCCAGGATATTGTGCTGATAGATGACATCTGCGACACCGCAGGTACGCTTGCAAAGGCTGCAGCGCTGATTATGGAGCGTGGCGCAAACAGCGTTCGTGCGGTATGTACGCACCCGGTGTTATCGGGCAAGGCTTACGAAACGCTTGAAAATTCGGTATTGACCGAGCTGATAGTAACCGACACGATACCGCTTAAACAGGAAAGCAGCAAAATAAAGGTATTAACCACTGCCGACCTGTTTGCCAAAGCGATATCGAACGTAAACGAACATGGCTCGATAAGCCAGTTGTTTAAGGTAGAGTAGAGGAGTTTATGGTTCACAGACCATGGTTCATAATAAAAAGAGCCTGAATTATTAACCAGAACCGACAAAGATAAAATAGGAGGTGAAAGTGGTTATTTTATGAACTATGAACATCAACTATGAACTAATAATAAAAACAAATAAATAAAAAATGAAATCAATTGCTATTAGCGGTTCTCCAAGAGAGAACGTAGGGAAACGAGACGCTAAAGAACTGCGTTACCAGAGCCTGGTGCCTGCAGTACTTTACGGTGGGGCTGCACAAACCCACTTTTCAGTGTCCGCAGCTGATTTGAGAGCCGTAGTTTACACACCGGTTGTTCATTTCATCGACTTAGACATTGCTGGTGTAAAATCACAGGCTATCATTAAAGATATTCAGTTCCACCCGTTGACCGAGCAGATCATCCACGTAGATTTTCTGTTGTTAGACGAGAACAAACCGATCGCTATCGAGATCCCGGTAAAATTAACCGGAACCTCTCCAGGTGTGAAAGTGGGTGGTAAACTGGTACAGAAATTAAGGAAACTGCGTGTTAAAGCGCTTCCTAAAGATCACCTGGATACTATCGAAGTAAGCATCGAAGCTTTAGAAGTAGGTAAATCAGTAAAAGTTGGCGAGATCAAAATCGACAAACTGACTATCCTGAACGCTAAAGAAGATACCATTGTTTCGGTAACTACTTCACGTGCATTGCGTCAGGCTGAGCAGGAAGCTGCTTCAGGCAAAAAGTAACAACAAGATTTCACTGATTTAAAAGTGATTTCACAGATTAACAGCGGTGGGCATTGCTCATCGCTGTTTTTGTTAGATTTGCATCCAAATTTTGTCATTCTGAGCTTGAGCGAAGAATCTTATTCAACTTACATTCGGACTATGTTATGCGTCAATGCAATAGCGTTAATGGTTCTTCGATAAGATTCTTCGCTTACGCTCAGAATGACAAATCTAATTAATCAAAATTCCCCCCTTTAGGGGGCCAGGGGGCTTATGAACTATTTAATAGTTGGTTTAGGAAACATCGGGCCGGAATATGCCGATACGCGGCATAACATCGGCTTTATGATATTGGATGAGCTGGTAAAACAGGAGGGTACCCGGTTTTCGCACATGCGGCTGGCCTATTATGCCGAGGTAAAGCACAAGGCGCGCACCCTGTTCCTCATTAAGCCTACTACCTATATGAACCTGAGCGGCAAGGCCCTGAACCATTGGATGAAGGAGTTGAAAATTCCATTGGAAAATGTGCTGGTGCTGGTTGATGATATTGCGCTTCCATTTGGTACCCTGCGCCTGAAACCGAAAGGCAGCGCTGCCGGTCATAACGGTTTGCGTCATATTGAAACCACGCTCGGTCATAATAAC
>DATCQV010000100.1:0-15950 GCA_036569325.1 Mucilaginibacter sp. | reverse complement strand
CACTGAGGCTCTCGAAGTGAAGCATGAGCGCCGGGCTTGTACGCCATGCTTGGCGCGCGGACATTGGCCATTGCGCACGTCGCCCTTCGACAAGCTCAGGGTGACATCCATCGCACGTTCAATTTAACTTGTCATGGGTAGCGATAGCGAAAGATCTTATACATCTTGCATTGCCGCGGAGGCTTTGCTCTTTTGTCTTGAGAGGCTGTTGCACAACTTCACATTTCCAATAGTTATTATCTTGCCGCTATTATTTGGGGATGAAGTTTACGCAATAGTTATTAGTTGATTTGCCCAATAGAGCAAGGCGAGTAATTGATTTAAGAGCACATTCAAATCAGATGCAATGCTTTTTCCTCTATATTTTAGTGATTTTTTCAGGTTGTAAGCGACGGCTGCCATGGTCAAACATTTATTCGCTTGTTCAAGGCCTTTGGCGTTGACTCTTTTTATGCCCAGGTAGTTTACCAGCGTACCGATGACAGGTTCAACTGTGCTTTGGCGAACTTTCATCAGTCGTTTTGCCTTTCGGGTTTGCATTCTCAAATGCATATTGTCATAATAAGGCTTGTCAATTGTTTCTTTGATTGCTACTTTTTTGCCTTTGAACGCGCTGCATTCTGCTTTACGTCCGCAATCATTACAACCTTTTATTCCTGTTCCATATTGTTTCATCCAGTAACCTGCGGTAAGATAAGTTCCCCAATATTGTAGTGTTACCCCACGTTCACAGCGATAATGATCTTGAACGTTATCATAAGTAAAGCCATCCCTTTGATAGTTGAACTGCCCTCTGTTAGGGATATATCCATCAACTCCGCTTGCCTGTAAAGCTTTTAATGCATCAGCGCTACTGTAACCTTTGTCTGCAATTATTTCGCTTAATAATAACCCGTTTTCGTGTAAGTTATTTTTAACGTGCCTTAGTACTGAACAAAGGCATTCACTGTCACGCTTATCAGCTGTGACCGCCTGTACATGGGTGATAATGTGGCTGGCCGTATCTACAGCAACCTGCCCGAGATAGTTGAGCGCTGTGGGTTTACCCGGTTTTACGGACATCTTAGCGTCCGGGTCGGACGGGCTAAAGTGAGTATCATTTGACGGATTCTTCTTTGACTTTAATCCGTTATCATCATAATGATCGTTGTTTTTTATCGGCTTCACCGTGGCTGTGTCTTGTTCCTCATTAGCTTTTAGCTCCCTGCCGTAAGCTGCGGCATCATTCAAAACCTCTTTCTCTATAAGGCTATCCAGCGAGGCATTCGCTTTGATAAAGAAACCATCAACAGCTTGTCTTTTGCCTGATACCATTCCTTTATCACAGCATTGCTTTAGCACCCGTCTGAAAAGTTCTGTAAATACATGCTCGCCATAGAGCTGGCGGGTACGGCTCAATGTACTATGCCAGGGCAGGTCTTCATCCAGGTCATAACCAATGAAATAAAGTATATCCAACCGGAGACGGGAGGTAGAGATAATACGGCGGTCGCTGTTGATGTTCTCCAGGTAGCCGACCAGCATCAGCTTAAAAAACACAACAGGATCTATGCTTTTCTGGCCCTCTGCTCCGTAGTAAGGCGCAGTTAAGTTATACAAGAACTTCAGATCAAGATCAGATGACAACCGTCTGTAAAAGTTATCTTCCGGTACATGGTTCGATAACTGAAAACTGATAAATAACTTCTCTTGGTGGCTTTTCTTCCCTTGCATATTACAAGATAACAATTAACCAGCCTTTGTTATTCTTTACCTTTCAACATCATGTTAGTTGTGCAACAGCCACTTGATACAAAAGAACCAAAAAATCAAGCCGGCAGAAAGGCTTCTTTGCCGCAAAGGGCCTTTGCGCACAAGCTCTTCTGCTGACGGTTTTAACCTCGGCATTTTTTTGATAGTTTGATGGTGAAGTAATTGGACTTATTCATCCTAAACCGTTCAATCCTTTCATCAAGTGAATCAAGGTTCAGACAACTACCCTTCAAAATCCCGCTCAATCCTCAATCTTAGAATGCTTCCTCGTGTCATTCATCGTTATATAAAGAATAAGTGAAAGAAGAATACATATCGTCACATACCAAAAGAACCATTCAGGATGTTTTTCAGTTTTGAACCAGAGTGCGATATATTCTGCAGTGCCGCCGAAGAGAGATACGGCTATGGCATAAGGAAAACCTACGCCTAACGCGCGGACATTGGCGGGAAATAATTCTGCCTTTACTACGGCATTGATGGATGTGTAGCCGCTTACGATAATGAGCGCGGCCATAATGAGCGCAAAGGCCATCCAGGTGTCTTTGGTGTGGCTCAGCGTCATCAGGATGGGTACTGTTGTGACGGCGCCGAGTACGCCGAAACCGATGAGCAGGGGTTTACGTCCAATCTTATCGGATAGCAGGCCGAACACGGGTTGCAACACCATGAAACCGGCAAGCGTTAAAGTAGAAATGAGGGTTGCGGCGGGTTTGGACAATCCGGAGGTGTTTACCAGGAATTTCTGCATGTAAGTGGTGAAAGTATAAAAGGCCACCGTCCCTCCTATCGTTAAGCCAACAACGGTAAATACGGCCCCCGGGTGTTTTGCCAGTGCCCTGATAGTACCGCGGGTGGCGCGGGTTTCCTTATCATCAATATTGACAGACTCCTGGATGCTTCGCCTTAAATACATTACCGTGATGGCCAATACCGAGCCTATGGCGAACGGGATACGCCAGCCCCATTGGTGCAATTGTTTATCGGATAAAAAGGCCTGCTGCAGCAATACCAATACGCCAAGCGCCAGCAGCTGACCCATAATGAGCGTTACATATTGGAAGCTGGAATAAAAGCCGCGATGTTTTTTGGTGGCCATCTCGCTCAGGTAGGTTGCACTGGTGCCATATTCGCCGCCAACGCTAAGGCCCTGGATAATGCGGGCCAGCACCAGCAATAAGGGCGCGGCAACACCGATCTGTTTATACCCCGGCGCAACGGCAATTAACAATGACCCGACACTCATCAATAACACAGAAAATGTCAGCGCTGCTTTACGGCCGTTCCTGTCGGCGTAGGTACCCATGAGCCAGCCGCCGATAGGCCGCATTAAAAAGCCGATGGCAAATATGCCTGCGGTATTAAGTAGTTGTACAGTCTGATTGTCGGCGGGGAAGAATGCGCCCGAGAAATACAGTGAAAAGGCGGTGTAAACATACCAGTCGTACCACTCAACCAGGTTTCCTAATGAACCGCCGATGATAGAACGGATGCGTTCGCCGGTGGTTTGCGGTGTGGCAATGGGTTTAGCTGGCATATTTGGATGGTTTTTCTGTTTGGCTAAAGCTATAATTTTTTAGTCTGATAATGTAATGCCGGTTAATTCTATCGCCATAAATAATTGTACAACATTCATCGGCCTGAAAATTTATTTATTTTAGATGGAATTATTTAGACAATGAAAAAACTGATCACTTTAATTCTGAGCTTACAAGCCGCGTTTTGCTTTGCGCAGGAAACCATTCATTACGGCGACAACGCTGCGGCGGGTAAGTATTACGATGTGCGTGGCATTAAAATGTACGCCGAGGTTTACGGCGAAGGTACGCCTTTGCTCATGATCCACGGGAATGGCGGCAGTATTTCGGCCTTCAGCAAGAACATTCCCTATTTTGCCAAAAAATATAAGGTAATAGCTGTTGATAGTCGTGCGCACGGAAAGACGGTGGACCCTAAAGATTCATTGAGTTTTGAGCAGATGGCCGACGATTTTGCCGCCTTGCTGGATATAATGCATATTGATAAAAGCTACGTGCTGGGCTGGAGCGACGGCGGCATCAACGCCATACTGATGGCCATGCGTCACCCGGATAAGGTGATCAAAATAGCATCAACGGGTGCTAATTTGTGGCCCGACTCAACCGCGCTAATCCCTTCGGCATGGAATGATATGGCCCAATATTATGCTAAAAACAAGGATAAAAAGTGGGCTACCGACCGCGAGAAGAACGAATGGAAGATCTTTATGCTCGACTGGAATCAGCCCAATATCAAGCTGCCGGCGCTGAAGGCCATCAAATGCCCGTCGCTCATCATCTGCGGCGATCATGATTTGATCCCGGTTGAACACACCACGCTCATTTATCAGAATATCCCGAAGGCCTACCTTTGGGTGGTGCCCAACTCCGGTCACGGTACGCTGATAGAGCACACCGGCGATTTTAATATGAAGGTAGACGAGTTTTTCAAGGGGGAGTCTTTTTAGGGGGTAGCGGCCCTGTTTGACGGTAATCCACCATACACTCGTAACAGAACGGGATCAAATACTTTTTTTTTTTGCTACCCACCAATCGTTCCCTTGGAACGAGCTTTTTATTTCGGATGGATGTAGGGTTAAAAAGGAAAATCAGCACCCCTCTCCGGGCGGAGAGGGGGCGAAGCTGTGAAACACTCAGCAATACTTGCATTTAAAACCCTCCCCTCTCACCGGAAAGATCTCCACTACAAGTAGTTCTTAGTTAATGCATTCGCCCGCGTAGCTTATGGGAAGCGGCATCAGCGCATGTCATCAAACATTATATCAAATCGAATAAATTAGTTCCTCAAGTCCCTCCTTGCCGGCGACGGCGCGTCGCTATACGGCCAGGGGGTAAGCTGTGTATCTATTATATCGCCGATCTCGTCCAGCGGGATGATCTCGGTGCCAAAAAGATGCTGCACGCGCTTCCATATCCCCAGGTTATTTTTGGTGATGATATGGCAGGTGGTGTAGTTAAATACGCTAAAGGTAAAGTTATCGGCGCTGTTGCGGATAATCCTGAAGGCTTGGTCTTTAACTGTAATTTCTATTGCTCTCATGGTTCTTGGTGAAAGCAAAGCTATGCCTTAAAGCAGTGCGGGGCAAGGCGTATTATAACGGTATTTTTACCCCGTTAAAACACGGGGTGAGGGCACCGTTAAAACACGGGGTAGGTGTAAAATCGGGCGTTTCATTGCGAGCCGCGTGTGTCCCGAATGCTTGGCGAAGCAATCTCTGAACTTGCACGGTGCGAATGTCCTAACGTGCGTTTACGGCAATACCCAACCGCTATGTATCATCAATACCCGCTCAATTATTTACCAGCTTCATTGCCCCTTCTGCATAGCGGTTACCGGTGTCGGGATATTGATCCATTACGTTTTGGATGTCCTGCAAATCATTCTGCGATAGTTCGATATCTACTGATCCTGCATTTTCACGAAGATATTTGGTTTTTTTGGTACCGGGGATGGGGATAATATCATCGCCTTGTGCCAGTACCCATGCCAGGGCCAGTTGTGCTGGGGTGCAGTTTTTCCTGAATGCCAGACCGGCGAAGGCGGCAGCAAGCTGCCGGTTATTGTCGGCATGGTCGGCAGAGAAACGGGGCAGCGTTTTGCGGAAATCGGTGCTGCCCAATTCGTCCAGATTGAGGGTATTGGTGATCAGTCCTCTTGATAGCGGGCTGAACGGCACCAGCGAGATACCGAGTTCCCGGCATGTTGGTAATATCTCTGCTTCTACATCACGAGTTAACAGGGAATATTCGCTTTGCAATGCTGCGATAGGATGTACTGAACAGGCTTTTCTTAATGATGCCGCCGAAGCCTCCGATAAACCGAGGTAACGGACCTTACCTTCCTTAACCAATTCAGCCATAGCCCCAACGGTTTCTTCGATGGGTGTGTTTGGGTCGACGCGGTGGGCGTAGTACAGATCGATGGTATCGATGTTTAGTCTTTTGAGACTTTGTTCTATCGCCTGTTTGATATAAGCGGGTGAGGCATCGACATAACTACCTGCGCCGCCGGGATAATCCTTGCTGTTTTCGCGCTGGCGGAAACCAAATTTGGTGGCGATAAATACTTTATCCCGATTTTGGGTTAGCACTTTGGAGACGAGTTCTTCATTTTTGCCATTGGCGTAAACATCGGCGGTGTCCCAGAAGTTAACGCCGAGATCGAGCGCGAGATTGAGGGTGGCGATAGATTCTTCGTCATTAAACGTGCCATAGCCGTGGCTCATGCCCATGCAGCCTAAGCCGATGGCGGATAGTTTTTCGCTGGTGTTACCGAGGGTTCTGAATTTCATAATGGTGGAATGTTGTTTAAATCAAAGTTAGGGGAATGAGGCGAAAGGTTAAAACTGATTTGCATGGTAGTGATTATTCCTCCGATTTTATCTTCATTCAATCCACTTAGACATCGCTCCGCTCAATTGCCCCGGAGGCTTTGTTCTTTTGTCCCTTAGCCCTGCGCTTTTGGCCACGGTTTTGTCCGCTTTTCCCGAAGCCCTTCTGCTCACGGTTTTAACCCTTGGGGCATTTTACTGATATAGAGATTCATTATCTATCGCTTACCCATCTTGTAGCGTGCCGAAACAAGTTCGGAGTGACTTAGATGCGGTCTTTCTCATCATCAAATTGTCAAATATATGTTTAAACATTTATTTTATTTGGAGCGGTTTTTCTTTGTACTATTTTTGTGACATAAATTTTAAAACTCGAAACAATCGAATAAAAAGATCATGAAAAAAGTAATTATTTTAATCGCTGCGGCTTTGTTGAACACGGCTGCTTTTGCGCAAACTACCTGGAATGTTGACCGCGCTCACTCAAAATTGACTTTTACGGCTACCCATTTGCTGGTATCGGACGTTGATGGCGAATTTAAAGATTTCACCGCATCCATCGTTGCCGACAAGCCTGATTTCAGCGATGCTAAATTTACGCTGACCGCTCAAACTGCCTCGGTAAACACCGGCGTTGATCAGCGCGACGGCCACCTGAAATCTGCTGATTTCTTTGATGTGGCTAACTTCCCTACCCTGACTTTTGTTAGCACCGGTTTAACCAAAACTTCAGCTAACCATTACAAACTGGCCGGTAACCTTACCATCCACGGCACCACTAAACCGGTTACTTTCGACCTGTGGTACCGCGGTACAATTACCAGTCCGCTAAACAATAAGCCAGATGCAGGTTTCCAGATCACCGGTACTATTAAACGTTCTGACTTTAACTTCGGCAGCAAGTTCCCTAACGCCGTTGTGAGCGACGAAATTACCGTTAAGGCTAACGGTGAGTTTGGTAACTAATGTTTAGTTGAGCAGAGATTAGTGATTGGAGATTGGGTTAACTCCGGTTAATATAAATTTCGCAGAAGGCGTTCCAAATGGAACGCCTTCTGCGTTTATCACCTCGCTGCCGCGAGCTTGCAGCTCGTGGTAGTACATGGGGCAAGCATTCTGCTTGCGGAGCTTTTGCCTGAAGCTGAAAGCTTGGGCAATGCTTTGCCACGAGTTACGCTGCCCTAAACTCGCGGCAGTTGTTAAGGCTTTTATTATTTCACGCGGAAGAACGTCATTGTCTTGCCGATGAATTTGAAATGCCAGTAGCCCCGTACCCGCATGTTTCCGTTTTTATCGATATAAGCAGAGCTGTTCCATTCTTTGCCATGCTTCGAATCGTAAACGATGCCGTCTTCCCAGGAATTGGTTTTTGGGTGATATTTTAGGTTCCGCAATATCTGCATGCCAAGTATTTTACGGCTTCGCAGTTTGGGATCGGGATTGTGGCGGTCGGTCCAGTAATCCAGGGGCTTGCCTTCGGTATCCTTATACCATAGAATTTTGGCTTTAAACTCGCCGTGATCTACGTACACCTGTATGATAAGGCTTTTTTGGGTATTTTCCCATTTGCCGCAGATCAATTCCGAAGGTTTAAGGGATTGTCCGCTGGAGGGAACAGTTGAAATGATCAATAATACAAAAAGGGCGGAAAACGATTTAATGAGCATAATTGGAGGATGTGCTTTGAGTGAGGCAATATTGATGCCAGCTACCGGCAACGCGTTGGGGATGGGAGTGGGTACCGGCCCTGCGCTTAAGGCCTGCAGGCTATGAACGGACAGCCCCGCCCGCTTCTATCAGCGGGAACGCCTACAACAACAGAACCTAATAACTGCCTTATTTACGACATCGTTATCGTAAAATTATTGTGCAACCGGCTTACTTTTTACCTTGCAGCGGTGGCGTATGCGCAACACATCTTCTATATTTGGCTCAACCAATTATCTCATTTTAATGAAAAAACTGCTACTGCTGCTGCCACTTTGCTACTCCCTCACTGCATCGGCCCAACAAAAAAATATTTACCACAAGGGTTGGATCGATTTTAACAAGAATGGCAAGATGGACGTGTTCGAGGACCCGTCGCAACCCATTGATAAACGTGTGGACGACCTGCTGAGCCAGATGACGGTGGAGGAAAAGACCTGTCAGCTGGCTACCTTGTACGGTTATAAACGTGTTTTGAAAGAGGAAATGCCCACACCATCGTGGAAGAACGAGGTTTGGAAAGACGGCATTGCCAATATCGACGAGGAATTGAATAATCTGACCTCGACCACCGATGCCGCTTATACACAATATTCATTCCCCTACAGCAAGCATGCTTCGGCTATCAATACCATACAGAAATGGTTTGTGGAAGAAACCCGCATGGGCATCCCGGTTGATTTTACCAACGAGGGTATCCACGGCTTAAACCACGACCGCGCCACATCGCTGCCCGCTCCTATTGCCATTGGCAGTACCTGGGATAAGGAGTTGGTGCGCCGCGCCGGACAAACGGTAGGCATGGAGGCGAAGGCTTTGGGTTACACCAACGTTTATGCACCGATACTCGACCCGGCCCGCGATCAGCGCTGGGGCCGCGTGGTGGAGACTTACGGCGAAAACCCTTTCCATATTGCTGAATTAGGCAAACAGATGACGCTGGGCATTCAGGAAGAAGGCGTGGCATCGACCCTGAAACACTTTGCGGTTTACAGCGTACCGAAGGGCGGTCGTGACGGCGCTGCCCGTACCGATCCGCATGTGGCGCCAAGAGAGATGTACCAGATCTATTTGTACCCTTTCCGGAGGGTGATCCAGGAGGCGCATCCGCTGGGCGTAATGAGTAGCTATAACGACTGGAACGGCGAACCTATAACCGGCAGCTATTACTTTTTGACACAGCTGCTGCGCCAGCAATTTGGATTTAACGGGTACGTAGTGTCTGACAGCGAGGCGGTTGAGTACCTGTACAGCAAGCACCACGTAGCGGGCGATATTAAGGAGGCCGTGCGCCAAGCTTTTGAGGCTGGATTGAACGTGCGCACCAATTTCAGTATGCCGCAAACTTATATTATGCCGCTGCGGGCGCTGTATGCAGAGGGTAAGATCTCGATGAAAACTTTGGATTCGCGCGTAGGCGATGTGTTGAGGGTGAAATTTAAATTAGGTTTATTCGACGATCCGTATGTGAAAGACCCGAAGGCCGCCGATAAGATTGTGCATAATGCGGAATCTGTTGCTATGGGTTTACAGATGAATCGCGAGGCGATGGTATTATTGAAAAATGCGAATAATCTGCTGCCTTTAAATAAGGCGAATATTAAAAATATACTGGTGACCGGTCCGCTGGCGGCGGATAAGGGCTACGCTATCAGCCGTTACGGACCGTCGCACAACCCGGTGACCAGCGTTTTGGAGGGCATTAAAAATTATGTAGGCAACAGCGCTACCGTTAATTATGCTAAAGGCTGCAATGTGGTTGACGCCACCTGGCCTGAGAGCGAGATCATTGAAACGCCGCTGACTACAGAGGAGCAAGCGTCGATAGACTCTGCCGTTACTGCGGCTAAAAATTCTGATGTGGTGGTAGCTGTTGTGGGCGAGGATGTGCGCAGGGTAGGCGAAAGTTTATCGCGCACGGGTTTGAATTTGCCGGGCCGTCAGCTGAAGCTGATCCAGGCGCTGCAGGCTACCGGTAAACCGGTAGTGATGGTGATGATCAACGGTCAACCATTGACTGTGAACTGGGAGAACAAGTATGTACCGGCTATTTTGGAGGCCTGGTTCCCCGGTCCGGAGAGCGGGCAAGTGATTGCCGAGACCTTGTTTGGGGACAATAATCCGGGCGGTAAATTGCCGATCACGTTCCCGAAAACAACCGGTCAGATAGAGTTTAACTTTCCGTTCAAGCCGGGATCCCAAGCCGGCCAGGGCGGCGCAAATAGCTGGGGTAAAACCAGTGTGAACGGCGCGTTGTATCCGTTCGGCTATGGCCTGAGCTATACTACGTTTTCTTATGATAACCTGAAGCTGTCGGCTGAATCGATCCATCAGCAAAACGACCTTACCGTTACCGTTGACGTAACCAATACCGGCACGCGCAAGGGCGACGACGTGGTGCAGCTCTACCTGAAACAGGAGGTAAGCAGCGTTACCGTTTACGAATACGACCTGCGCGGCTTTGAGCGTATCACCCTCAATCCGGGCGAGAAGAAAACCGTAACCTTCACCCTGCATCCGGACGACCTGGCCATCCTTGATAAAAACAATAACTGGACTGTTGAACCGGGCAAGTTTATGGTGATGATAGGGCAATCATCGGAAGATTTAAAGCTGAAGAGGGAGTTTGAAGTGGTGAGGTAAGATTTGTGGATTTTTGATGTGCGGATATGCGGATTGAGTTCTGTGAAATACTAATATTTAGACTTACGAAGTTTTGAAAACTTCGTAAGTCTTTAAAATCCCCACGCGTCATTGAGATATGAAGCACTCTCCGCATAGGACATTAGCGCCAATGCATTACGGTTAATGCATCGTTTACCGGAATTTTTTTATTACATTTGATAAGCCTGCCTTAATCACAACGAACCTCATCTTCAAAAATCTTTTTAGGATATGTCCGGTAGCCGAATTGGTATAAAAGTGCCTGTAATGCCAAAAAACAGCGATTTTGGACAAAAAAGATACTTTTAAGGGAATGGTCTAAACACGGTTTAGACCGTTCCACGCGAAAAAACGACATGCCCTAAATGGCATTTAGACCGTTCCATGCGAAAAAACGACACGGGCTAAATGCGGTTTAGGGCGTTCCTCAGTGGCAAAAGGTATAGGTTTAACCGGTAATTGCACAGGCTCCGATACTTAATGTCAACATCACACTTGTAAATCGTATCCTTTTTATTATTTTTAGGAGATGATTATAAACCTGCTGCCATTGCAGCGCCGGGCTATTAACTTTATTTACTGAATGGAACTTAAGACGAAAAGTGTGAAAGGCATGCAGCTGAAGCACATGATAACCAAATGCCTTTATTTTGATAAAGCAATGTCATGCGCCGAGTTGAGCGAGTTATTTGATAAGAGTATTCCATCCATAGCCAAAGCGGTGAATGAACTGATAGAAAAAGGCTTTGTGGTTGAGCAGGGCTATGCGCCGTCGAGCGGGGGGCGCCGGCCGCTGATGTACGCCATTAATGCCGATGCCATGTACATCCTGGCCATTGCCATGGACCAGATGAACACCCGCATCCAACTGGTAGACCTGCGGAACCAGCCCGTGGCCGATATGAAGATATTTGAGCTGAAACTGTCGGGTAATGACGAGGCGCTGGACATACTGGTAGATCATATTAACCATTACCTCGACAATTGCGGGGTACTGAAGGAGAAGATCACCGGAATAGGCATCGGGATGCCGGGCTTTATCGATCCGGCTAAGGGAATTAACTATACCTATCTCACCAGCGGCGAGCGGAGCCTTTCGCAATACATCTCTGAAAAAACAGGACTGCCCACTTATATCGATAACGACTCAAGTTTGATAGCCCAGGCTGAACAAAAGTTCGGGATAGCCAAATGGCAAAAGGAGGTGATGGTGATTAACCTGAGCTGGGGTATTGGTTTGGGAATGATCGTAAACGGTGAGCTCTTCAGAGGACGGAACGGGTTTGCCGGGGAGTTTAGCCATATCCCGTTATCGGAAGACGGAGCCTTGTGCGAGTGCGGCAAACGCGGCTGCCTTGAAGCCGAGGCATCGATGTTGTTTGTAGCCGAAAAAGCCATTGAGGGTATCAAAAAAGGCCGCATTACCAGCATGAAAATTGTGGGTGAAGCACAAAGCAAACAAATGGGCGACGCCATTATGGCCGCCGCCAATGCCGGCGACCAGTTTGCCATTGAGCTATTTGCCGATTCGGGCTATAAAATTGGCAAGGGACTGGCCATACTGATCCATATTATGAACCCGCAGGCTATTGTGTTGAGCGGTCGCGGCTCGAAGGTTGGGAAGATCCTGATGGCGCCCATTCAGCAGGCGCTGCATAAATATTGTATTCCGCGCTTGTCGGGGGGTACCGAATTGCTGATCTCCGAACTGGGCTTCGATGCCGAGCTGATCGGCGCGGCCATACTGGTGATGGAGAACTTCGACAAAGAGGTAATGAACCAGGTGGTAAGTATTTGAATGCTTCGCGATATTGATAGTTTCTTCTTGAACAAGGAAGAACCCGTAAAAAGCTGCCTCCTGTTTTTGCGGGAGCACATCCTGCAATTCAATCCAAACATAACGGAAGCCTGGAAATATGGCATGCCTTTCTTTTGTTATAAAGGGAAAATGTTTTGTTATTTGTGGGTGAATAAAAAAACGCATCAGCCTTACATCGGGATTGTTGAGGGGAGAAAAATCGAGCATCCCTTGCTTGTTTTGGAGAAAAGGGCACGGATGAAAACTATGCAGGTAGATGCGAATAAGGATATTCCGGTGGAGGTGATCGATGAGATTTTAGGGATGGCGCTGGAGTTTTATGTCTGAATTTGTTCGCCTTTCTTGTCATCCTGAACTAAGTGAAGGATCTTATTCATTTACACATTGGCGCTAATTCATAGTCCGGATGCAGGACATATAAGATCCTTCACTTCGTTCAGGATGACAAACGGGGTTGTTTAAAATGGTTATGACAATTATGGAAATCAAAAGATTAAACATATCCGAATATGAACTGGTAACCGGCCTATTTAACAGTTACCGGGTATTTTATCAGCAACCTTCGGATTTAACGCTGGCAGAACGCTTTATCAAAACCCGCCTGCAAAATAATGAATCGGTGATATTTGTGGCGCTGGCGGATAAGGGTGGTAAACTTACTCCGGCAGGTTTTACGCAGTTGTATCCTACCATTTCGTCGGTGCGGGCGATAAGGAACTGGATACTGAACGATTTATATGTTGATGCTGATTTCCGCAAGCAGGGCATTGGCGAGGCGTTGATTAAAGCAGCAATGGACTTTGCCCGGGCCGATGGCGCGGCGTATGTAAAACTGGAAACTGCCGTTGATAATTTTACCGCGCAGCGTTTGTATGAGACGATTGGCTTTGTGAAGCAGGAACCGGAGATTGATTACTATACTTACAACATACAACTATAATACTATGCAAAAACCGGACAGCCTGATATTTGATATGGACGGGACCCTTTGGGATGCCGTAGATACTTACGCCGAATCGTGGAACGTGATATTCAGGGAAATGGGTATCGATATTGTGGTGAAGCGCGACGAGCTGGCCAAAATGGTTGGCATGGAAGGCCGCAAAGTCATCGGTCATATCATGCCTGATTTTGACGAGCAGAAACGGCTGGATATTTACGCCACTGTTAATGAGCGCCGCAGGCAGATATTGCCCGAAATGGGCGGCATTTTATACGACGGCGTGAAGGAGGGCCTGCATCAGCTGGCTGAAAAATATAAGGTATTCATTCTAAGCAATTGCGCCAAAGGGATCATCCGGCTGTTCATCGACTGGGCTGATATCGACCATTTGATAACCGACGAGCTTGCACATGGCGTTAACTTTATGCCTAAGAATCATAACATCAAATTACTGGCTGATAAGCATGGCTTAGAAAACCCGGTTTATATTGGCGATACTGCCGGCGATGGCGCCGAAAGCCGCAAGGCCGGGGTACCCTTTGTTTTTGTAAGCTACGGCTTCGGACAAACGGATGATTATGACCTGAAGTTTGATAATTTCAAGGATCTGACCGGGTATTTTATGGGGCTGTGAAGAGAGAAAGTGAAGAAGTCAAGAGTCAAGATAGATAAAAGGTAAAAGCTGAAAGCGAAAAGCTAAAAAAGGGGCGTCATTGCTTCGTGCCTCGAAATGACGCGGCGGGGAGTGTAAATAAGGTGTGAAGAATGCCGAATTGTGAGCTTGTCACATCAGGTAAATCCGAAATCGAACATCCGATATCCGAAATAAAAAAATATTTTTTCTACCTCAAAAACCTGCTGACATAGGGTTGTCATTAGCCTGTTGTTACTTTGAATCAACAAATCAAAAAAACAACAACTAAAAACAACGATCATGGAAATCATCCCTATGTTATTAAAGGAAATGGAAGAAGAGGCGCAAACTACCCGCAAAATGCTGGAGCGCATTCCAATTGATAAATTCGACTGGGCACCGCATGTAAAAAGCATGGATATCCGCCGCCTGGCCAATCATATTGCCGAGTTACCAGGCTGGGTAGCAATGGCCATCACTACCGACGAACTTGATTTTGCCGCTAACCCTTACGAGCCTACCTTTTATGATACTCCGGCCGAGTTGCTCGAACTGCACGAAAAATCATTGGCACAGGGAAGGGCCGAATTGGAGAAAACCACCGAAGAGGAATTAGCTAAACCCTGGGTATTGCGCAATGGAGACGTAATATTGAGCGAAAGAGATAAGGCAGCGGTTATCCGCATGGCGTTTTGCCAAACCGTGCATCACCGCGCGCAGCTTGGTGTATACCTGCGTTTGCTGAACGTGCCTATCCCTGGCAGCTACGGCCCGAGCGCCGATGATCTGGCCGCAAGGGAAGCTGCGGTAGCTTAATCAGCCCTATCTTATTTAAACTTACGAAGTTTTTAAAACTTCGTAAGTTTATTAGTCACACAAATACTATGAAAACTATCAAATTAAACCTTTCACCTATGGAAAAGGAAAGCCTGAAACAAAAAAAGATCAGGATAAGCCAATTGCCGGATTATGCCGCTGATGAGATTGAAACACTGCTGGGCGTTGATAAAAGCCGTGCCGGTGTGATCAGCGCGCTGATCGAATTTCAGAAAATACCCTCTGTAGGGCCGAAGTTTGCGGAAGACCTCATTTCGATGGGGTATTTCCGGCTCGACGATCTGCTGGAGAAAGATGGCCACGAGTTATTTAACCAGTTGGAAGAACAACAGGGCTTCTGGACTGATCCATGTGTGGAAGATCAATGCTTACTGGTAACAAACTATGCCAAACACCGCGGTAGCGCCAAACAATGGTGGGATTTTACAGCCGAACGGAAGGAGTTTCGCAGCAAACACGGCTATCCGGAAAGCAGGCCGGCCAAGCCGTGGTACAATAATTAGTCAGGTTCTATCCGCGGCAGGCAATGTAAAATAAAACGTTGACCCTCTGCCCTCTTCGCTCTCTACCCCTATTTTACCTTTGTGACGCTGAATGATCTCGCTCGACAGGTAAAGTCCGATACCGAAACCGGATATATTTTTCATCCGCTCATTCTCTACCCGGTAAAACCGCTGGAATAACTTTTCCTGATCTTTAGCCTTAATGCCTATGCCCTTGTCGGCAACGGTAACGCGGATATTGCCCTCGGTTTTGGATCCGGTTACTACGATGGGCGTTTCTTTATCAGAATACTTGAAGGCGTTATTTAAAAGGTTGGTGATCACCTGCCCTATCTTCTCGCTGTCGGCGTTTACGGTAAGTACGCCCTCCGGCTTAAAATTTACAATATGTCCCGGATTTACCAGGTTTATTTCGGCAACGGTTTCGCGAATCAGCTCATTGATATCGAACGCGGTGATCTTCAGCTGCAGCTTACCCGACTCGAGCCGTGACAGGTCTAAAAAGCCATGTATCAGATCGGTCATTTTATTTACCTGGTTGCCGGCCTTTTGCAGCGTATTATTTATAAAGCTGTCGCCGGTATCTCCCAGCTTTTTGGCAAGGATCTGGATATAGGCTTTGATGGAGGTAAGCGGTGTTTTCAGCTCATGGCTGGCCATAGCTATAAAATCGTTCTTCCGGATCTCATCGCGCTTGCTGTCGGTAATATCTAATACAGTGC
>DATCQV010000099.1:0-9827 GCA_036569325.1 Mucilaginibacter sp. | reverse complement strand
GATATACCCTATGATCTTTTTACCGTCTGTAACCGGCGAAATTATGGGGAAATAAACCGCATTGTTTTGCCGGTAGATCTTGCCCAGCCGGCTTTCTCCCATTTCGTTTTTGGCACAGGAGAACGCTTCTTCCATATTTATCTTTACATCCACATTAGATTTATCGGTGTGTATTACGGGCACTTTACCGGCATTTAAAAGCCCTATCCAAACCCAGGTGCTGTCGCGGCGCAACTTGTCAAGTATGTCTAATGTTTCTTTACGGGATGCAGTGCCCCCGGATTGCAGAAACTGGATCACCTCTTTTTGTGCAGCAACAGTTTTGGATGCGTTTACAAGAAATTGGGCCGATTGCGCGAAATTGGAAGTGATTTGCCGGTTTACGGTGCTGAGCCGGTCTTTGCCTATTATTAACGAGGCTTTTCTTAAACTATAATAATTAGCATAGCCGTAAATTATGATCGAGGCAAATAAAAGGCTGCATATCAGAAAGGTTAAACGCTGCCCGATAGATAAACGGCTAAATAAAAAACGATGGCGCGAATATTTCATACTCTATTGCGTAAAAGGGGTAGGTTTAAGAAAAAGGCTAAACAGTAAAAGAGCGGCAAAAATTATCTGAACCGGCCCTGCTCTGTAAATTGTAATTTACAGTTATGCTTTACAACTACAGGTTGTATAAAATTATATTTTTTTGATGAGCCGGAAAATGCGTAACTATTTTTTTACACGCTGTTCAATCAAAAAATTTGCGCTCTCTGGCTTATCAGGCCCATATTTTAAGCTTTTATGAAAGTTACAAAAAAAATCCGGAAGTTTTTTGCAACAGTTGCGATTTATAAAATCCATCTTGCATGCTGCCGTTAATTCCCTACATTTAAGGCAGGTTAGCCCTTTATTTTATCCATGAAAAAGATCTTCTTAAGCCTTTTATTATTATCTACAGCATCTATAAGTATCGCGCAAAACGATGACCCGGCAACAACGGGTAACAGACAGCGAATGGCTTCCATCGGCGATCTTAAGCTGGAATCGGGCAAGGTGATCAATGATTGCAGGGTCGGCTATCGTATGTACGGCCATTTGAACAGTGCAAAAAACAATGCCATCCTGTTGCTGACCTGGTTTGGGGGAACATCGCAGATTAGTGCCGATACCCAGCCCTGGCATACCATTGATACAACAAAATATTGTTTAATTATCGTGGATGCGCTCGGCAACGGGGTGTCTTCATCACCATCAAACAGTGTAAGGCAGCACGGCAATAATTTTCCGGCGTTTTCAATAGCCGATATGGTGGAAAGCCAATATCAGTTGCTTACCCAAAAGTTAGGTATAACTCACGTTCGGGCCGTTACAGGCATTTCAATGGGCGGGATCCAAACCTTTCAATGGGCAGTGAGCCATCCTGATTTTATGGACCTGCTTATCCCTGTCGTAGGCAGCCCGCAGCCCACCGGTTATGACTTGCTGCTTTACAATTCATTTCGCGAAGCAATTGAAACTGATAGCGCATTCAATCACGGTAATTATAAAGCAAATCC
This sequence comes from Mucilaginibacter sp., assembly GCA_036569325.1. Taxonomy (GTDB): domain Bacteria; phylum Bacteroidota; class Bacteroidia; order Sphingobacteriales; family Sphingobacteriaceae; genus Mucilaginibacter. The sequence continues at coordinate 8,283 of DATCQV010000099.1, read as the reverse complement.
CAATATTGTGCTTGCCAACATGCTGCTGGAACTTTCGTTGACCACACCTGCAGACAGAGCAGCAAATGTGCCTCACAACGACTATCCCAAATGGCTGGCTAACATAAAAGCGCGCAAGAATAATGACTGGAACGATACCCGTTACCAGATAATGGCAGTTATAGGGAATGATATCGCCAGGCGTTTTAACGGTTCATTAAAGGAAGCGGCTGCCCATGTAAAAGCCAAAATGCTGATCATTACTTCGCTTCAGGATCATACCGTTAACCCGGCACCGGCCATAGAATTTTCAAAACTGGTGCATGCAAAATTAGTGACGCTTGATAGTCCTGCAGGGCATCTTGCAGGTAATTATGATGCTCCGGAAGCAAAAGAAACTATTATTAAAGTACTTGCTGAGAATTAGGGGATTTTCGAGATCATCCTCAGTTGGAAAAAAATGGGGTTAACCCGATACTTCTGAACTCGGCTTAACCCCATAATATGCTTTTTATCTCTCGGACTTCCGGACTCCCCGGCTTCGGACTAAATTACTTCTCTCCAATACCTTTTTCTTTTACCAATTTGTACATCGCATCTACATCAGTTGTAGTACCGGCAGTAACATTTTCAGCGCCATTAGCGGTGATGATGATAGTATCCTCAAGGCGGATGTGCAGCTTCAGGTTTTTATCTTCCAGGATCGGTTCTACGTTAAATACCACGCCCGGCACAAACGCCTTATCGCGCGGACCAACATCGTGAACTGCCATACCCACATAGTGGCCGATACCGCCCGGGTACATCTTTTCGTAACCATATTTAGCATAAACCTTCATGGCAATATCGTTCATGTCTTTAATAGTGATGCCGGGCTTCATAGCCGCAATTACCGCTTCCGATGCTTCCTTTACACAGTTGTAATATTTCAGCTGGATGTCGGTGAATTTACCTTCAACCGGCCAGGTACGGGTGATATCGGTAGAATAGTAATTCATTTCAGGGGCATAGTCCATCATCATTACATCGCCGGCTTTAATGGTGTGGTTGTTGGCGTTGTAGTGCCAGCTCAGGCCGCGCTCGGCTGAAGCAGCAATGGGGAAATATGATGGGCCCATGCCGCCTTCGTTCTCGAAAACAAAATCGGCGGCGGCAGCAACCTGGTATTCGTAGATGCCCGGGCGCGTTACCCGCATGGCTTCGTCGAAACCATGTGCACCAATCTTACCGCATTCGCGGATCACGGCAATTTCCTTTTCATCCTTTACCCACCGCATTTCATCGAGAATTGGGGTGAGGTCTTTTATCGTTACCATTGGGAAGCGTTCCCTGATCTTGTTCTGAAAGGTGATTTCTTTGGAGATGCGGCCATCCCATGGGTCGCTCAGGCGGGCGGTGCGCAGGGCAGTACAGCGGTCGCGGCTCATTTCGGCGGTTTCTTCGGGCGAGGTTGTTAGGTAGAACGCTTGCCCGCGGCCGGCTAATGAAGCCAATTGCGCCGTCATCGCCGATTTGGGCAGCACACTGTTTACCTTATACATTTTTGCTGCGTCGGCACCGGGAATGATCAATGCCTCGTCTTTAATATCGGCAAAGCGGCCTTCAGGCACAAATAAAGTGGTGGTTTTGGTTTTGCCGTTGATGATCACAGCTGAATAAGGCATTTCCACACCGGTGAGATAGTAAAAATTGTTATCCTGGCGGAACTTGATATAAGCCTCCGCCAGGTCGGCGCCTTGCAGAATGGCTACGCCATCGCCTATCTGCTCCATCAGTTTGGTGCGGCGGGCGGCAAAATCATCAGCCGTAAAATACTTGAACATGTTTTGTGCCGATGCTGTGGTTACCAGCAGGGTCAGCGCCAGGAATAATTTTAAACTTCTCATTACGAATATGTTTGGTTGATATGTAAATATATCAATATGAAAGGCAAATTCAAACAGCCTCCTGCCTCCTCTCCGTCACTTAAAAGCAACGGCAATATTTTGATTGGATGGATAAAGGAGCGGGATGATTTTTAGACAGGCCCAGTTAATCCCTCTTAAACCAAAAAAGCGCCCGGACAAACTGCCCGCGACGCTTTCATGAAAACTTAACTTATACAAAAACTAATCACTATTATCTTACACGCTCATTATGTCTTTTGCGGTAAATGGCGCGGCTGGTACGGTTTTGCTCGCGGGCAATGTGCCTGCGTTCGGCCCTTGTAACCCGGCCATCCGCACGGGCCATCCGTTTATCGCGGGCAATCCTGCGTTCGCCGGCACGTAAATGACGGGCCTCATTATGTGTAAGCGCTCCACTGCGTACGCCCTGGTGAATACGGTGATGCTGCAGATGCTGCCTGTGGGTAATAACAGGGGTGCGGGTTTGCGCGCTGGCTATTGAGGCAATGGCTAAAAATGCCACCAATAAACCTCCGGATATTTTGATCTTCATAACTTTAACTTTTGTTAGTGTTGTTATAATAATAGAGTGTTTTTAGCAGGAAAGGTTTAATGGCTGGTTCACTGGTTCATTAGTTCATTGGAACCTGGCGACCCATAACTATCCGGACCTTGATTTTAAGAATAAAGAATTAACAAAGCAACCAGGAACATCCTTCAATCATGTAAATCAAGGTGAAGACCAACCCGCCGATAGTCATCCCTTAACCCGCAAAATCGCCCCAAATTCCGGTTCAGACGCACTGTTGCACTGTTTCACAATAACATGAAACAGTTGAGACAAAGTGAAACAGATGAAACACACAACCATTGAAAATCAGTAACTTAGCTGCCCCATGTGAGACAACCTGAAACAGTATGAAACAAAAAATGGCGATTTTTTAGCAATTTTGATGTTTCACCTGAAACAGCAAAACACTCGAAATACGATGCAGGCAGAAGCCGCTATCCAGACACAACACAGCGTATAAGCCCTGCGCTCATGCTTTACCTCAAGAGCTTCCGTGCGGTCTTAACCTCAGCATACCCCCGTTTTTCATCTGCACATTCAAAATCCGCACATCCGCACATCAAAAAAATCCGCACATTAAAAACCATTTCACACAATCTTCATAATTGCCCCGATACCCTACTCACAAATAAAAATTAACCTTATGTTTGTGGCAGATGCCGCTTAACGGCGTCTCTACAAATAAAAGCACGCTACCGAATGCCGAGCATCGACGAGATTAAAAGACCTATTGAAGCAGAAATTGATGTTTTTGAAGGGAAATTTAAAACTTCAATGCAAAGCTCGGTACCCCTGCTCGACCGCATTACCCATTACATTGTAAAGCGTAAAGGCAAGCAGATCAGGCCGATGTTCGTGTTTTTTTCGGCGAGTATTTGCGGCGGCATTAATGAATCTACTCACCGCGGGGCAGCCTTGGTTGAACTGCTGCATACCGCTACGCTAATTCATGATGATGTGGTGGATAACTCCTATCAGCGCCGCAGTTTTTTCTCTATCAACGCACTCTGGAAAAATAAGATAGCCGTTTTGGTGGGCGATTTCTTGTTGTCGAAAGGATTGCTGCTGTCGATGAAGCACGACGATTTCAGGTTTCTGAAGATCGTATCTACCGCGATGGAGCAGATGATTGAGGGCGAATTGCTGCAGGTAGAGAAGGTGCGCCGGATGGATATTGAGGAAAAGGTTTATTACGAGGTGATCCGCCAGAAAACGGCCAGTTTAATAGCCAGCTGCTGCGAATGCGGGGCGGCATCAGCAGGTGCCAATGATGAGACCATTGAGAAGATGCGCGTTTTTGGTGAGAAGATAGGTATAGCTTTCCAGATCAAGGACGATATGTTCGACTTTGGCACGGATGATGTTGGCAAACCGCTGGGGATTGATATCAAGGAAAAGAAGGTGACCCTGCCTTTGATCTTTGCGCTGAACAATTGTGCGCCAAAGGTTAAGAAGGAGATGATCAACCTCGTAAAAAATCATAATGATGATCCTGCAAAAATTGCACGCATCATTCAGTTTGTGAACGAAACCGGTGGATTGCAATATGCCGAAACACAAATGAAAAAGTACCAGGACGAGGCCTTTAGGATATTGTATACCTTCCCCGACAGCGAATACCGGCGCAGCATGGAAATGCTGGTCCGCTTCACTACCGAGCGCAATAAATAAATGCAAAACGAATTAATTTTCATATCGGCATTCATCGTATTCATTCTGATAATGCTTGCGCTTGACCTGGGGCTGTTTGCCAAAACGGATAAGCCGGTAAGCCTGAAACAGGCAGGTATCATGAGCGCGGTTTGGATAGCGCTGGCGCTGGGCTTTTACCTGCTGATATTAAACTGGGGGCACCTGCTGCATCATATCGATAGTTTTGCTGTGTTGCAGGATATCAACGCCAAACACTTCCATAAACTCAAACTTAATCCTGCCGACTTTGAAGGCAGCCTGCAGCTTTACCGTAAAAACCTTGGGCTGGAATTTCTTACAGGCTATGTGGTGGAATACGCGCTTTCGGTTGATAACATCTTTGTGATCGTGCTGGTGTTCACGGCTTTCAGCGTCGCCCCCAAATATTATCATAAAGTGTTGTTTTGGGGGATCATCGGGGCGGTGGTGATGCGCTTTTCCTTTATTTTTGTGGGGGCCACTTTGATCACGCACTTCCATTGGGTGCTTTACCTGTTCGGGGCTTTCCTGATATACACAGGTGTAAACATGTTCCTGAAACGCAACAAACATGAGAAGGTAGACCCCGAGAATCATAAAATAGTGAAACTGGCGGCACGTTTCTTCGCGGTGCATCCGCATTTCGAGGGCGACAGGTTTTTTATCAGGCTAAACGGTAAAAAGCTCATCACGCCGCTATTTCTGGTGCTGTTAATTATCGAGGGGACCGACCTGGTTTTCGCGGTGGATTCCATTCCTGCTATATTCTCTATCACCAAAGATCCGTACATCGTTTTCTTTTCAAACATCTTCGCTATACTCGGGCTTCGTTCCATGTTTTTCCTGCTGGTGAATATCATCGGCAAATTCCATTACCTGAAGGTTGGGCTTGCAGTATTGTTAGCATTCATCGGCGTGAAAATGCTGATTGCTGATTACGCAGAAAAAATAGGCCTAACAACAGGCGTGTCACTATTGGTTATTGTGGGCATACTGCTAATCAGTATCGTAGCCTCATTAATGTTCCCGAAGAAAAAGGCGGCAGTTTAGCGCAGAAACTTACGAAGTTTTAAACGGTGACGCCCTCAACAACGCGCCTCGGGGGAATCGCTTTTAAAGTTCAAACGGCGATTAATGGCTCCGCAGGAGCCTCCTTTTTTAAAGCGATTGCCATAAAGCCCTTAAAAGAAAACACTTCGAGTTAAATTCGGTAAGTTTGGGTATATCAATCCTTGAAAATATGTCTGACGCAAATAAACCAATTCCAACACTTTATGAATGGGCAGGCGGCATGCCGAAGTTTGTAGAGCTTTTCGATAAATTTTACGACAAGGTATTGCAGGATGAATTACTGGAGCCGGTCTTCAGGCACATGTCGCCGCAGCATCGCCTGCATGTAGCCCATTTTGTTGCCGAAGTTTTAGGCGGACCGAAAGTTTACAGCGAGCAGGAGGGAAGTCATTTTGAAATGATCAAAAAGCACCTGCACCGGCATCTGACAGAGCAGCATCGTAAACGCTGGGTAGAATTATTACTTCAAACTGCTGACGAATTAGACCTGCCTGCCGATCCCGAATTCCGTTCCGCATTTTTAGCTTACATAGAATGGGGCACCCGCATAGCCATCATCAACTCCAACGCCGGCGATGTAACAGAAGACCCCAACGTGCCAATGCCTGCATGGGGCTGGGGCGTACCGGGTGGACCGTTTTTAGGATAGATGTTAACAAGGTGCCAATGTGCGAATGCAGATATGCGAATGAAAAAATCAGCGCAATCAAAAAATCAATAAAATCAACGGTTATTGATGCCCGAATGAAAAATCTGATGTTCATCTTTCAGACTTTACTGACTTTCCCGACTTTCGGACTAAAACACTAACTTCGCTAAATGCAATGGTTTGATTTTAAGCTCTTCAGGATAACGCCCTTTTCCATTCTGGATATTGTATTGCTGGCTATTATTATCTACCAGTTGTACAATCTCATCCGCGGTACCATAGCGGCCAATATATTTATTGGTTTGGCGTTGATCTACCTGCTTTACTTCATTGTGCCTGAGGATAAAATGCCCATGCTGGCCAGCATCCTTAAAAAAGTGGCCGATGTAGGCATTATCGCCGTCATTATACTGTTTCAGCAGGAGATACGGCGGTTCCTGTTATTGGTAGGGAAAAACGCATCGCTGCAGCGCAATAAAGCCTGGTGGCAATATTTCTTTGGTAAGGCGCAGGCCGAAAAAGACAATTACGCCCGTATCAAACCCATTATCGATGCCTGTAAAAGCCTGAAGCAAACCCGTACCGGCGCGCTCATCGTCTTCGCCAAATATTACGACGAGCAGTTTTACCAGAATAGCTGCGAGGTGATCGACTCAAAAATATCCAAGCGCCTGCTGGAAAGTATCTTTCAAAAGAATAGTCCGCTGCACGATGGCGCGGTAGTGATCTCGGAGAATAAGATCAAATCGGCGAGCTGTATTTTGCCGTTGACTGAAAAGACCGATCTGCCTACCCAATTTGGCCTGCGCCATCGGGCAGGAATAGGCGTTACCGAAGCCAACGATGCCACCGCAATTATTGTCTCCGAGGAAACCGGCGAGATCTCTTACGCCAAGCAGGGACGGGTTAAAATAAACATCAGCTTTGCCGAACTGGAAAAATTACTGAATAAGGATTTTTGATTTTTAGCGTTACCAATACATGCCGGAATTCTTTTCTACCGATACGTTACGGGTGCTGTTCAATATCAGCATACGTTACCTGTTGTTCACCGGCACGTTCTACCTGTTCTTTTACGTGTGGAAGAACAAGAAATACTGGTATGCCAAAATCCAGCAGCGCTATCCCGATAAGCAGCACATCTTCCGCGAGATCAAATATTCATTCATCACCGTATTGATCTTCGGCGTCATTATTATGCTGACGATACTTGCCGGGGCAAAGGGGCTTACACTGGTTTACACCCCGCTGAACAAATACGGCTATGTGTATTATTTTATCAGCATAGGGCTGATGATTGTATTGCACGATACCTATTTCTACTGGACGCACCGCCTGATGCATTGGAAACCGTTGTTTAAGTACGTGCATAAAACACATCACCTGTCTATCAACCCAACGCCATTTGCGGCTTATGCGTTTCACCCCATCGAAGCAGTAGTTGAAGTGGGCATTATCCCGTTGATTGCATTTACTATTCCGCATCACGCATCGGCCATCGGTATATTCGGCGTTTATTCCCTGTTGCTTAATGTGGCCGGGCATTTGGGCTATGAGTTGTTTCCTAAAGGATTTGCCAGCCATTGGCTCTTTAAATGGCATAATACATCCACGCACCATAACATGCACCACCGCCTGGTGAAATGCAATTACGGCCTTTATTTTAACTTTTGGGACAGGGTAATGGGTACCAACCACGCCACCTACGAGAAAAGTTATGACGAAGTGATCGCTCGCCGGGAAGAGGGGAAAGCGATCAGGGCAGCTATGAAAAACGGCGATACAGGAATTACTTTTTCGGAGCCGGAGAAAGTACTGCCGGAAGTTTAAACGCAGGGCTTACCTTTTTAATTATCAAATTATCCTGGTTCACATTACTTCCTGTTTTTAATATGGGCATATGATCATAGCTGTTAGGTTTTGCTATCGGCATTTTTGAATTTCCTTCCAAAACGGCAACCGGCATATTGTCGACATCAGGAGTTCCTATAATGACTTTATTTACCGGCTTAATTTCATTTGTGGCCAATAATGGAGCAGCGTTTAATTTCGACGTTAATTTTTGCCATGAATTGGTTTGATCCTGTATTTCCTTATTAATTGAAGCTGTGACAGGATCAACAGCCTTAACCTCCGTTTGCTGCTGAGCTTTCAGCTGAAAAGCGCCGCATAATAGGGCTGCCGCAAAAAGTAACTTTTTCATAACATGTGTTTGGTTAAGGGGCCTTACACAAATTTAATAAAAGGATTTGTTAAAAGGCGTTAATTTTTTGGGTGAAAGTGTTAAAAACAATCCCATTGAATAAAAAAACCTTGTCATTTCGAGTAACCACCTGGGGCAGCCCCGGAAAAAATCGTAAAGACGTTTGTGGCTAATCGGAGAACAAAGTAGTAATGTTGCAAAAACAAGGCAAGCTACAAAACCCGTACAACTCTTGGGGCCGACCAGAGCCCGC
>DATCQV010000098.1:0-7443 GCA_036569325.1 Mucilaginibacter sp. | reverse complement strand
AAACCTGCTCGAAGGCTTTCATATCCATATTCCGGAATACCTCACCATGGATTATTTCACTGCCTTTAAAGCGCATGAACAATTGCAGCAATTAACGGCAAGTAATCATCTTAAAGATATAACCGATGCCATAAAACAAGGAGCCATAGCGTGGAATACTGCGCCGGGGCTGGGAAATGTGCGTTTAATTGCCAATTTACCGGCGTTACTTATTGTAATTATTATCACATATCTGGTTTATGTTGGTATCCGCGAAACAAAAAAGGCTACCAATGCCATGGTTTTTTTGAAGATAGCTATTGTAGTAGTGGTAATACTTGTAGGCTTTTTTTACGTTACTCCGGCAAACTGGCATCCCTTTATGCCCAATGGGTTCAGCGGGGTAATGAAGGGGGTTTCGGGCGTGTTTTTCGCTTATATAGGTTTTGATGCGATATCAACAACGGCCGAAGAATGTCAAAGCCCTCAACGCGATCTTCCGCGGGGAATGATCTATTCGCTGGTGATCTGTACGGTGCTTTATATTTTGATTGCGCTGGTACTTACCGGCATGGTAAACTTTAAGGAACTCGCCGTTGGCGACCCTCTGGCCTATGTGTTCACCAAATTAGGATTAACGAAGTTGAGCGGTATCATATCATTCAGCGCTGTTATCGCCACCGCAAGCGTGCTATTGATATTTCAACTGGGACAGCCACGTATATGGATGAGCATGAGCCGCGACGGTTTATTGCCTAAGGCCTTTTCGAGAATTCACCCTAAATACCGCACACCATCATTCGCCACCATCGTTACCGGATTTGTGGTTGCCATACCGGCCTTATTTATGAATTTGACAGAGGTTACCGACCTTACAAGCATAGGCACCTTGTTTGCCTTTGTGCTGGTTTGCGGCGGTGTATTATTGCTGCCGCGAGAGGCCGCCAAGAAGGGTAAATTTCACCTGCCTTATATCAATTCAAAATGGATAGTGCCGATTATATTTATTGCAGGCTTTTACTTTTTCAGGGATGATGTTGTAAAAATGTTTTCGGCAGATAATGCCCATGAAAATTTTCCGTTCTTTTTATTTATCATTCTTTCAGCAACATTAACGGTGTTTTCTTTCATTAAGAATTTGTCGCTGATACCGGTGTTGGGCTTGTTAAGCTGCTTTTATTTAATGACGCAGCTCGGTTATATTAATTGGCTTCGTTTTCTGATATGGCTGGTAATAGGCCTGGTCATCTATTTTACCTACGGCTATAAACACAGCGTTTTGGGAAAAGAGAAAAGTGCTTAGCCTTGTCTTACAGTTCCATAGCAAACGACAATCCCTTTACACCATCCTTATAAGTAGGCATCACCATGCTATGCCGACCCTTTTTATCGGTATGAGTTAGTTCATTTCGCAAATAGGGGTAGATAAGATACGCGGCTTTAGTAGATAAGATACCAAAGCCCGCGCCGGCAACAACATCGCTAAACCAATGATCGCGGTGATACATTCGCAATATACCTGTAGTAATGGCCAGAGAATATCCTGCAACACCATACCACGGCGATTTTTGAGAATATTCCTGCGCTAAAAATTCGGCGCCCATAAACGCATTAGCAGTATGGCCTGAAGGAAACGAGTAGTAATTTGCTTTATTAGGCCGTAACCTGTGCGAAACTTTTTTTATGGTGAACGTTGATACGCCCATAATACCGGCAGAAAGCCCGAGTAATGCTGTACGATCGGCGAAACGGTTTTTGCCAAGATCGCCAAACAGGTTCAATCCGTATACGGCAGCTACGGAGCCGTATTGAAAGTAGTTCTCAATTTTGCCGGGATAACGCGGGTAATATTTGTCGAATCCGCTATTAACGTAATAATCGATGCGGCGAATAGGATGTACAGCAAACGAAATAATTCCGTAACCTACCAGTGCAGCCGGGGGTATTAATGCCGCCGTTTTACTATGCAGGTGCTGCACTGTATCGGGGGCGGTTAGAAGGTCTTTTTTTAAAGTATCGCCAAGTTTCTTTTTGGCCGTATCGATAACCTGGGCGTTAACCGTGATAGAAATTCCAAAAAATAAAAGGAAGAATATGTTTCTGAATGCCTGTCTTTTCAATCTCAAAACCTGATATGTGAACTGTTAAAACATAAATACCACAAAATTATTACATAAAACTGTAGTAATTTTGAATTAATGTTGAGTTAACAATGTTTAACTGGAATGAGTTTGAAAATTTTGTTCAATAAAAAAACGGGTAATGAGAGTTACCCGTTTTTTATTGATGAGCATTTAGCTTATTAAACGATGCGATGGATATCTACTGTGTCGGGCGCAGCAAGCATCAGCGGTACTTTCTCAACAGTAACGAAGCTAAGATCGAGGCCGAAACCACGTTCTTCTGACAAGCTGATCTTTTTCAATTCTTTATAATAAGCCATCACAAAGCTTTCGTAGAATGAAAGATTGTGAGAACGCGACAGAACCTTTTCAATCACCACGAACCTGAAATCGCCGACAATTTTATGGCGGTTCAATGATTTATATGTGCTGGTGATATCAACCTCACCTTTTTTCACGAGATCCTCAACTACTTTTCTGAATAACAGGTTTATTTGCTGTTCCACACGGAAACCTAATTTAAAGTCAATTCTGATCAGTTTGTTCGGCACGAGGAAATCAACTTCATATTCCCTTTTGTATGGCTCGTCTACCACGTCTACATGAACCAGCCAGTAAACGTCGGCACGCTTAGGTTGTTTTTGCAGGATGGAATAGATGATCTTTGATTCTATTTCGGAGTTAAAGTTGGCGCTGGTAAGATAAACCAGTTGCGAGGCATACTTAGGTACCGTTTCGTCCTCACTTAATTCTTTAAGGATGCTGTAATAATCTTCTATCTCAATGAACTTAACGTAGCGATTGCGGATCTTGCGGGCGGTATGCCATGTCCACATAATGGTGAACAACAAGAAACCGACAGACAAGGTGAACCAGCCGCCGTTTACGAATTTTACCAGGTTGCCGCTAAGGAACGTGCCCTCGATAGCCAGATACATAACCAGGAATATGCCGATAATATAAGTTGGCAGTTTTTTACGACGAAGGAAATTGGCCACCAATAACGTTGTCATTAACATGGCTACCGTGATGCTTAAGCCGTAAGCAGCTTCCATCTTTGAAGATTCGCCGAACAGTAATACTACGCCAACACAACCTGCACAAAGCAGCCAGTTTACGCTTGGTACGTATAACTGTCCTTTTTGCTCAGACGGGTAATTGATACGTACTTTAGGCCACAGGTTTAATCTTACGGCTTCCGCTATCAGTGTAAATGAGCCGGAGATCAACGCCTGGCTTGCAATAACCGCAGCAACTGTTGCAATACCGATACCAGGGATTAAGAACCAGTGCGGCATGATCTCATAGAACGGATTGTGCAGGTTAAGATCGATTTCCTTACCGGTTAAACCGTTATGCTGCAGCAGCCAAACACCCTGACCAAGGTAATTTAAAATAAGGCAGGTTTTTACAAAGACCCAGCTGATCTGTATGTTTTTGCGGCCGCAGTGCCCGAGGTCGGAATATAGCGCTTCGGCACCTGTAGTACACAGGAACACGGCACCGATTATTACCAATGGATGGACGCCTGCCGGTGGATGATTTAATAAATGCAACGCATAATGGGGACTCAATGCTTTGAAAACCCACGGCGCTTTTACAATAAAGGAAACTCCCAATACACCCATCATACTGAACCAAAGGAACATGAGCGGGCCAAATGCCTTGCCCACAAAAGAGGTTCCGAATTGCTGGATAATGAAAAGGCATACGATAATGATAATTGTCACCAGTTCGGTGTGTAACTCGGGGAATTTGGTTTGCAAGCCTTCGATAGCCGAAGAGATGGTAATTGGCGGGGTGATGATGCCATCGGCTAATAGCGCGCATCCTCCAACAACAGCCGGTATAATAAGCCATTTGGCGCGGCGCCTTACCAGCGAAAATAAGGAGAAAATACCCCCCTCGCCTTTGTTATCGGCGCGGAGTGTTATTACTACATATTTTAGGGTGGTTTGGAGTGTTAGTGTCCAGACTATCAGCGATATACCACCGAGTACAAGACTCTCGGATATTTTTTGGTCGCCTACTATGGCTTTGAACACGTACAGAGGGGAGGTGCCTATATCTCCGTAAATTATTCCCAAACTAATCAACAGGCCAGCGGCTGTTAGTTTTTGCAGATCTTTATGATTCGACACTTTATACTTTCAAAGCCCCAAAAGTATTAAAAATTACAATTAACTGATTAAATAATAAATATTAGAAAAAGAAAAACTAAATTTAGGGCAAGATTAAACCTTATACTGTTAAAAATTGTTAAAACCTATATAAATTCACTGGTATTTTAAATTCATCACGGCTTTATTTATACTTTTGTAGTTAATTGGAATATGAGGCGAAACTCTACCTATAAAAATTCGAGGGTCATAATATTCGCGATAGCGATATTTATGAGTTTTGCCTTTTCTGATGCGATGAGTTATCAAAAAACCGATACAAGCATCCTTCATTATCTAAAACCGCGTACTACCAAGAACTCAACATTTAAGAACAGCCTGCATTTAGTGCTTCCGCCTATAAAGCCGGCTGTAATATCTACCACCAAGCTTACCGTTGCACGTGCCGATGATAAGTTGCTGAGTTCCGTACAGGTGTACCCAAACCCGGTTGCCGAGCAAATGAATGTGAAGTATGAGATTTCACGCCCGTCGAATGTTACCATTAAAGTAATGGATGTTTTGGGAAATGAGATCGTAACACTTTACAACCAGCGCACTGAACCCGGAGAAAAAACGTTTACCTATGTTTTGAATGGCAAGCTGAACCGCGGCTTCTACTTCGTGCGGATCATTGCCGGAACTGAATCGGTGATCAAGAGGATTTCGGTAGTGTTGTAAACCAATTTAATATCCCGTTTTCTTTCTCAATTTTATCTATAAGTAGCTTTTCCAAACCAATTTTTCTAATTTCGGCGTTATGAAGATCATTGCCATAGGCCGCAATTATGCTGAGCATGCTAAAGAACTGAACAACCCTGTTCCGGGCGTTCCTGTAATATTTATGAAGCCGGAAACTGCCTTGCTAAAAGATAATAAGCCTTTTTATCATCCTGATTTTTCGGAAGATATTCATCATGAGATAGAAATAGTGATCAAGATCAGCAAGGAAGGTAAGCATATCAGCGAGCAGTTTGCAGGAAATTATTTTGAAGAAATTGGTCTTGGGGTTGATTTTACTGCGCGTGATATCCAATCAAAGCATAAGGAAAAAGGTTTGCCATGGGAATTGGCCAAGGCTTTTGATAACTCAGCACCTGTAAGCAAGTTTGTCCCGAAATCACAATTTGCCGATCTGCGCGATATCAACTTTAAACTTGATGTAAATGGCGAAACCCGGCAGCAAGGCAATACCTCGTTTATGCTGTTTTCATTTGAATACATCATTTCCTTTGTTTCCCAATATGTAACCCTGAAAAAAGGTGACCTCATTTATACCGGAACCCCACAAGGCGTTGCCAAAGTAAGTGTAGGCGACAGGCTGGAAGGTTTTATTGAGACCGAAAAGATGCTGGATTTTTACGTTAAATAACAGAGTCGGGGAAGTCGGGAAAGACCATAAGTCCGAAGGAAGGAAAACAATCAATATTTTCTACCGTTGTTGTAGCGTAGCTCCTGGAAATAGTATGAGAAAAAACATCGTTCTGCTTTTAACCGCGTTTATTTATTGCTTCAATTTATTTGCACAGGGACCTATTCAGTTACATCAATATCCTAAAAACTTTTTCCATTATCCGCTTGATCTGCCGCCATCTACCGCCGGGTCGTTCGGCGAGTTGCGTGGTGCTCATTTTCACTCCGGGCTTGATTTTAAGACTAATCAACAGACGGGGTACCCGGTACATGCGGCGTATGATGGTTACGTATCGCGGCTCCGGGTACAATTCGGCGGTTTTGGACACGCCATTTACATCACTCACCCCAACGGATATACCACTGTTTACGGCCATGTGAAAACTTTTAGTTTGGCGATGGAAAAACTGATCAGGGAAGAACAGTATAAACAGCAAAGTTTTGAGGTGGATTTTAAACTGGAACCCACACAAATAATGGTTTGCGAGGGTGACGTTATAGCTATGTCGGGTAACGAGGGTGCCTCGGCTGGCCCGCATTTGCATTTTGAGATAAGGGATACGCAAACAGAGGAAACGATCAATCCGCAGCTTTTCGGGTTAACGATACCGGATAAGATACCGCCAACCATTACTTCGATAGGAATTTATCATTTGGATGGTAATCCGTTTAGTGAGCAAACTCCGAGGCAATTTCTGGCGGTTGCGGGAAGCAGTGGCAACTATCATTTAACCAAACCGCAGGTTTTAAATTTAAGCGGGCAGATAGGCTTTGGCATCAGTACGACAGATATGACCAGTGTATCACCCAATCATAACGGCATTTATTCGTGCGAAGTAAAGGTTGATGGCAAAACGGTTTACACATTTGCCGTTGAGCGGTTTGCTTTCGATCAAACGCATGCCATCAACGCTTATATCGATTATCCTGAATTGATGAAAACGCGCCGCTGGGTGCAGAAGTGCTTCATTTTGCCGGGAAGCAAGATCTCACTTTACCCGCAGTCTGTAAACCGGGGGATCATCGATTTTAACGACAACGGGATGCATGACGTGCAATATGTTGTGAAAGATGTAGCAGGTAACACATCTACCTTAAACCTGAAAGTTAAATCGACCCCGCATGAAAATAACCTTGCGATAGCTAAGACGGGTGGGAACCTGTTCCATTACGATCAGAAAAATGAGTTTACCAACGATAAGGTTAAGGTGACAATTAATCCGGGTAATTTGTATGATGACCTGTACTTTAGCTACAAGGTGCTTCCAAAAAAGCCGGGCGCTTTTTCGGCGACTTACGCCATTCATAACAAGTTTACGCCTGTACATGATAGCTACGATCTGTGGATCAAACCGGATAGCACCATTGGCAAATTTGCCGACAAAGCCGTAATTGTAAGTACGGATGGTGCTATGGCCGGCGGAACTTATCAGGATGGTTACATTAAATCACAACCGCATACTTTTGGCGATTTCTTTATCAAATTGGATACAGTGCCGCCTGTGATCACTCCGATCAACATAAAAGCTGAAGCCAATCTTGCCGGGGCCAAAGGAATATTTTTCAGGATAGGAGATAACCTTTCAGGCATAAAAACATTTATGGGTAAAATTGACGGGAAATGGGTACTGATGGAGTGGGATTACAAAACTAAAGTTCTGGGTTTTAGGTTTAATGACGATATTGCAGCCGGTAAACATATATTTGAATTAACTGTTACCGACTATAAGAATAACAGCAGATACTTTACAGCAGCTTTTACCAGATAA
>DATCQV010000097.1:0-28166 GCA_036569325.1 Mucilaginibacter sp. | reverse complement strand
GTTTGCGGCGCCATAATATTGGTTGCTGCTGCGCTGCTTGATCTGCTTGAGGTAACGGAGGCCGTCGGTAGTCTGACTTTCGCCTATGGCAAAGGCGCTGTCGGCAAAGTTGATAAGCATTTTGCTGCCCTGCAGGTCGTTCCGGCTTACGGGTTTTGCGGGGTTGCGCTTGGGGGTATGCGCCAGCACGAGGACAGACAGGCCGTATTTGCTTTTGATGGCCTGCAGGTTGCGCATTAAACTGATGGCGCCCGCAGCCGAATCGGTGCCGCTGCGCAGGCAGGTGATGTTGTCGATAATAATGATGCGGGCGTTGCTGGTGATGAGAATGTTTTCGAGCGCGTTGTTGATATAGTCGGCATAGCTGTCGAATTTTTGCGCGCCGGTGGCCTCGGGGTTGAATACCACGCGGTAAAAATTGGGGCTGAACCGGTAGTTGCCGTGCATGGCGCCGGTGTATCGTTTTTCGAACTGTTTGGTGCTCAGCTCAAAATCGAAATACAGCACGTTTTCGGCCTGGGATTTCATGATGAAACCATCGATAGGTTCGCCGCGACTGATGGCGTCGCCAATTTGTACGGCCAGGATGGATTTACCCACGTTGGTATCGGCAAACAGGATACAGAGTTCGCCCTCGTGCCAGAATTCGCCGAAGAGCATTTCGCCGCCCTGCTCGCGGTTGCCGTCGTTCAGCCATTCTGCGGCGGGTTTCATTATGAAGGCGTCTTTTGCGCTGGGCGGAGGCTGCAGGAGTTTATCGAGGAGCTTAGTTTCCTTTTGGGTGATGGTTCCGCGTGCAGCCGAACGGATGAGTTCGATATGAAGCGGCCGCCCGGCGGTATGGCCGTTGGTGTGATTGGGTTCCATGAAAAGTTTTGATTTTGGCACAAGGTAGTTTGATTGGAGGAGATAAGTGCTGACAGTGTTTTGTCAGTGAGGGGTTCCAGTATCATGTTTAACAGATAGAAAAGCCGGGCTGTGCGATTCACCTCTTGATGGGCTATTACTCTCTCAAGAGGGGATTAAAAAGGAATTTTCCGGACGTTTTGGTGTTTCACCTGAAACAATAAAATGGTCAAAAAACGCCAATTTTTGTTTCATACTGTTTCAGGTTGTTTCACGCGCATGGTATAAGTTATTGACTATCAGTATAAGGTGTTTCATCTGTTTCGCTTTGTTTCAACTGTTTCCTGTTTTTGTGAAACAGTGCAACAGCGCATATACTCCCCTTTGCCTTCCTTATTTTTTTACTTTTGAATTTTTACTTTTAAATTTAACAACCCTGTAACCTCAATGCAAAACGTGTCGTCAGAGAGCTATATTAAATGCAAAGCAAGCTTTCAGATATAGAATTGATAGAACAGGTGCTGGCGGGTAACCAGGCCTTATATGCCGACCTGGTAAAACGCCACCAGCGCTTTGTATTTACATTGGCTATGCGTTTTGCAAAGAACCGGGAAGACGCTGAGGAAATTGCACAAGACTGCTTCGTGAAAGCATACCGCTCATTATCGTCTTTCCAGCAGCAATCGAAATTCAGTACATGGCTGTACAGTATCGTTTACACCACCGCCATGACGTTTTTGCGCAAGCGCCGTATCGACACCGATTCTATCGACGATGAGGATACGTTTATGCAGGTAGAAGATAAACCTTCAGCTTATGATTTGTATAATGCTGAGAATAAATCACGGTCGTTTTACCTTAACCAAGCCATTGAGCAGTTATTGCCCGATGACGCGGCCATCATCACGATGTTCTACAAAGGCGAGCAATCGCTCGAAGAGATAGGGCGGGCGCTGGGCATGGAGGCCAATACCGTGAAGGTAAAATTATTCAGGGCGCGCCAGCGTTTAAAAGAAAAACTGGAGCGTAATTTAAAACATGAAGCTAAAGAACTGATATGAATAACGTAGAAGAAACCCTTTGGAACTATATTGATGGCAATTGCTCGCCCGATGAGCAGGCTGCCATCAGTAAGCTTATTGCAAGCGATGAAAGTTATCGCCTGAAATATAACGAATTGCTGGCGCTGAGCCAGGAATTTGCCGCTATAGAACTGGACGAGCCATCTATGGCCTTTACATATAACGTGATAGAAGCCATCCGCAAGGAAGAGGCCCTGGTACCTTTAAAGTCTACCATCAACAAGCGCATTATATTAGGAATTGCGATATTTTTTGCAGTGACGTTAACACTGTTTGTTGGGTATGCGCTTTTCAGTATGGACTGGTCTACGCCGCAACTTCCCAATTTTATTGGCAATTTGTCAGTTGACATTCAGGCGCCTGCCATATCTTCAGATGTGAAAAAAATGGCCTTTGAAGGATTTATATTTTTCGATGTGATATTGGCCCTCTTCCTGTTCGATAAATCTCTACGCCGGAAAAATTTGCAGAAACAGGGGTTGTAGTGTATAAAAAACGGAACAAATTTTCACTGTTTGGTACACTTGCCGATACGTTTAAATTAGCCGTTAACTGTATTTAAAAAAAAATACTGCAAAAACGCCGGATGCCGAACACCATTGGCACAGCAATTGATACATGTTATGCGGACTGGTACTCGCCAGTTCAATTGTGATAAGGTTTAGGTTGAAAGTCCCCCGCAGCAAGTGCAGGGGGCTTTTATTTTTATACCGGTTTTAAACCCCCGGCCACAAATTCCTTCTATATCATAAAAAATATATTATCCCGTTATTGTTAATATTTATGCGTGCATAGTTTATTAACTTTGCCTGTACGGGAAGCTAAAGGGGAGCGACCCATCCTTATTTTATTTTCTTTATCAATTGTAAACTCTGTAAAATGAAAAAGTTCTACCTATATGTGCTGGCGGTATTTTTAGCCGGTGTGTGTTTTAAAAGTAATGCCCAGACGCCGCGCATTCCTGATGCCAGCCCGACACAAACTATCATCCAGGACTTCGGCCTGGGAAAAATTACCATCACCTATTCGAGGCCCAGCGTAAAGGGGCGCGTTATTTTCGGGGGCATCAATCCCTTCGGTCAGGTGTGGCGTACAGGCGCCAATGCGGCAACGACCATAACTTTCAGCGAAAATGTGATTGTTGAGGGCCATAGCGTAAAAGCCGGAACGTATTCATTATTCACCATCCCTGATAAAGATGAGTGGACCATTATTCTGAACAAAACTGCCAAACAATGGGGCGCTTACAGCTACAATGAGGCCGATGACCTGCTACGCTTTAAAGAGAAACCGGTTTATCTTGCCGAGAAGCGCGAGGCTTTCACCATACAATTCTCAAACATAACCACTCATTCTACCGATCTGCACCTGGTGTGGGATCATACTTCCATATCGATAAAATTAAATACTGATGATGATGCGCAGATCCTCGCCAATATCGACGAGCTGATGAAAGGCAACCGCAAGCCGTATTACTTCAACGCCATTCAATATTATTACGAAAATAATAAGGATATGAAAAAGGCGCTTGGCTGGGCGCTGGAAGCCGAAAAGGTTGAGCCTAAAGGCCCGTGGTATAAATTATGGGAAGCTCGTATCCGCCTCAAAACAGGCGATAAGGAGGGCGCCATCAAAGCTGCACAGGAAGGTGTTGCCCTTGCCAAAGAAACCAACGATGATGAATACGTACGCTTAAACCAGGCGGTAATTGATCAGGCTAAGGGATAAGCCGATAAAATAAAAACAGGAAAGGCGCCTCGAAAACCGGGGCGCCCTTTCTTTTATCACTATTTGATTTACAGTGTTGCCATATCGATCACGAAACGATATTTCACATCGCCTTTAACCATACGGTCATAAGCGCCTTGGATATCTTTCATGTCGATCATTTCGATATCAGAAACGATGTTGTGCTCGGCGCAGAAATCAAGCATTTCCTGAGTTTCGGCTAAGCCGCCAATGCTCGAACCGGCCAGGCTCTTCCTGCCGGCAATAATGCTGAACGCAGCGATCTGCGCCGGAGTAGCCGGAACACCCACGCAAATGTGCACGCCATCGGTGCGTAATAACGAAAGGTACATGTTAAAGTCGTGCTCCGCCGAAACAGTATCCAGGATAAAATCGAAGGAGCCCTTAACCGCTTCCAGTTGTTTTTCGTCGGATGTTACCACAAAGTGATGAGCGCCTAATTTTTTAGCGTCAGCCTCTTTGCCTGGCGAGGTGCTCAATACAGTAACGTCGGCACCAAAGGCAACGCCGAATTTTACGGCCATGTGGCCCAAACCGCCCAAACCTAAAACGGCTAATTTGTGACCTTTACCAACTTTCCAGTGCCTTAATGGCGAATAAGTTGTAATACCCGCACACAACAGGGGAGCCGCTGCGGCAAGATCAAGCTTTTCAGAAATGTGCAGTGTAAAATCCTCATGAACCACAATGGTGTTCGAGTAGCCGCCGTAAGTAGGTGTTTTTTTATCCTGCTCCAGGCCATTATAAGTGAACGATCCGCCGTTTAAGCAATATTGCTCCAGATCGGCCTTACAGTTTTCGCATACGCGGCACGAGTCGACCAAACAACCGGTTCCGGCCAGGTCACCAACTTTGAATTTCTTAACATGATCACCCACCTTAACTACGCGGCCAACAATTTCATGGCCCGGTACCATCGGGAATATGCCCGGGAACCAGTCGTTTTTAATCTGGTGAAGATCGGAGTGGCATACGCCGCAAAATAAAATATCGAATTGTACATCGTGCGGCCCAACATCGCGGCGTTCAAATGTCCAGGGCGCTAAGGGGGTGTGCTCATTTTGAGCCGCGTAAGCTTTTGCTTCAATCATGGTAGTTTCTTTAAATAGTTGTGGTAATAGTAACGGGGCGTGGCTGCCCTATTGCAAATATAAATGCTCCGGTATACAGGAAGCGCAGCACCAAAATTAAAATATTGTTAAATAAAAAAAGCTCCGCGACTTGTCCCGGAGCTTTTTTGAATATTAAATGACAATTTGATTTTTAGATGGCGGCAAACACAACCTGTGCTACCCGACCTAAAACAGGTATCGGGCGCATTTTTCCGGCGCTTGCTCCAGTCAGTCCTATGATCCAAAGCACCACGAAAACCACGTTCACCCACATAGCTGCATTGCCCAATGATAGCATTCCGCTTAGCACGCCGGCTTTATCTAATAAAACAAGTACACCAAAACGCAAAGCTATATAAGTAATATATAGCAGCAGCGTTTGCCTAAGTTGAAAGCTGCTTAACGTGGTCTTTTCGGTTTGGTGATATCCGAAGTAAGATACCGACCATCCCAGCACAAAAAAATAACTGCACAATCCCGCCAACTTCCCGTCGTCCTGAACCCCAAAAATGTCGTCTGCCCTCATAAAATGCCCTTTTTTGTTTTTAACTGATTAATTTTTGGCCCTTTATACGAAGGTGTCCGGCTTTTGTTATAAAGTTTTGAAAGAATTTTAGCTCCATGTTATCCTCGCAATGGCGTGGGTGAAGACATACATTTTTTCCCTACCTTTACCTCTATGTCAACCGAAAATAACAAACTAACCATCGGCTCCGCCGCTCCGCAATTCACCTTAGTGTCAGATTCCCTTCAGGAAGTGTCGCTGGCAAGTTTCAAAGGAAAAAAAGTGATCATTCACTTCTTCCCCCTGGCATTCACCAGCGTTTGCACCGCCCAGCTATGCACCATGCGCGATAATTTTGGATACTACAATGGCCTCAATGCAACCATAGTGGGTATATCAGTCGATTCGCCCTTCACGCTGGCAAAGTTTAAGGAAGAGAACGGCTATCAGTTCGATCTGCTTTCCGACTTTAACAAAGAAGTTTCTACGGCTTACGGTGCTATCTATGAGCAGTTTAAGTTCAATATGCACGGCGTGTCGAAACGTGCCGCTTTTGTGGTAGACGAGGATCAAAATATTATCTATGCCGAGGTGCTTGAAAACGCCGGCGAACTGCCCGATTTTGCCGCTATTGCCGAAGCGGTAAAGTAATTTCAAAAAAATTATAAAGGATTGAAAAGAAATCCTATTTTTGCAGTCCGTTTCAAAAAGCACTCGTAGCTCAATTGGATAGAGCATCTGACTACGGATCAGAAGGTTAGGGGTTCGACTCCCTTCGAGTGCACTTTAAAGAAGTCGCAAGTCCTTAGTCTGAAGTCCAGAGTACTTAAGACTAAAAACTTCAGACTCAAGACTAAAGTAAGCCTTTCTGTATTGTACCGAAAGGCTTTTAATTTGATAGAAGCATGCTGAACCTGGTATTGTTTGGTCCTCCCGGAGCCGGGAAAGGGACCCAGTCACAAAAGCTTATTGACAAATATGGATTGATCCATTTATCAACAGGCGACTTATTACGCAGCGAAATTGCGCAGGGAACAGAACTTGGGTTGGAAGCAAAAAAGCTGATGGATGATGGCAAGTTAGTGCCCGATGCAGTTGTGATCGGCATGATCCGCCACAAACTTGATGCGAACAAAGAAGCCAAAGGTTTTATATTCGACGGCTTCCCCCGCACGGTTGCGCAAGCAGAAGCCCTTGATGTATTGCTTGAGGAAGAAGAAACACCCATATCGGGCATGATAGCACTGGAAGTTCCGGACGACGAATTAGAAAGAAGGCTTTTGTCACGGGGCAAGGATTCGGGTCGTCCCGATGATGCAAACCCGGAAGTGATTCGTAAACGCATCCACGAATACAACGATAAAACTGCGCCTGTGGCCGGTTTTTATCAGAGTCACGGTAAATTTACAAGCATCGATGGTGTAGGCTCAGTTGATGAGATCTTTGACCAGATCTGTAAAGTGATCGAATCGTATAAATAATAACGCAGGCCCAATAGGCCGCACGGCAACGAAGTCCGGAATATCAGGCAATTGCCGGATAGCTCCGGACTTTGCTGATTAATATGAAGTTACAGCCATTATGGCCCCATCGGGGCACAATATTGGCAGAGAAACCAGAAGCTCCGCTGACAAGCGGCCCCATCGGGGGCCTAATGTTGGTAGAAAAGCAATAATAAGGACAGTCCGCTCCGTAGGTGCGGAACCTTTAGCAAGGCAAAGCGAACGGCAATTCTTAATTCATAAATAAAGGAATTCCGAATTGCAGCCGCCAGTAAAACCAGCCCCATCGGGGCCTAATATTGGTAGAAAACAAATTAAAGCGATATACCGCTCCGTAGGTGCGGAACAATAACGAATAAAAACAAATCGTAATTCGTAACTCGTAAATCCGAAATCGAAATTCCGATATCCGAAATCAAAATGTCTCAGGGTTCAAATTTTGTTGATTATGTGAAGATCTGTTGCCGCTCAGGACACGGAGGGGCTGGCTCTACGCATTTGCACCGCGATAAATTTACGGCCAAGGGCGGTCCGGATGGCGGCGATGGCGGCCGTGGCGGACACGTGATCGTTAAAGGAAACGCCCAGCTTTGGACCTTGCTTCACCTTAAATTTCGCAAACATGTGATAGCCGGCGACGGCGAATCGGGTGGCAGCACATTAAAAACAGGCAAAACAGGCCGCGACGAAATATTGGAAGTGCCCCTCGGCACCATTGCCAAAAACGCCGAGACAGGTGAAGTCCTTTTCGAGATCACTACCGACGGCGAAACACAAATATTGACCGATGGCGGTCGTGGCGGCCTGGGCAACTGGCACTTCAAAACACCAACGCAGCAAACCCCGCGCTTTGCACAGCCCGGCGAACCCGGCAAAGAGGGGTGGAACGTACTGGAACTAAAGGTTCTGGCCGACGTAGGCCTTGTTGGCTTCCCCAATGCCGGTAAATCAACCCTGCTGTCGGTAGTATCTGCCGCCAAACCAGAGATTGCCGATTATGCCTTCACCACCATTGTACCTAACCTGGGCATTGTGGCTTACAGGGGGGGTAAATCATTTGTAATGGCCGATATTCCCGGAATTATCGAGGGCGCATCGCAGGGTAAAGGATTAGGCTTCCGGTTCCTGCGCCATATCGAACGTAACTCGGTATTGCTGTTCATGGTTCCGGCTGATACCAACCGGACGATTAAGGAAGAATACGAGATCCTGCTCAACGAACTAAAGGAATATAATCCCGAAATGCTGCATAAGCCGCGTGTACTGGCCATAACCAAATCAGACATGCTGGATGATGAGCTGATGGAAGAAATGAAAAATGATTTGCCAAAGGGCATTCCATCTATCTTCATTTCGTCGGTAGCGCAAAAAAATATCGAGCCGCTGAAGGATCTGCTCTGGAAAGAAATAAACTCCTGATTTTTTTAATCGCAAAGGACGCATAGAAGGCGCGGAGAACACAGAGTCTTTTTCTCTCCGTGTCCTCCGTGAATCTCTCTGTTTCTATGGTTATTTCTTCGCAGAGGCTAATCGCTTCATATTTGCTGAATACAATACATACTTATCTCCCAGCATCGACAAATTAAAACCTGCATAGCCCGGGAACGATTTCATGATCAGTTTTTCCTTCGGTCCGTTATAGGTTTCGGGCAGCACAATATATAGCGGCCCCGCAAAGCCATCGTATTTATAATCATCGGCATCTATTTTATAGTCATCCGGCACAGGTGTTAAGTTAATCACCCGGTTATGCTGAACCTCCAGCCCGATATCGTTGGCTATAAAAACAAACGTGGCGTCTTTATGCTCCCGGTCGAGCTTCATGATGGTATCCAGCGCCTGCTGATCGATATTGATCTGTGCAAAGCCTGTAACGCCTTTAGCCGCTTTACCGTTGATGTTAAAACCCTTAACTACATAGCTGAAGCTGAAAAAAGCGATAGCTACGCAAATTGCCCCGAACGCCACCCTGTAAATGCGTTTTAACCCGCTCACCAGGTAGATCATACCCGGCACAATCAGCGATCCGATGATCCTGAAGTGCCTTGCCTCGTAAGATATATTGAGCTGCTTGAGATAAACCACCCCGAAAAACAGCAGCGCGCCGAAATAAAATACCATAATAAAGGTCCGGTAATCTGGATTAGGCACCTTGCGGATAATGTTCAGGATCAGTACCAGGCTCGAAATAGCCAGCGCAACTAAAATACCAATGGCTACAGGATGACTAAACATCGGATGCCCGAAATTATAGATCAGCCCGCCAAAAAAATCATCCAGCGAAAACCCTGATAATATTGGCGTCGACAGCGGAAAGGTAAAGGTCTCGGCGGTAAGCTTAAGCCCCCTGGATACCGATGCCGGGCTTTGCCCTTTCGACAGGAAAAAAAAATAAATAGCTGCGAGCGAAACCGCCGCGGGTATGGCAATTGGAATACCTTTTTTTATCCATTCAACCGCACCCTTATGTCCTGTTGAAAATCGCATCCAGAGGCAGCAAAGCCCTGCGCAATAGATCCACACGAACGATGATTTAAAAAAGAATCCCAACCAACCCGAAATAAGCACAAAAAGCACCAGCTTCCAGTCGGCTTTTTGCAATGCCATGCAGCCATATAAAAACCAGCCCTCAAATGCAAAAAGCAAAACCTCGCCGCCGTTGTAAAAAACGTACGGTACAAAAAATGCCAGTTGGCAAACAATAAACAAGATGCTTAATGTGGCTACAAACCGACTAAAACCGGCTTTTTTGAAAAATGCATAAAAACCTGCCAGGCCGATTAACTGTGCAAGCATCACCGTTATAGCTGCAGCCTGCCCAAGGTTTACATGGGTTGAAAGCTTAAAGAAATAAGGCACCAGGTATTGCCCCGGCGACCACCACGTCATAAACTCGGTATAGCTTTGCGAAATATCGTCCTGATCGGGCGCGGTAAGCATATTAAAGGCGCCGCCCAGTTTCATGGAACGCAGCACCTGGAAACCGTTAGCCGGATCGGGAAAGAGCGCAGGCGGAATAAAAATTAACAGCACACCCAGAGCCAGCACCACCAAACCGGTAATGACAAGGACGTATTTGTATGACTTTTGTTTTGATGAGGACATGGAATGGTATTTCAGGTTATTTGGGTCTGCTAATTTATCGATTTCGGGCATAGAATCAAGAATAACCCGGTTTTGAATTAGGCGGCGATTTTCAAAAGCTTTAAATTTGTACCTGTAAACACCTATTCTTTTCTTAGTGCAGGATCTTAAAATCTCCATCATCACCGTAGTTTATAATGCCGAAAGCACTATCGGCAGCTGTATCGAATCTGTTTTACAGCAGGACTATAAAAACGTTGAATATATCATCATCGATGGCGGATCAACGGATAATACTGCAGCCATTATAGAAAGTTACAGGTCCCAGATTACCCATTTTATTTCCGAACCCGATAAGGGAATTTATGATGCCATGAATAAAGGAATCCAACTCGCTACAGGCGAAGTTGTAGGTATGCTGAATGCTGATGATACCTTTGCAGACGACACCGTTTTAGGCACCATTGCCGGTGCATTTCAAAAAAACAATGTCGACATAACCTACGGCGATCTCGATTATATTGACGCCAACGGCAAGGTGATCCGCAAGTGGCGTTCGGGCGAATTTACACGCCGGAGTTTGGCGTTCGGGTGGATGCCGCCGCACCCAACTTTCTATTGTAAGCGCTATATTTTTGAAAAATATGGCCCCTACAGTCTTGAATATGGCTCTGCAGCCGATTATCAGTTTATGTTAAATTCTCTGTACGTCAATCAGTTAAAAACTTTTTATATAAAAAAGGTAATAATTAAGATGAAAATTGGCGGAATTAGTAACCAAAGCCTCAACAATCGCGTAAAAGGGTTATTGTTTGATTTGAAAGCGATGAAGAACGCTCGTATCCCGCTTCCAGTTATTGCATTAATAGTTAAGCCGGTACGTAAGATTATTCAGTACTTTTAATCAAAGGGTAATAATGTTAATATGTTAATAAGAAGTACTGCGGTAAATTAACAATTGTTATTTAATTGCACCATCCTAATTAACTATTGTATAATAAGCGTAACGATTAAGATGGCCGAATTTCTACATAATTACTCTTTTTTATACTACATCTTTATAGTCGGCGCATCTTTGCTGATCACCAGTTTCGCCATACCATCAATTTTACATGTTGCACGTTTCCGTCACTTATACGATGACCTCGGTCACTTCCGTAAGGAGCATGATCATGGTATCCCCCGTTTGGGCGGTGTAGCCATTTTTGTCGGTTTCACCATTACCTCGCTGCTTTTCTGCATGACGGATAAGTCGCTGCCTATCAACTATCTGCTTACCGGCTGTATTATGTTGTTTGCCATGGGGATTAAAGACGATCTGTCTGGAGTAAACTCCAACACTAAATTTATTATCCAGTTTGTGGTTTGCGCTATATTGGTAATGCTGGGCAACATTCGCCTTACCGGCCTGTACGGCGTATTCGGAATTTATGAAATGCCTTACCTCATTAGCGTGGGGCTATCTATACTAATTATTCTTTTAATTGTAAACGCCTTTAATCTGATCGACGGTATCGACGGGCTTGCCGCAACAACGGGCATTATTGCCAACGGCACCTTCGCCATCCTTTTCATTTACATAAAGCAATATGAACTGGCAGCAGTATCATTAGCCATGGCCGGAGCAATTATGGGCTTTTTAAGGTTTAACCTTACGCCGGCTAAAATATTTATGGGCGATACCGGTTCGTTGCTTATCGGGCTTATCTCGGCGGTAATGGCATTGAAGTTTGTGGAGGTAAACATGCACACCGCAGCTAAAATGCCCGACCTGTATGAAGCCCCTGCGTTAACGGTGGCAATTTTAATAGGACCGATATTCGACACCATACGAGTGTTCGTGATTCGTATCGCAAGCGGCGTATCACCGTTCACTGCCGATCGTAACCATATTCATCACCGTATGCTGAAGCTGGGTTTCAGCCATCTGCAAACCACGCTTATCCTTACAGCTGCCAATGTTTTAACTATTGTTATCGTATTTGCCATGCGCGCTTACAGCAATACACTGCTTATTGTTATTATCTTATCCATGTCGCTGTTGTTTAACTGGCTCATCACTTTCTTTCTTCGCTCAAAACAACGCGAAAGCCTGGCGCTTCGCAATTTGTTTGTTTAATCTAATCTTTCGTTAATCAGGCGGCGCTTTTCGCCCGTGCAATGGCCCGGCTTCGCAATTTTAGCTAAATTTGCAGCGTTATACTTAGTACCATGAGGATTGCCATTAACGGTTTCGGGCGCATAGGCCGGATTTTTTTACGCAATATTTTAAACAGGGAAAATATTACCGTTGCAGCCATAAACGATATCTCTGATACCAAAACCCTGGCTCATCTTTTTAAATACGACTCCGTACACCGCGGCTTTAAGGGAACTGTTGATTTTGATTATGATAACCTGATCATAAACGGCGCCCCCATTAAAATAACAGCCGAAGCCGATCCCTCGGCCCTGCCGTGGAAAGAATTAGACATCGATCTGGTTATTGAATCGACAGGCAGGTTCACTTCAAAGGCCGGTGCCCAAAAACACCTGGAGGCCGGCGCTAAACAAGTGATCATATCAGCCCCTCCTACTGATAAAAGCATACCGACAGTTGTTTTAGGTGTTAATGACGACAAGGTGGATCTGCACGAGCCGGTATTATCCAACGCATCGTGTACCACCAACAACGTTGCAGCCATGGTTAAGATACTTGACGATAACTGGGGAATAATCGATGGTTATATCACCACTGTACATTCAATGACCGGCGATCAGAACCTGCACGATGCACCTCATAAAGACTTGCGGCGCGCAAGGGCCGCCTCGGGTTCTATTATTCCTACCACTACGGGCGCAGCTAAAGCCATTACCGCTATTTTCCCTCACCTTGATGGTAAACTGGGCGGGGCAGGCATCCGTGTCCCCGTTTTAAACGGATCGTTAACAGATTTTACCTGTAGCCTTAAAAAACAGCCTACCGTTACGGAGATCAACAACGCATTTAAGCATGCCGCCGAAGGCCCGATGAAAAATGTGCTGGAATATACCGAAGATCCTATTGTTTCAACCGATATCCTGGACAATACTCATAGCTGTATATTTGATGCGCAGCTCACCTCAATTGTTGGCGGATTGGTAAAAGTAGTGGGCTGGTACGATAACGAAATGGGCTACTCCGCACGCTTAGCCGACCTGGTTCAACGCATTTCATTATCGTAGCCCGAAAGAAAAATCGAATAATTCAATAATTCTTACTTTACATACTGGATATACGCTGCTACGCTGGTAGTAGGATAGGTTTTATTATTGTAATAGGTGTATGATGAAAAGGTGATCAGCTCATCCATTTTTCCCAGTAACAGGTTCTGCTGATCGATAGCCAGCTGGCTCGAATCGTAAACTTTTTTAAAAGTGAAGGGCTTAAACACATTTATTTTTTTCACGTTAACACCATCTATCAACGTATCTTTTATTGTTTTAAATTTCACATTGTTAAGGTTATCATCAACAGAGTTAAAAGTGGTTTGGCCATCGCCGTTGATGGTTGTAAAGTCAAAGGCGGCAAGAGAGGTTTTCTTAAAGTCTTCCTTTAAATGTACTGCATAGGTATTCTGGTACGCATCAGCCAGCATATACAGCGTGGCATCTTCATTATAAGTGAGGATAAGCGTTTTGCCCGATACGCTTGTTTTAACTTTTTGCGTATAAATATTAAAGAGCGCCATGTGTACGGAATCATCGTGCGTTAGGCTTGACGGATTACCGGGTGTAGTGGTATGAGTAGTATCGGTTTTAGTGCCATTGTCGCCCGGTTTAACGTCATTTGTTTTACTACAGCTCCAAAGTGCGATGCAAATAATAAGGGAAAGGAAGATGATTTTCATATAGGTTAACTCAATAGATAACTAAAGGCAAATATTAATGCAATAGTTATGCTAATTTTGTCTGTCGGTTTAATTATGCAGAAAAATGCCGGTGATGAGCGTTAATAACGCGTTTATTGCGTAAAATCGTGGTGTTATGTGGTATATAATTAATTAAGTTGGGGAAAAATATGCTCGTTTTAAAATACCCGATTCCCTGTTTTTACAATAATGATTAAATTTATAAACGTTGCCGATTTGCTTGCTATCCGCAACGAAGTACTGCGCGAAGGAAAATTATCGCTCGAAGAATGCAGGTTTCCGTCTGATGACCTTGCCGGAGCCTTTCATTTGGGGTATTATATCGGCGATGAACTGGCATGTATCGCGTCCTTTCATCCCCAAAACTACAACGGACATGCGGGGGAGGGCTATCAGTTGCGCGGCATGGCCACATTGCCACAATACCGCGGCAAGGGATATGGTAACCAACTATTAAACTTTGCCATCGTTTATCTGTGCGGCCAAAACGCAAATTACCTGTGGTGCAATGCCCGCAAAAAGGCGCTGCAGTTTTATATGAATATGGGTTTCGAGGTCATTTCCCCTGAATTTGAGGTGCCGGTAATAGGGCCTCATTATGTGATGTATGTTAAGATCCGGTGATTTTTTTATTAATTGAAACACCTTTTTAACTTTTGCGTTCCGATTTAAGAAATATTTGCTGAATTTGGCGCCTTAAAGTACGCTT
Organism: Mucilaginibacter sp.; assembly: GCA_036569325.1. GTDB lineage: Bacteria > Bacteroidota > Bacteroidia > Sphingobacteriales > Sphingobacteriaceae > Mucilaginibacter. The sequence continues at coordinate 13,687 of DATCQV010000097.1, read as the reverse complement.
ACATCAAACTAACGAAAACCGAGGCTGCTGGCGATACAACCAGCAGGTAACCCCTTCAAAAAACCAACTCATTAAATGAAAACTATCGATCAAATTAAGTTTGCCGGGAAACGTGCCCTCGTAAGGGTCGACTTTAACGTTCCATTAGACGACGATTTTAATATAACCGACGACAACCGTATGACGGCTGCCCTTCCAACTATCAAAAAAATATTGAAGGATGGCGGCGCCGTGATCCTGATGTCGCACCTGGGCCGACCAAAAGGCGGTCCGGAAGACAAATATTCTTTAAAACACATCGTACCTCACCTGGCCGATCTGCTCGGACAGCAAGTTGAGTTTGCCGACGATTGTATTGGCGATGAAGCTGTTGCAAAGTCGAAAGCTTTAGGAAACGGCGAAGTGTTATTGCTGGAAAACCTGCGCTTTTACAAAGAAGAAGAGAAAGGCGACAAGGATTTTGCTGAAAAGCTGTCAAAACTGGGCGATGTTTATGTGAACGATGCCTTCGGTACGGCACACCGCGCGCATGCATCTACCGCGATCATCGCACAGTTTTTCCCGAATGCTAAATACTTCGGTTACCTGATGGCTGCCGAACTGCAAAATGCCGAAAAGATATTGAACGATGCGCCGAAACCATTTACAGCCATCATGGGCGGCTCGAAGGTATCCGATAAGATCGAGCTGATAGAAAAACTGCTGGATAAGGTAGATAACCTCATCATCGGCGGCGGTATGGCTTATACCTTTGCCAAGGCAGATGGAGGGGCGATAGGCAAATCATTGGTTGAGGCTGATAAGCTTGACCTGGCTTTGAGCCTGAAACAGCGGGCAAAAGAAAAAGGTGTAAACCTGTTATTGCCGGTAGATAACGTGATTGCAGACAAGTTTGCTAATGATGCCAATACCAACGTTGCCAATACAGGTGAAATTCCAGACGGCTGGGAAGGTCTTGATATAGGCCCTGAAACAGTAAAACTATTCAGCAAAGTGATCGAGGAATCAAAAACCATTCTTTGGAACGGCCCGATGGGTGTGTTTGAATTGGACACGTTTATGGTAGGCACGAAAGCCGTGGCCGATGCCGTTGCAAAAGCTACCGATAACGGAGCATTTTCCCTTATAGGTGGCGGCGATTCGGCTGCAGCCGTAGCCAAATTCGGTATGACCGACGATGTAAGCTACGTATCAACCGGCGGCGGCGCCTTGCTGGAATACATGGAAGGCAAAGAACTGCCGGGCGTGAAGGCAATAAATGAATAATTTTAATGTGCTGATTATTGATGTGCGGATGCGTGAATCGAAAATCTGCTAATTATACATAAACGAGGTAAGCATTGCTTGCCTCGTTTTATTTTAAATGGTAACTTTATAAAAATAAAAGATTATGCCCGAGGTAACAATACGGTATAAAAAGCCGGAAACATTAAAGATTTTAAAAAGTCTGGCAAAGTATCTTGATTTTAAAGTAGATACCGAAAAAAGGAAACCGCAGCCATTATTAGATGATATACTAATTCCTGGTAATAAGTCTCTGGACTTGCCAGAGATGGAAAAAATATTTACCGGACGCAACATTGACGCCAAAAAGCTTAGAGAGGAAGCGTGGAAAAGGTCAATGTAATTTGCGATACCGATGTTATGATAGATTACCTGGATAAATTACAGTCTCGGCATCTCCAGGTGAAGCATCTTCTTGAAGAAGATATAGGGGTAGAATTTGTAACTTTATCAGCGATTACGAAGTTGGAATTGATAAGAGGCGTTCGAAATAAAGCAGAACTTAATTCACTTAATAAAAATATCTATCTGTTTAACATTTTGCTTATTAACCCTGCAATCACGACCATATCACTTCAACTTGTCGAAAAATACAAACTTAGTCACAATTTGGCTATACCGGATTCTTTAATTGCAGCAACGGCTATTTACACCGGGTTTAAGCTGTTTACTTTTAATCAAAAAGATTATAGGTTTATAAACGAATTGACATTGTATAAACTGTAATCCGGGTAATCTGGCTGTTAAATATTTCTCTCGGTTAGGTAAATTTCGTGAGATATTCGGGTTTAAAAAATCCTATCGGTTATGCCTGACATCCGTAAATATACCGAAACCGACCGCGAAGAATTACAGCAAATTTACTTGCTCTCACGCCGACAAGCATTTCACTGGATGCCCTCAAACGCCTTCCACCTGTCCGATTTTGAAAAAGATACAGAAGGAGAGCAGATATTGATAGCAGAAATCGACGGCCAACCGGCAGGATTTATTTCAATATGGATGCCTGATAATTTCATCCATCACTTATTTGTTCACCCCGGCTTTATGAAAAAGGGAATCGGCAAAACCCTCTTAAATGCAGGAATTGCCCGACTGAATGGCCGTGCCGCGCTCAAATGCCTTAAACAAAATGAAAATGCAATGAGCTTTTACAAAGCAAATGGATGGGAAATTAGAGAAGAAGGCAGCGATGGCGCAGATTCCTATTTTTTAATGACTTATGGGAATTAAGTAACGATTTTATAAAGACAACCCACTCCCGGTTGTCTTTTTTGTTTTATTATGTATTTTTAGAAAGTAATAACTGACTAATGAAAAAACTGCTACTTTCTGCTTTATGCTTTACGCTTTTAGCTTTAACCTCCGTAGCCCAGCCCGGCGGCAACAGCCCCGATGCGGCGTATGTAAAGGATAACTACACCAAGTACGAGTACCAGATACCCATGCGCGATGGCAAAAAGCTGTTCACATCGGTTTATGTGCCGAAGGATCAATCAAAAAAATATCCGTTTATGATGGACCGCACCTGTTACAGCGTGGCTCCGTATGGCGCGGATAAATACAAAGGCAGCCTTGGCCCCTCGCCGGCATTTTTGCACGACGGCTATATTTTCGTGTATCAGGATGTGCGCGGCCGCTGGATGAGCGAGGGCATCTACGAGGAAATGACCCCCGAAAAGGAAAATCACGCCACCAACAAAGACGTGGACGAAGGCACCGACACCTACGACACCATCGACTGGCTGCTGAAAAACGTACCCAACAACAACGGCAAGGTAGGCGTATGGGGTATATCATATCCCGGCTTTTATACCACAACAGCTTTATTGAGCCGTCACCCGGCGCTGGTAGCCGCCTCGCCGCAGGCACCAATTGCCGATCTGTGGCGCGATGACGGCTGGCATAATGGTGCATTCTTTTTAGTGGCTAACTTTGGCTTTTACCCCGGCTTCACCAACCGCCAGGATGATAAGCCTACACAGCGCCGCGGCGGTCGTTTCAATCCGGGTACTAATGATGGCTACGATTTCTTCCTGAAGATGGGCCCTATGAAGAACACTAACGACAAATACTATAAAGACACCATCCGTTTGTGGAACGAAATGATGGATCACCCTAATTACGACCAGCATTGGAAAGACCGCAATGTGCTGACACACCTACACGATATCAAAACAGCAGTCCTCGTAACCGGCGGGTGGTATGATGCCGAGGATCTGTACGGCGCCATCAATACCTATAAAACACTGGTAAAAGAAAATCCTAAAACCCCGGTTTACTTTACCATGGGCCCATGGGTGCACGGCGGCTGGGCACGCGGTGCAGGCGACCATTTAGGTGATGTCGACTTTGGTGGCCCAACCGGTCCGCATTACCGCGACGATATCGAGTTCAAATTCTTCAGCCATTACCTGAAGGGAACCGACATGAACATTGCCCCGGTAAACACTTTCGAAACCGGCGTGAACAAATGGAAAGAATATAAAACGTGGCCGCCAAAGGAAGCGCAGGATAAACAATTATATCTGCTTCCCGGCGGTAAACTGTCATTCAATGCGCCGGCTGCCGGTAAAGACAGCTACGATGAATACGAGTCTGATCCTAACAATCCGGTGCCATTCCTCAACCACAAAAGCATGGACATGGACCGCGAATACATGACGGCAGATCAGCGGTTCCTGGCCGACCGTAAAGATGTATTAAGCTACACCACTGATGTACTGGATAAAGACGTTACCATAGCCGGCAACATCTGGGCAAACCTAAAGGTATCAACCACTGGCACCGATGCAGATTTCGTAGTAAAAGTTCTGGATGTTTATCCCGACACTGCATCAAACAATAAGTTCTCCGGTAAAGACGTCAAAATGGCCGGCTATCAGCAAATGGTACGCAGCGAGCCGATGCGCGGCAAATACCGCAATTCTATCGAGAAACCGGAGCCGTTCACCCCCGGCAAAGTTGCTGCTGTAAATTGGGAATTGCAGGACGTGTTGCACACCTTTAAAAAAGGCCACAGAATAATGGTGCAGGTTCAAAGCACCTGGTTCCCGTTAATCGACCGTAACCCGCAAACTTTTGTTGATATTATGAAATGCGATAGCACAGCTTTCAAAAAAGCGACCCACAGGGTTTATACCTCAAAGGCTAACCCAAGCTTTTTAAAGGTAAGGGTGATTGAATGATGTGCGGATTTTTGATGTGCGGATGTGCAAATGAGTTACGAATGAACGCAATCCACGGAAATTGTATCATGGCATAACAAAGAAGGCAAGCCTACGCTTGCCTTCTTTGTATAAAATACATTACATTATTCGTTCACCATTTTCAAATCGTCAAATCATTCTTCATCCGCACATCAAAAATCTGCATATCCGCACATCCACCTCATTTCGCCAGGTAAAACTTCTCCCAGAAATCTTCCGATTTAAATATCGCGCTGCGGTCAGCCTCGCTGTTACCGCTGCCGCCGTAGCCACCACCTCTTCCGCCACGACCACCGCCGCCACCCATTCCGCCACCACGACCTCCCCGGCCGCCGCCCATGCCGCCGCCTCTTCCGCCGCGGCCACCGCCTTCCTGCCCTTCGGTTTTCGAAGCGGTTGGTTTGATAATCCCGTTTATTTTAAAGTTAAAGGCCCATTCGTTCTTTAAGGCATCGTCGGCGTGTAAAAGTGAAAAAGGGATTGAGGCCTCGCAAACCAGGTAGCCTTTATCGTCATAATCAACAGCGGTGTGGATGCCGTAGGTGTTGCTGGTGGTGATCATATCGCCTTCAATATCTTTAAAGCCTTCCGTTTTAATGCCGCGCAAAGTAGTGAGCACCGCTTCCATCAAAGCTTCATGATCTTGTTTGCTGGCGGCACTATCATCGCCGCGCTGAATATTTAACGGAGTGCCGGTAGTGCTGAGCGGGAAGGTAATACTGTAACTCTCTTTCTTTTTTCCTTTAGTATTAATGCTGAAGGTGAGTCCGGCGCGTAGTACCCGGGTTTGCTCCGAGCGATCGTCAATGCGGATAGCCATGTACAGTGTGTCTTTACTGTTGGCCACAGCGTAGTTAATGTGTTTTTCGATATTGTAGTACCGCAGGCTGTCGCCCCATTCTTTAATGGAGCCATCTACGACGATGTTTTTCGGAGGAGCCTGCAAGGCGGCTGTTGGAGTTGTTTGTGCGTAACCGCTGCCGGCGGTACAAAGCTGCAAAAGCAGCGAAAAGGCAAAGTAGGGGACAAATGCTTTCATGCAATAAAAGTAGGGTTAAAACCGCAATAGAACTTTGTTAAGCTGGTTTTATTGCAGATTTTGAGTAAATTTGTAGTTACGATGCCAACTGAATTACAGGAAGAAACCCTAACCCTTGAAGAAATACTGTCGGGGCTGAAAGAAATGCACCGCCTCATTTTATGGAATGACGACGTGAACACATTCGATCACGTGATCTTCTGTATGATGAAATACCTTGACTATTCCGAAGCGCAAGCCGAAAAAATAGCATGGAAGGTACACAATGAAGGCAAATGCGCCATATTAGAAGGCTCATTTACCGAAGTTGAAGTGTACCGGAAAATACTTCAGCAAGAAGGCCTTACGGTTAGCGTTGAATAATTTCAGCCATTTCCGCCAACCATCAAAATGCTTACAAATGCGGTTTCGGGTTGTTTTAGGCCATGCTATGGCGTAAAAACTTTGTTACCTGTGGTTAATTTTGAGCAGGTTAACACTGGATTAACATCCTGTTACCGGAATAACAACCGGTTTTCCATATTACAAATGGAGCGATTTACGCCGCCTGTACATGACTAAGCTCACTAAATGGGTGTAAGTTTGACCGACAATATGGGCGCCTATCTTGAGACCCCGAAATAAAAAAGGCGTTCTGTTTAGAACGCCTTCAAATTATCTTATTTAGTTTACTTATACAGTATAATTCCAGCCGTGCGTGTCTGCAACGCGGCCGTATTTAATAGCGTCAAGTTCGGTCAGTACTTTTTGAGAGAACTCGCGGGTTTTCGGGTCGCTTAGGAAATACTCCTCACCGTTATGGTTAATAGAGCCTACCGGGGCAATGGTGGCAGCGGTACCGGCGCCAAATGCATCCTGCAATTTACCATTCCTGGCGCCTTTCAGAATTTCGGCAACCGAAACGCGGCGTTCCTCAACTTCCATACCCCACTCGCGGGCTAAGGCAATAACCGTATCGCGGGTTACGCCATCTAAAATGGTGTCGCGGGTTGATGGGGTAATCAGTTTGCCATCCAATACGAACATTACATTAGCTGCACCCATTTCCTCAATGTATTCGTGATTTTTGGCGTCGGTCCAGATCAATTGATCGAAGCCTTCTTCGGCAGCCCTGCGGGTAGGCAGCATACCGCCGCCGTAGTTGCCGGCAGCTTTTGCATAACCGAAACCACCTTCGGCAGCACGGGTATAGTGTGTTTCTATTTTTACACGCAGCGTTTTTGAAAAATAAGGGCCAACAGGGCCTATCAACACAATGTATTTATAAGTTGCCGATGGGGTTACGCCCAGGTAAGGATCGGTAGCAAACATGAACGGCCTGATATACAAAGCGTGATTTGCTTTTGACGGCACCCAGTCGCGGTCTATATCAACCACCGCAGCAATACTTTGTATAAATATTTCTTCAGGCAGTGCAGGCATGCAAAGGCGCCCTGCCGATTTGTTAAAGCGAATGGCGTTTTTATCCGGACGGAAAACGGTTACCTTTCCGTCGGCATGTTTGTAGGCTTTTAATCCTTCAAAAAATGCCTGGCCATAATGCAGCGCAGAAATGGCAGGACTCAAACCAATTTCACCGTAAGGAATAATTTCAAAATTCTTCCATTCCCCATCGGCATAATCGGCCACGAACATGTGGTCAGAAAATGTTTTGCCGAAGGGCAGGTTGTCGAAATCCGTTTCGTTTAAACGGGAATGTGCGGTTTTTGTGATCTTGATGTCCAGCGTCTCTGTCATGGCCTTAGTGTATTAAATATTATAATTCGGAAAATGGCAAGGTAGGAATTTTTTTGCGTAAAGCGCAGCGTAGATGGTTGGTTTGGTGTTTTTTACATAAAAATTGACATAGGGTAACTCGCTGTCTGCGGTTATTGGAGAAAGTATTTGTAAATTTGTTATACACTTAATTTGAGCAGCGCAATGGGAAAGAGAAATATTGATATAAAGAAAGAAACGCAACATTCATTTTTTAATCAGAAATCATATTCTGTAGACGAGATTTTGGCAGCAGGCGGCACAACTGCTTTTGCAAATAAATTAGGGAAAAAGAGTTTTGCAGAGATGATCGAGGGGTTGAAACAATTTCCAAAAGATGCATTTCTTACTGAAGAGGAATATCAGGAGGCTATAAAAACTTTGAAAGAGAGTAAATGAATTTATTGCTCGATACCAATATTCTTCTCCAACTTATAAATGGAGGCGATCTCGAATGGGGTGAACAGAAGTGGAAGGTTGCAAATTTTATATTGGATCGTGTTACTATCTTAGAAGTTAACGAGAGCTTGATTAATATTTATGCTGAAATAGATGCATTTTCACAACGCCGAAATCCTTCTTACAGTAATTATCCATTCGGTACCCCCAGAAACATGGGAAAAAATGATCTATGGATCGCATCAACTGCTGCCTTACTCGGCTTGAAATTAGTTACAGCGGATAAGGACTTCAATCATTTACATAACGCTTTTATTGAAGTACAATACGTAGGTCCGAAAAGTTAAGTAATTAATCTTACCCTTCCCTCAAAACCTTTTCCACCCAGCCCTTGCCCCATTCCGCAACTTCCTGCTCATTCCACAAGCTTGGGTAAAAGATCCGCTTCTGAAAACGCGGCGGCAAATACTTCTGCCAATTGGTGCCGCCTGTTGCTTTGATCTCTTCCGGCTCACGATTCAAATAGCGTACTGCCGATTTATAATGCACCAGCGGCCAGTTCACGTTCACGTTAATATCAATTTGCTTCAATTCGGCTTCAAGTTCCGGGGTAGAGTGGCCTTCGCTTTTAAGCTGTTTATATAAGGAATAAAAATTCTGGTTGATATTTGCCTTGCCGAGGTCGGTAAATGTTTTAGCGTATTTCTTTTCGAACTGTTTTAGCGTGAGTGTTTTTTTACCGGTAGATAGTTCGGTGGCGCCGAACTTCCAGTAAATAAATTCAAATTGTTCTGCTATCGATGCATTGGCCAGCTCATCCCGCTTATCTTTCGCCACGAGGTTGATAAAATCGGTAGCATAGATCTCTATCATCCGGTATTGCCCCGACTGAAACCCGCTTGCCGGCAGCAGCGACATCCGGAATTTCAAAAACTGCTCCTTCTCCATCCCATTCACCATAATATCGAACGACTGCGTCAACGCCTCGAAATAATTATTGATCCGCCTTAACCTGGCCGTGAAAAACTCAGCAGTTAAAGGCTGTGCCGCTGTGATCTGTTCACATTCATGCAGCGCCAGTTTGAAATACAGCTCAGTGATCTGATGATACATGATAAAGATCTCCTCATCCGGGAATGGCGTTTTTGGATTTTGAAGGCTCAATAAAGTATCCAGGTGGATATAATCCCAATAAGTTAAAAAATCGGCATAAAGCAGGCCGTCCAGATAGGAAACCATATCCTGACCCATTGCTTCGTATTTTTCCTGTAGCTGCGTCAGGCGTTCTTCTATTTCGGGAGAGAAATGCATGAGGCAAATGTAAAAAGAAAAGCATTAAGTGTTAAGCAGCCATAACTCCGCAAACCGGGTTCGATGCAAAACATATTATCGCTTAATTGTTATATGGTATAACCAATCCTTTTCTATTATGAAGATCAGTAAAGTACTTATCGGCATAGATGATAGCAAATATGCCGAACACGCAGCAGAATATGGTTTTGATATAGCCCGGAAATTTAACGCCTCGATAGGCATCGTAAATATTATAGAGCCGATGATAGTGCCCGAAACCACCGGCGGTGTGGACCCGTTGATGGGATCGGTAATGAACAGCGCATCGCTCCAGGATATGGAGATCATGGATATCCAGAAAAATCAGTCGGAAAATATTGTAGAACGCACCATTAAACAATTTGGCGGTGATATGCCGGTAACCCATTTTACACAATACGGCTCAACTGCCGAAGGCATCATCGATTGCAGCAGGGAATTCGGCGCCAACCTGATTGTCATCGGCACCCACGAACGCAGCGGTCTTGACCGTTTACTAATGGGCAGTGTAGCCGAACACGTAGTGCGCCACGCCGATGTGCCGGTGTTGGTAGTGCCGTATATTGAGTCTGTAAGTCAGTAAAGTCCGCGAGTCCGAAAGATAAGATTGATTTTCGCCTTACTCCGCATCTTTCGGACTTTACCGACTTCCGGTCTTTCGGACTTACTCAATACAACAACCTGAATTTAATAGTATGATCTATTGTCTTTAGCTCGTTCAAAACCTCGGCATCGTAGCCTGTGTTCACGTCGGTAATTACATAACCAATTTGCGCATTCGTTACCAGGAACTCGCCTACTATATTGATATTATGCCTCGCAAAAACATCGTTGATCTTGGCCAGGATACCCGGCACGTTTTTGTGGATATGAATTAAACGGTGCGCATTGTTTACACGCGGCGGTTGCAGATCGGGGAAATTGCAGCTGGTATGAGTTTTTCCTTCGTTCATAAAAGACATTACGCGCTTAGGTATAAAATCGTCGTTCCGCGGATTGTGCTTCGGATCATCAAAAATGATAATGCCGTTCTCACAGGCGGCTTCAGCCAATTTGCGGCTTGCGATCTTCCCGAAAATGCCGATCACTTTTAATCTTCCCGCATTGGCAACCTGTTCGGGTGTGGGCTGATGGGCTTCATCGCAAAACAACACACCAGCTTCCTGCAGGTATTTTTCATCGATATGATCGTGATGGCGAATATTGTAGCCCTCCTTCTTCATTTGCGCCAGGGCATCATCCTCTACATTGCCCACCACCAAACATTTGATCCGGTTTTTAGGGTACGATATAGCACGCGGCAGTTTATTAATAAACAGGAACTCGTCGAAACTCGGCGTAACATGGTCGGCCTTTTCGGCCACCGATTTCCTTTCGATATTCTCGGTAAACGCAAAGAATTTCTTGATCATTCCCGATTCCTTCAATTGGAAATCGGAATAGCCATCGCCTATACCATATATATCACCTTGCAAATTCAGCTCTTTCAATAGCTTTACCTTTCCGCCCTCCTGGCTCAAAGGATTACTGCGGTCGTAGCCGACGATGTTGCCTTCATCATCGAACACAAAGGTATTGGCGTAAATATTTTCTTTTTTAATATGATATTCGGTCACCACCGGGATGATAAATTCCTTAAATCCACCCGATACGATCAACACCTCATCAGAATGATTTTTAAAGAACACTGTATTGCGGCTAAACGATACCGACACCTTCTTTTTTAAATGGGTTACCAGTTGTTTTAAATGATCGCGGTTAGCCTGCAGCAGCTTCACCCTGTTCTCTAAACTTTGGGTGAAAGACAGGCGGCCTTCCATGCTGGCGTTGGTTAGGTCTTCAATCTGCTGGTAAATAGCCTCGCGGTCGGGATGGTTTTTAAGGGAGATGCGCGCCAGTTCGTCTAAAGCCTCAACCTGTGTGAACGTGCTGTCGAAATCTATAATAAAGTATTGGTCCATTTTATTGTATGCGGATGAGCGGATTTGCAAATGTGCAGATTTTTTTAAATTGATTTAAAGGATGTTTATAAAGTTGATAGGATGAGTAGGGTATTGTGGAAAAGACGTTTCTACTAATTCGACTAAAAAAGGAATTAGTCAATATTCCAAAATGCGGTTTCTGCATCATCATCATAGTCATCTCTCAAATAATTACCAAGTGATTGACGATCATCGCTATCATCTTTATCATTTTCGACGGGCTGAGTTACCGAGAATTTTACACCATCTAAATATATAGGCTGCTTTAATTGCTTGCTTCTACGAAATTTCAAAATTCGTCCGTTGGTCGTTATTTCAAATAAGCCTAATTCTTCTGTTAATCTGTTTGGGTCTATGTTTATGATTGTATCGTAATTAAGTTCATCAAATTGGAAATGATAATCATTGTTCACCTCGTCAATACTATCGCAAATCCGACCGTTATATTTATTCAAATAATTATTTCTGGCGGTGATTTCAAAGAATAATCCGTTAATCAGTGGAACCCATTTATAAGACCAGTTTGCACGTGGTTGACGTATTATAGTTAGTTTATTACTCGTCGTCGAGAATCCGGCGTAAAGTTCCATTTCTTTTCCTTTATGGGTCACAAACGAAAATCCGGTATGAATTATGAAAAGTTCATTATCTAATTTGTTTAGGTTAGTTGAGTGAATAGAAGTATTTAGAATTTTAACCACGTCAGAAATTCCTTTATTATATAAAGCGTCTAAAATTTCAGAGTAAAACATGACCTGCGTTTAAAATAGAATTATCTTAAATATTGAGCATATAAAAAAGGACATTAGCGAGTAAACATCCCTTGGCTCGCCAATATCCTCAACTCCTTCGGAAAATAATTATTTACCCTGTTCGGCAGCAACTTAGCCCAACCCAAAGCCTGCCCCTCAAACTCCATCAGGCTCCAGCCTCTGTGACCGGAATTAATATCGATGTTTTCCCGGCGCAAGTATTGAATGGCTTGCTCATAGCTCAACTCCGTTTGCAGCGCCTTTTCCTTATTAATATATATACTCAACGCCAGTTCATGATCGGGCACCAGGTCGTTGCCCATCAACTTCCCGATCCGCACCCCCGATTTTTTGATATAAAGGCTCCGCTGCAAAATATCGAGACTATCTTTATGCTGATGATCAATAGTCAGCCATTCGTCGTTCACCTTAAAAAAATAAAAGTCGTCGGCATTATTTATATAGCCTTTAACCACGTCGATCTCTTTCATCGGCAGCTTTTGATTTCCCTTCGATTTGAATGACGGCAGTTGTTCCGACGAATCGCGCTTCCTTAAACAAGCCGCAAACAAACCCTCGCCTTTCACCTTACCCGGATAGAAACGATAACCCCATGCCTTTTGCCGTGGCGATTCGGTTTCAACAATAGCCCACTCCTTATATATAGGTATGCGAATACTTTCCAAATCGAACTCACTGCACAGCCAATCGAGAATATCCTCATTCTCCTCGTGCGAATAAGAACAGGTACTATATATAAGGCAGCCGTCCTGCTTGAGCGCCGGGTAAACATCGGCCAGGATGCGCTCCTGCCGCTGGTGGCAAAGGTTCACATTGGCGGGCGACCACTCGCTCATCGCCGCCGCGTCCTTTCTGAACATCCCCGAGCCCGAACATGGTGCGTCAACCAGTATGATATCGAAGAAGCCCGGCAGGCGGCCAAAGTCGCGCGGGTCGTTATTACTTACTACGGTATTGGCCGTGCCCCAGCGGTTCAGGTTATCACATAATATAGGTATGCGCGTTTTGATAATTTCGTTCGATACCAGCAGGCCGCCGCTGCCGATGCCCGAATTAATGAGCGTACTTTTGCCGCCCGGAGCAGCGCAAAGGTCAAGAACATTTATTTGTTCATCGTTATTTTCTTTAATGTAGTTAAGAATATGACCGATGAACATCGACGATGCTTCCTGTACGTAATAACATCCCGCATGAAAAAGCGGATCGAAAGTGAACGACGGGCGGTTATCGAGATAGAACCCTTCGGCGCACCAGGGAACCTGTTCGTCCGTTTTTATCGCAGCTTTTTTGAAGGGATTTAACCTGATGCTGGTTAAAGTTGCACCGTTTTGATGCGCTTCCACAAAATTCTGACGGTCGAAACCGGGCTCGCCGGCCAGCGATTCCAAAAAATTTTCGGGAAAAATGTATTCGCTCATATCGGTTTCAAAGATACGAAATAAAGAAATGCAGCAGGCCATGTATCATTTGCGGGGCTTAGCCGTACAAAGTATGGGTTAGTTTACAGGCAGTTATAAAATTGTTTTAATTATTTTAAAAAATGTTTTTGCAGGTCGGTAAAATCTCCCTACATTTGTGGCCCGCTTCAGAGGAATGCGGTTGTTTTTTGAAGAAATAGCGAATAAAAAATAATCTGAAAATAAGTGAAAATAACACTTGACAGGAATTAAAATAAGTCGCATCTTTGCAGCCGCTTCGGCAACGAAGCAAAAAGGTTAAAAAAGTAAAAGCCGCAAGGTTTTTCAAAATAGTTCTCTGCGACAGAGTAACAATAACGTTCTTAAAAGATCAGGATAATCATGTAGCGTAACGGTCAGGGATGACGGTTATGGAAAGAAGAGAGGTAGGATATTGTATAAAGATAATATAATACAGATTCTATTAAGAAGAGAACTTTGAGATAGGGTCAGAGAT
>DATCQV010000096.1:0-8167 GCA_036569325.1 Mucilaginibacter sp. | reverse complement strand
AATTAACGATCTGGGTTAAGGTCGGGATACTTCCCTGGGCATTGCGGTAGGCTATGGTAATATTTTTACCGTCTTCAAAACCATTCTTTTTTAGCGCATCAACAAAACCAGTGCGGGCCGCAGATAAGGTTTCGTCCTGCAAAAAGTCGACAAAACCAATGGTAGGCTTATCATCTTTTTTTGCGCCCTGCTGACAGGAGGTAATCAAAATAATTAAAAAGATAAGGGGGAGATATTTGAAGCCTTTCATAGATGCTAAGTTAATTAATATAGAGCGCCAAATGTAGTTTTTATGCGTGTTTACTGCAAAATCCATCTGTTTTTATAACCAAATCATAACATAAACTTACGATAATTACCGGCTGCGTTTTAATATTTCAAAGGCTTTTTCTGTATTTTAGCCCCCGCATGACACCTATCAGCTCAAAATTACCTCAAACCGGTACAACTATATTTACCGTAATGTCGGCTTTGGCTGCCGAGGTTGGGGCCATTAATTTATCGCAGGGTTTCCCCGATTTTAACACCTCGCCCGAATTGATCAAATTGGTGAATACCGCCATGAAAAAGGGCCACAACCAATACGCACCCATGCCGGGCGTGATGGCCTTGCGTGAGCAAATTGCCCTGAAAACCGAAAAACTATACGGAGCTAAATACAACCCCGATACCGAAATAACCATCACCGCCGGCGGCACACAAGCTATCTTTACCGCCATTACCGCCGTGTTAAACCCCAACGATGAGGTGATTATATTTGAACCCGCCTTTGATTGCTATGCCCCGGCTATTAAGCTGATGGGTGGTGTAGTAAAATCATTAGAGCTGGAACCTCCCGATTACCGCATCCCATGGGAGATGGTAAAGCGGCTGATCAACCAAAAGACAAGGATGATCATCCTGAATACGCCGCATAATCCAACAGCTACTATCCTTACCAAAGAAGATATAGATGAACTTACCACGCTGGTAAAAAGCAGGGACATCCTTATTTTAAGCGATGAGGTTTACGAACATTTAATTTACGACGGCGAAATGCATCATGGTATGGCGCGCTATGCCGATCTGCGGCAGCGCAGCTTTGTTGTAGCGTCGTTCGGTAAGCCGTTTCATGCTACGGGTTGGAAGGTTGGATATTGCATGGCGCCCGCTTTTTTAATGCAGGAATTCAGGAAAGTGCACCAGTTTTTAGTGTTCAGCGTAAACGCGCCCATCCAGTATGCCATTGCTGAATATCTGAAAGACGAAAATACATATCTGTCGTTGCCAGACTTTTTCCAGCAAAAACGCGATCATTTCCGTAAAGGGCTGGAGCAAAGCAGATTTAAACTATTGCCGTGCTCGGGATCGTATTTTCAATCGGTTACGTATAACGACATTACCGACGAAAAAGACAGCGATTTTGCACTGCGGCTAACAAAGGAAATTGGCGTGGCATCGATACCAACTTCTGCGTTCTATACACAAGGCACTGATCACCACGTGTTACGTTTTTGTTTTGCCAAAAGGCAAGAAACGCTTGATAAAGCCGTTGATAGATTGATTAAAGTGTGATTTGGAAGTGTGTTCATAGTTGATAGTTCATGGTTTATAGCCGGAATCAGCATGCGGTTGTTAGATATTTTGCCTATAGGATAAATTTACTTTTTGCTACTAATTGTTTTACGCCGGATTCTGAATTTGTGGTATTTACCATGAACTATGAACCATCAACCATGAACTAACAAATGGATAACTTAAAGATCACCGTATTCCAGGGATACCTTTATTGGGAAAACATCGACAGAAACCTTCAAAATATTGCATTGAAGCTGTCGGCCATCCGCGAAAAGACGAATCTCATCATCTTACCCGAAATGTTCAATACCGGCTTCACCATGAGTGCCGAAACGCTTGCCGAACCAATGGACGGCAAAACCATGAAATGGATGCAGGGCATTGCCAAACAATACGATTGTGTAATTACCGGCAGTATTATTATAAAAGAAGAAAATAAATTCTACAACCGCCTCATCTGGATGCGTCCCGAAGGCACTTATGAGCACTACGATAAACGTCATCTTTTTGCATTGGGCAAAGAGCATGAAACCTATACACCTGGCACCAAAAGGCTGGTAGTGGAACTGAACGGCTGGAAAATTTGCCCGATGATCTGCTACGACCTGCGCTTCCCGGTTTGGCTGCGCAATGTTAAAGCCGAATATGACCTGTTACTCATCGTAGCCAACTGGCCGGAGCGCCGTATTGCACACTGGCGCGCTTTGATCACTGCCAGGGCGATTGAAAATCAGTCGTACGTAATTGGTGTGAACCGTGTTGGGCACGACGGGAACGAGATCTATCACTCCGGCGATTCAACCTGCATCGATCCTAACGGGAACACCGTATATTACAAACGCGACGAAGAAGATATGTACACCTTCACCATTATAGGCGATGAGGTTACAAAAACCCGCCGTGCACTGCCTTTTCTGAAAGATCAGGATGATTTTAATATTATTGTCTGAATCAGGATTAACGGAATTTAAGAATTTTCAGAACCCACATTTTTAAATTCTGTTAATTTCTATATTCCGCAAATTCCTATTCAGACAAATACGCTATTTTTACCCCTTGTTATAATCATTTACTAAATCAATGAAGCATCTTTCGCGCGCTGTAATTTGCGCTTTCGCCTTATTCTTTACACTTACCACTTCGGCTCAAAAGAAAAAAGACTACACCAAATTTGTCGACCCGTTTATTGGCACGGGAGGACACGGGCATACCTATCCGGGTGCCGTTGTACCGTTTGGGATGGTGCAACTTAGCCCGGACACCAGACTGACCGGCTGGGATGGCTGCTCCGGCTATTATTACAGCGACACCACGGTTTATGGATTTTCGCATACCCACTTAAGCGGCACCGGTATCGCCGATTACTGCGATGTGTTGTTCATGCCAACCACCGGTGAGCCTAAATTCAAGAACACCGATTATATGTCGGGTTTTCAGAAAAAGAACGAAAGCGCAACACCGGGCTATTATAAAACCCACCTCGATAAATACAACGTTGATGTTGAACTTACCGCAAGTACCCGTGTAGGTGTGCATCGCTACAGTTTTCCAAGTACCAAAGAAGCCAATATCATCATCGATCTGCAGCATCGCGACAAAGTACTGGATTCATGGATAGAAGTAGTGAATGATCATGAGATCCGTGGGTACCGCCGTTCAAGCTCATGGGCTGAGGATCAGACACTTTATTTTTATGCAAAATTCTCGAAGTCATTTAAAACATACGGAATTGCCGGAGACGATCAGTTGCAAGCCGGAAAAAGCAAATTGCAGGGCAAGAATATCAAAATGTATATCCGTTTCGATAACCCGGGCGAGGTAATTGCCAAGGTGGGGATATCATCCGTGAGCGCAGAAGGCGCATTAAAAAACCTCGATACCGAAGTACCTGATTTCGACTTTAAAAAAGTGGCCCGTGATGCAAAAAACCTTTGGATAAACGAACTTGCTAAAATTGAAGTAGAAGGCGGCGCACCAACGGCATCGGCCCAGCAGGTTCCGCAAAATACACAGGATCCAAATGGCACTTATACCGGTCAGGCCGGTTATCGACGTGCGCCGGCAAGGGGTGGCAAAAAGGTGCCTGCTATCGACTACATCAAACAAAAACACACCATATTTTATACTGCACTGTACCATTCTATGCTGGCCCCAAATATCTACAGCGATGTTGACGGACAATACCGCGGCATGGATCAGCAGGTGCACAAAGCAGAAGGTTTTAACTATTACACCGTGTTTTCGTTGTGGGATACCTACCGCGCCGAAGACCCGCTGTTAAACCTGATTGATAAGAAACGGACTTTGGATTTCATTAAATCGTTCCTGGCGATGTATGAACAGGGCAAGATCTTGCCGATATGGCCGCTTGCGTCAAACGAAACTTATTGCATGGTGGGTAACCACTCCATCCCGGTAATTGTTGATGCGTATGCGAAGGGCATTCGCAATTTTAATGCGGAAGAAGCGTTCACCGCAATGAAGGCCGCTGTGAACCGTAACCAGTTCGGGCTTGATTCTTACCGCAATAACGGGGTTGTTTTGTCGGATGATGAGCATGAGTCGGTATCAAAAACTTTGGAATATGCCATCGATGATTGGTGCATAGCCCAAATGGCTAAAATGTTGAACAAACCCCAGGATTACGCCGTATTTATCAAACGCGCGCAATACTGGAAGAATAACTTTAACGACCAGAACGGCTTTATGCAGGCCCGCGCCAATGGCGGCTGGTACACACCATTCGAGCCTACTGAGATCAACAACAATTATACAGAAGGCAACTCATGGCAATATTCGTTCCTTGCACCACAGGATGTAGAGGGATTGATTGAGCGCATGGGTGGGCGTCAAAAATTTGAAAGCAAGCTTGACGAATTGTTTACTACCGATTCAAAATTGAGTGGACGCCAGCAGGATGACGTGAGCGGATTAATTGGTCAATACGCACATGGCAACGAGCCGAGCCACCACATGGCTTACCTTTATAACTTCACCGATTCGCCGGAAAAGACCCAATTGTACATCAGCCGTATTTTACGCGAGGAATACAGCGACAAGCCAGACGGCCTTTCGGGTAATGAAGATTGCGGTCAGATGTCGGCCTGGTATGTAATGAGTTCGCTGGGTATTTACAATATTGCGCCGGGTCAGCAGCAGTACCAGATCGGGATCCCGCAGTTTGACAAGGCAGTGGTTAATTTAGAGAACGGTAAAAAATTTACCGTCACTAATCCTGGCGCGGGCGTAACAAGGGCAAATATCTATTTGCAGGGCATGACGCTCAACAAAAAAGGCTATAACAAATTGTATCTGAATTATGACGATGTGGCCAATGGCGGCGATTTCGAGGTAATGACCGGAAAGCTGCCTAACAGCATATTTGTACAAAGCCTTGAAAAACCTACTTCGAAAATAACCGACAGCCTTATCGTATCGAACCCGTATATCACGGCGCCTTCGAAGACTTTTAAACAGCCTATCAATATCGAGATCAAATGCCAGGATAAAAATGCGAAGATCTTTTATACTGTTGATGGCTCAGCTCCTACCGCCAATTCGTTGCTTTACAACGGGCCGTTTGCGCTTTCGGCAAATACAACCATTAAAGCAATTGCTATTGATGGCGGCAAATCGAGCTTTGCGGTAACCGGAGTTTTTCACAAGATTCGTGACGATATTAAGCTCACCCTCGTCAATAAATACCTGCCCAACTATGCCGATCAGGGCGACAATACGCTGGTAAACGGCATCCGTGGCAAGGCCAATTGGCGTTTGGGTAACTGGCAGGGCTACCAGGGTAACGATGTGGTTGCCATTATAGACATGCAGCAGGTAAAGCCGGTTAAACAGGTAACCTTCGGCGCCCTACAGGACAGCCGCGCGTGGATCGTATTTCCTCCGCAGGTTGAATATTATACTTCGGACGATGGCATAAATTACAAACTGGCCGCCACCGTTAAAACCAAGGTTGATGTAAAGGACCTGGAAGTACAAACGCAGGATTTTACCGCAGGGCTAAACACCAACACGCGTTTTATAAAGGTGGTGGCCAAACAATACGGTCCGCTGCCCGAGTGGCACGAGAGCAAGGGCAGCCCCTCGTATATTTTTGCTGATGAGATAGTGGTAGAATAACCGTTGATTTTTATGAGTGCGTTGATTTCGCTGATTGACGCTTTTTAATATTAAGACTTACGAAGTTTTTGAAACTTCGTAAGTCTTTTTTTTGCCAATTATTTACCGCTTTTAGGCCCGTTGGCCAGTGCGTAAACAGCTATCTTCCTACCAATATCCTGCGCTGCTGTGTTTTCAAAAGCGTAATGAATACCACCATAAATACGGCTTAGGCCATTTTCAGCTTCAACTGTACTTAGCGATTCTACAACTCTTGCCGGTTCGCCTTCGGTTGTGGTGTGAAGTTCAAGATGATTTTTGTCGCCGAAGAATTTCTTCAGCACTTCATAACCGGCGGTAACCGTTGCGCTGTGACCGCTTGGAAAGCTTGGATGCGGCGGGGTAGTTAAAAGCGGCGTCCATTTGGTGTAGGCTTTAACCGAGCCGTCATCTTCGGCATTCAGGGCTGTTACAGGGCGCCATGCCAGGTATTTATATTTTCCGCCCCAAACTTCAATACGTGCATCAGCAGCGGCAATGTCGACCAATAAAAATATCAGCGCATTTTGTTCGAGCGTGGTTTTGTGTGCAATGGCCAGCTCACGGGCGCCTTCGTTAACGGTAAGCTCGGCATCCTGTTTGTAAAACTGGGCAATATGCGTTTGATCTTCGGTTCGCCTGGTGCTTTTGATCTCGCCTAATTCGGCAACTTCAGTTAGCGTTTTCTTATAGGCTTCGCTACCGATTGCCGGTGGTGCCTCCGGTAAAAATTGTTTGCCGTCTTTCAGTATAAAAGGTTTCACATTACCCCATTCCACGTCGATGCCTGGCGCAAATTTTCCGGGTGTTGGACGGTAGGCTCCCACGCCGGGATTTGCCAAACCTGCATAGGTACTAAGCGGACTTGATCCGTCATTAGCACGTAGTGCTATAATCGATGCAGCAGACTCTGCGCCCACTTTCTGACCGGCCTCTACCGGGCCATCGTTAGCAGTTGCCAAACTGGCGGTCAATGCAGAATCGATGGCCGGTTTTTGTGCCGGGAAATAGGCTACCAAAACATCGTGAGCCGCTTGTGCAGCGGCCGCAATTGCAGAAGCCGGGCCGGAAGACGGCAAGTAATAATTGTAAGGCTTACCGATATATTTGATCGAGTTTACGGCATCGTAAACAGCAATAGCCTCTATGGCTTCGGTCCGGGTAGCGAGGTTACTATTTTGCTTCGCGATCTTGGTGGCCTTTACGGTAATTAGGTTCCATTGAACGATTACATCTCCCGTGGGATTATCGGCAAATACTTGTGTGTTATTAAAAGCCAGCAGTCCTATGCTGATAGCTGAAATAGATAAAAGTCTGTTCATGATAAAATTGAAAGTTTCACAAATATATAAATTCTATAATATCTATAGATTTTATATATTAATTATTATTTCAATTAAATCTTGTCTTAAAAACCTATTTATCAGCTTCTAATTCACGCTTGGCTTCTTTAAGTTTGGCCATTTCTTCCTCCGGCAAAACGGGGAACTCCAGTTTCATATTCTTTAATGTTTGCAGCACGATGCTGGAAATAGCAATGCGGGTAAACCATTTCTTGTCGGCCGGCACTACATACCATGGGCAGCTTTCCGTAGCAGTTTCCTTTATCGCTTCTTCGTAGGCTTTCATGTACTTATCCCAACATTGCCTTTCCTTAATATCAGCGGATGAAAATTTCCAGTTCTTTTCAGCATCGTCAATACGCTTTAAAAACCGCTCCTTTTGCTCCTCTTTCGAGAGATTGAGGAAGAATTTAAGGATCACCGTTCCGTTCTTGTTCAGGTGCTTTTCAAATGCGCGGATGCTCTCATAACGGTCTTTCCAAAAATCATCATCTATTTTCTTTACGTCATCAATTCCGGGCAGCTGTTCTCTTAATACCAGTTCAGGATGCACCTTGGCGATCAGCACGTTTTCGTAATGTGAACGGTTATGGATCCCTATTCTGCCACGTTCGGGTGCAGCTTTATGATGCCGCCATAAAAAATCATGTTCGTAATCTTCGGATGTTGGCTGTTTAAAGCTGTAAACTTCAACGCCCTGTGGATTGAGGCCCGTCATGGTATGCGCTATTGCGCCATCTTTGCCGGCGGCATCCATCGCCTGAAATATAATTAGCAGCGATTGCCGGTTGGCTGCATGGAGCCTCGCCTGCTGTTCTGAAATTTCATTTATCAGGCCTTCTAAAACATCCTCTGCGTCTTTCTTGTTAAAACCATCAGCATAAGCCGGATCAAAATCTTTAAGCGAAAACTTATCCCCGTTAGTAACCTTAAATTTTCCAAAAATGTCTTTCATCTTATAAAATTGGTAATTGCAATTTAACTTAAAATTTAACCTGTTAATTTGCGTTGTTAATATTTGTTAAATTGGCTATGATTTAGGGCCATAATTTTACATCTTTACCCCATGTTCAGACGTATAAAAAACCGTTTTCTTCGATATTTCGTCATAT
>DATCQV010000095.1:0-11980 GCA_036569325.1 Mucilaginibacter sp. | reverse complement strand
GCTCATGATCTATCAAAATACTTCCGAATTTGCCGCGTCATTGGATGCGCAGGACCCTTTAAAAGATTTCCGTTCTAAATTCTTTATTCCGCAGCATAACGGGAAAGATGCCATTTACCTGTGCGGTAATTCGCTGGGTTTACAGCCTGTTACTGCCCGGCAGTACCTTGATGAAAAGCTGGATAACTGGAAGGAACTGGCCATCGAAGGTTTCTTTATGGGCCACAATCCCTGGCTGGGCTATCACCGGCAGTTAACTCCGATACTGGCTGAGTTGGTCGGCGCCAACGCTGAGGAGGTAACGGTGATGAATTCACTTACAGTAAATCTTCATTTACTGATGGTAAGTTTCTATAAGCCAACCCAAAAAAGATATAAAATAATTATGGAAGGCGGTGCTTTCCCATCTGATCAGTATGCGCTGGCCAGTCAGGCGAAGTTTCACGGCTTTGAGCCGAAAGATGCCATTATCGAGGTGTTTCCAAGAGCAGGCGAAGTAACCCTGCGTACCGAAGATATCATCGATACCATCAATAAAAATGCGGATGAACTGGCCGTGGTATTATTTGGCGGCATCAATTATTACACCGGGCAGTTTTTCGACATGGCGGCGATAACTGAGGCTGGACATAAAGCGGGCGCTTATGTAGGTTTCGATCTGGCACATGCTGCCGGGAATGTGATACTGAAACTTCATGACTGGGACGTTGATTTTGCCTGCTGGTGTTCATACAAGTACATGAATTCAGGTCCGGGTGGCATCAGTGGTTTGTACGTGCATGAAAAACATTTCGGTAATACTGAATTGAACCGCTTTAACGGCTGGTGGGGCTACCGCGAAGACGAACGTTTTCTGATGACGCCAAACTTCAAAGCCGAGCATGGCGCTGCGGGCTGGCAGCTGAGTACCGGCCACGTAATGCTCCTGGCGCTTCATAAGGCCGCTCTGGATATTTTTAAGGATGCGGGCGGCATAATACCTCTCCGAAGAAAAAGCGACGCGCTGACGGCTTATTTAGAGTTTGTGATCGAAGAGGCTAATAAAACGCACGGCGAAGAATTGTTTAAGATCATCACGCCAAAAACCCAGGCCGGCAGGGGCGCCCAATTATCCATCGTTTGCAAACGCAACGCAAAGGCGATTTTTAACTACCTCACCGCAAACGGTGTAATAGGCGACTGGCGCGAGCCCGATGTGATCCGCCTAAGCCCTGTGCCGTTGTATAACACTTTTACAGATGTTTTTGAGACGGGACGAATACTTAACGAGGCGGTTGTTGCGACTAAATAGCGAGCCTGGTTTGCAGCTCATCCTGATTCTTGGTTCTTGATTCCTGACTCTTTTCTACCATGCTCAAAATTGCTTACGATATCATATACGCTCACCCTTTGCCCGAAGGCCACCGTTTCCCCATGCTGAAGTATGAGCTCATCCCGGGGCAGCTTTTGCATGAGGGGTTGATCAGGCAGGAGAATTTGTTCTCACCACCGCCATGCGACGAAGAAACTATTTTGCTAACGCACGGCAAAGCTTATTGGGAGCAACTCCGTGATTTGACGCTGCCGCCAAAGGAACAACGGCGCACTGGATTTCCCTTATCGGCAAGGTTGATAGAGCGGGAGATTCGCATTGCACAGGGTACCATTGATGGCTGCAGTTATGCAAAAGAGTTTGGCGTTGCCTTCAATGTGGCAGGCGGTACGCACCACGCAGGCAGCAATTGGGGCGAGGGTTTTTGTTTGCTGAATGATCAGGCGATAGCTGCTAATTATTTGCTGTATAATCAATTAGCTTCTTCCATTTTAATCATTGATTTAGATGTTCATCAGGGGAATGGCACTGCCGAGATCTTTGAGCATAACCCCAAAGTGTTTACTCTTTCCATGCACGGGGCTAATAATTTTCCTTTCCGTAAAGAACGGTCAGATCTTGACCTGGCGCTACCTGATGGCACCGGTGACGAAGAATATTTAACGCTGCTCAAATATCATCTGCCCAAAATCATCGATCACCAAAAGCCTGATTTTATTTTTTACCTCTCAGGAGTGGACATCCTGGCATCGGATAAATTGGGCAAAATGGCGCTTACCAAAGAGGGCTGCAAGGAGCGCGACCGGTTTGTATTTGAACAATGCTTGGTTAATAATATTCCGGTGCAGGTGAGCATGGGTGGTGGTTATTCGCCGGATATCAAAGATATTGTCGAGGCGCATTGCAATACGTTCCGCATTGCGAATGAGTTGTACTTTTAGATTGATTATTGGATTTAATTTACTGACCAACAAGTTATTACAGGCTCAGTCTAAAGGCAAAATTTCTTTTTAGTCTTGCTGAATCACTGGTACGGCTTGATCGCGGCGGTGTTTCCTGCTAATGAACTGGAATCGGAAAAAACACAGAATAGAGGATGTCATCAGCCCCAAGGTAAGACCATACCAGATGCCTTTAACGCCCAGGTTCAAGGTGATTCCTAACAAATAGCCGATGGGCAATCCAACCACCCAATAGGCTAAAAAGGTGAGGATGGTAGGAATATTCACGTCGCCCATACCGCGGAGAATCCCAAGCCCAACAACCTGTGTGCCATCGAACAACTGGAATAGTGCTGCGATGATAAGTAGCTGTGCTGCAATCGCTATTACTTCTTTATCTGTAGTATAGAGCCACGGCAGCAGATGATTGCCCAACATAAAGATCAATGCCGTTACCGACATAAACGCCACTACGATATGATAGCTCGATATGGCTGAGTGGCGCAAATTGCCGTGATCTTTAGTGCCGAAGTAATTGCCCGATTTTATAGCAGCCGCAGCCGATAAACCGCTTGCCATCATATAAGTAATAGAGGCGAGGTTAATAGCTACCTGGTGGGCGGCCTGCTCGTGATATCCTATAGCGCCGATCAGTACTGCTGCGCCACTGAATGCGCTGATCTCGAACGTATATTGCAAAGCCACCGGAGCGCCAATGCGCAAGATCTGCATACACCTCGATTTGTTGATCTGTATAAAAGAAAAATCAGCAAGGTATTTTTTGAATCGCGCAGAGCGAAAAACATATAGGCCCATTACTGTGGCCATTAAACAACGGTCTATCAATGTCGAATAGCCCACGCCGCGAATACCCATCGGCGTTATGCCAAACATACCCTTTACAAAAACTACGCCCAGCACGATGTTGATTACGTTGCCCCAAATGGAGATCAGCATGGCTTGTTTGGTGAAACCTAAACCTTCGGCAAACTGCTTGAACGTATTGAAAATGAGCATAGGTATGATGGACAAGCCTAACAGAATCAGGAACGGTTTAGCTTGCTCTATCACTGCCGGTGTTTGATGCAGATGCTCCAGAATATACGCCGAACACAGTGCAACAGCGGCAAAAAGTAAAATCCCTGTTATCACATTGATGAACAGGCTGTTGGATAGAAGCTTACCACATTCCCGGTAATCGTCGCGGCCGTTGAGCTGCGCAATAAGAGGGGTGGAGCCATAGGAAATGCCGATACCAATTACCAGCACGATCACAAAAATACTGCTGGCTAAGGATACTGCCGCCAGGCTTATCGTTCCGGCAAAATGACCTACCACTACACTGTCCGAAAACTGCACCAGCTGGTGACCCGCCTGAGAAATGACCACAGGAATAGCCAGCCGCAGGTTATCGCGGTAATGGGTTTTATATTTCTGGTAGATGGTCATAATTTTCAGCGCCGAAAGCCGGGTGGGTTTCGGGCCGAAAGATAGAAAGGATTCGGAAATTAAATAGGGTTTGTGATTCGGAATGTTTCCACAAAACCAGGAAGCAGGCCCGCCGCAGTTGATCATTTAATCCGTATTGCGGCAAGCCTGCATTAGTATTTTATTATTGAATGGACGAATTTACGCCTCCGGAGCAAATTCCACAATCCATTCAATACCATATTTGTCTCTGAACATGCCGGCGTATGAACCCCAGGGAGAGTCGCCGATAGGACCTTCTACCTCGCCGCCTGCCGACAAGCCGTTAAATATCCTGTCTGCTTCCTCACGGCTTTCTGCGCCGACTAATATTTTCGACCTGTTTTCAGCTTCATTTACCCTTCCCATAAATTGGGGTACATCGTTGGCTATTAACATATTATTTTTGCCAAGAGGTAAGCCAATGTACATTATTTTGTCTGCCTCGTCGCCGGGTATCTGAAACTCCATGCCCGACAGGTCTTTAAAGCGGATGATCTTTGTAAACTCTCCGCCAAAAACCGATTTGTAAAAAGTAAATGCCTCTTCGGCGTTTCCGTTGAAATTGATCCAGGGGTTAATTGCTCTCATGATTTTTATTTTTAAGGTTTTAAATTTCTATTGGTGTTATTGTGTTTTCGGTAGGTAATCTTATTTTTTCTCCAATAACGTTGCGAACAGCGCGTCGAGGTTGTCTAACATCATGGTATATCCTTGTTTAAAGCCGTCCATAATACTTTCCATTCGCTCGAGCGATTCATTATAAATGGAGATGTTCACCGTTGTCCTGCCATTTTTTTCGCTGAAGTTGTGATCCCAATCAGAACCAGGCAATTGAGGATTTTCGTCTTTATCTGCAAAACAGTTAAAGAGTTTAAAATTGGTTTTCGGCGTGATCGATATATATTTTTGCAATACGTAGCCGCCCAGGCCGCCGGGACCGGTCATCGAATAAAACCGTTTTCCTCCAACCGTAAAATCCATATACTTTGTTTCGCAGCGCATGGGTGCAGGTGCTGCCCATTGGTCAAGTATTTCCTTTGTGGTAAAGGCATCCCATACCAGCGAAAGCCCGGCGTTAAACTCCCTGGTTATGTATACAGTTTTTGCCGCTTTGTCAACGGTAAAATCAAATAGCAAATTGTTGTTCATTTATTTTGGTTTTTAATTGTGGATAATATCTCGTCGAGTTGATTGAACTGAGTTTCCCAATTTTGTCTGAACTGGGCTATCCAGCGGTCAAATTCCTGCATTTTTTTCGCATTAAAGTGATAATAGATTTCCCTGCCCGAGGGCTCAGGTTTAATCAGTTCACATTCCTGCAGTACTTTAATGTGTTTTGATACGGCCTGCCGGCTCATGTCAAACTTTTCGGCCATCACGTTTGGCGTTAATGCCTGGATTGCAATCAGCGTTAAAATGGCTCTTCGTGTCGGGTCGGCTATAGCCTGGAATATGTCTGGTTTCATTTCGTAATACTAAATAAGCAACCTACAGGTTGCAAATATATATGCAACTTTTGAGTTGCGCAAATTTTATTGCAATTATTTATTAAGGTGATAAAATGACGGGGAAATTTAATAGTGGCCGGCCGGCCGAAAGCTATTGAAACCGAATAGGGGAAATAATGTAAGTGAAGTTATTTAAATAACTGTCATACAGCGGTATAAAACTCTTCTTTTTCGGTAGTATTTATTCTGATAATGCCAGACAGGATAAGATCTACGAGCAACTTCTGCGCTTTTCTCCGGCCTATTTTCAGTAATTCGCAGCATTCCTGTATGGTGATGCGCGCAGCTTTTTCAAGGTATTGCAGTATCGCCCTTTCGTTGTTGGAGTATTCAATAAGCACGCCTTCGGGTCCTGTTGAACGTTTCAATACATCGACCACAATTTTACTGGCCAGCACGCTTTTGTCCTTCACACGCACATAAACCCACCATTTGCCGTCTTCCGCAAGGGCATAGTGCGGTTTTTCTGCACCTTCGTCAATCTCCACAATCAATACCAGCTTGTCATCCACATAAACCTCCTCAAACTTTGGTTCGAGGGCAGGGCGGGCATAAAGGTGAGCCGCCCTGGTGATCATATAGCGTTCTTCGTCTTCAGATTTTACGCCTTTAATGGCACCGTCATCGGCAACGCCTATAAGCAGTTTTCCACCTTTGTTGTTGGCAAAACTTACCATAGTACGGGCTATTTTCTCGCAGCTTGTAATGGTTTTCTTAAAGTCGAGCGTTACACCTTCGCCTTCATAGATCAGCCTTTTCAAATTCATTTTTCTTCTCCCTATTTTGTAAGCGATTGATAAGGTGCGTAAATTTCCATCCAGTTCTGAGGCTTCGACAGTGATGTAAAACCGAACTGCTCATAAAGCCCATGCGCATCTGCGGTGGCTAACGACCATCGCCTAAGCCCCTGTAATTCCGGGTGGTTCCTGATGGTTTGCATTAGCCATTTTGAAAGACTATTGCGCCGGTATGCAGGTAAAATAAAAACATCGCACAGGTAAGCGAAAGTGGCCTTATCTGTTATCACGCGGGCAAAACCGGCTTGTGCGCCATCCTTATAAACGCCGAAGCACAGCGAACCTTCAATAGCTTGTTTTAATTTCTCAGCAGGAATGCCTTTGGCCCAGTAAGAATCTTTATCTAAGTAATTATAGATCAGATCGAAGTTGAGCAGGTGTTTATCGGTGGAGATGAGAAACCCATTTTTTAAAAGAGCCTCATCGTTTATTATTACGCGCATAATTCTCAAGATAGGGGTAAAAACGCAAACCCGGCAGGGGAGAGGGTTTATTTTTAAAAATAGCTACCTGTCCTCTTGTTGCTAAATATCAGAAAATTCCCGGTAAACGCGTCCGGTTTTTTGTTGTGAGAAAGCAATATTTATAAACATTCAGAAAGTTTTCCCCGGTTTTAGGGATTTGAAAATTTAACTAATTAAAATACA
Organism: Mucilaginibacter sp.; assembly: GCA_036569325.1. Lineage (GTDB taxonomy): Bacteria > Bacteroidota > Bacteroidia > Sphingobacteriales > Sphingobacteriaceae > Mucilaginibacter. The sequence goes on along the minus strand of DATCQV010000095.1, from coordinate 5,305 downwards.
ATTGCACTTCAACGAAAAAAATACAAACAATGGCGAAATTTTGATTGTTAGTTATATAATTATCAAACGACAAATACCTATGAAAAAGCAAATTTTAAGTTTCGCGCTGGTCGCTGCAATTATCGGCTCAATTGCGGCGGGCTGCGGATCATCGAAAGACGCCAGCAGCGCCGATAGCACAGGCACCAGGAAAGATACTACGACCACAAAGATGTCGACTGACACGATGAAAAAAGACACCTCGATGAAGAAGGACACCACTCATCATTAAAAAATGTCCAAACAAAAAAATCCCGCTACGAATATGCGTGGCGGAATTTTTTTGTTTATAGAGAACCTTAAAACGGGCTTTTTACCAATCCGCCGTCGGCACGTACAGCCGAACCATTGGTGCCGATGGCCAGATCGCTGGCAATATAGGCTACTGTACTTGCAATCTCATCCACCGACAAGAACCGCTGTAAGATCGATGTCGGTCTTGCGGTTTTGAAAAATTCCTTTTCTACAGCCTCGACAGTTTGGTTGTTTTTTGCCGCAAGATCTTTTACGAATGTGCCTGCACCTTCAGACCAGGTTGGGCCGGGTAACACCGCATTTACTGTAACGTTGCTACCTTTACAAAGCTCGGCTAAGCCGCGTGCAACTGCGATCTGGGCAGTTTTCGTCATGCCGTAATGGATCATTTCTTCAGGTATCTGTATCGCTGACTCGCTGGAGATAAAAATGATCCGGCCTGAGTTTTTCGCCAGCATTTTGTCAAAATAAGCCCTTGATAAACGTACACCACTTAACACGTTTACTTCAAAAAGTTTCAGCCAGTCCTCATCAGGTATTTTGCTGAATTCCTTCGGCTCAAAAATACCGACGTTGTTTACCAGGATATCAACCTCGGGCAATTTGCTGATCAGCTCATCAACCTGGGCTTTTTCAGCAAAATCAGCTATCAGGCCTTCAATATTATTGCTGCCGGTTTCTTTTTTTAAACTCTCAACCGCTTCGTCGACGCGTGCTGCTGTACGGCCATTTACAAATACATGAGCGCCTTCGCTGGCCAAAGCTTTTGCAATAGCATAACCGATGCCGGCAGTTGAGCCGGTAACGAGCGCGATTTTATTTTTGATTTTCAGATCCATAGATATACCGATGTTTGTTGTGTGAATATTTATTTAAACAAGTTTACTAATGTGTTTTTACATATAATAACATTTGCAGAAAAAGATGGACTGAGACTGACATTAAAGCTATTTTTTGACTTCTGATTAATTATTCACATAATTAACATTATGTTAAGTAATACTTCCGTTTAAAAGGGAGATCATATCAATCTCCCTCTTCTATGCTTTATTTGATGGCGTCGATCTTTTTCTTTAGTTCATCGGCTTTTGCTTTATATTCTGCCTGATGAGCTGCATCGAGTCTGGCCCTGTAATAGTTCCTGAAGTTTGTTAAGGCGTTGTAATCATTCGGCCTCAGTTCAGCAGCTTTTTGCAGATAAGGCTTCGCCACATCCAATTGCGCATTTGATTTTGCAATTTCTGCATCATATTCTTTTTGCTTGCTTGCAGGCAACTTGTTGGCAGCATTGAATATATCAAGTGCCGGGCGCATCAATACATAGCCCAGGTTCATATTTGCTTCGAAATAATCCGGATCTATTTCAAGAGCCTTTTTATAAGCATCGGCGGCCTTGCTGTAATTTTCAAGCGCAATTGCATGCTGTTTTCCTTTTGTAGCGTCGTCCTTAGCCTTTTCAGATACAGCATTTGCCGCGTCGCCTATCTGTGAATAAGTTAAACCCAGATAATATTGCAATTCTTTGTTCTTTGGATCATTAGTTATAGCCGATTGAATTTTGCCTAAAACCTCTGTTTGTTTGCCGCTTTGCAGCGCTATTTCAATTTCGCGCTTGCGCAGATCAGAATACGAAGGAAATTTGGTTATTCCTTCGGCAGCTATCTTCAACGCGTTGGTTGTGTCTTTTTGCAGCAGATATAAAGTGCTCATATCCAGGTAAACCTTGTTATTGCCTGAATATTTGGTAGTCACCAGTTTAGCATAGTTGGTAAGCGCCAGCGGGTAATATTTACCAGGGTCCTTCTCCCCTGCATTCGCTGCTGATAAGGCGGTATAATAGATCGCATTGGTGTCTTCAGGCAATACCGTGCGGTAATAATCGAAGTTTTTGTAAGCGCTTTCGTAGTTTTTGTTCTGATAGTCTTTAACGCCGGCTGTTAATTTGTATTGTGCTAAATTGATGTTGGCATCGTCTATCAGTTTTTTAAATTCGTTTTTGGTATCAAGCTCTTTTGCTTTTTTTACAGCTTCGTCGGCGGTGGCAAATAACGGAGCCGATGTGGTAGCTATCGTATCTTCAACTGCAAGCGACGAATAAATTGCCGCTTTTAATGCCAGTGTTTGCGGCAGATTCGCCGTTTTTTCGTTCGCTGCTGCTTTATCTATCGAGGTTTTTGCATCAGTAATGTTCTTTTTGCCCTGCGCTACTATAGCAGCGGCTTTTTGCCCGCGTAAGGTTGAATATGCATCGTAAGCCGACTGCGCATCTTTCAACTCGCCTTTTTGAGCAAAAGCTGTAACCGTAGCTAAGCCTAAAAGGCATGTCATCAAAACTTTGATTTTCATGGTTTATTGATTTGTTAACTGTTTTAGTTTATTGTTAATCCTGTTAATTTGAGTCTCGTTACCGGCTTGTGCATAAACCTGCTGCAATACCTCCAGGCAGTTAATGTTATTCGGCGCTATGTCATTGGCTTTATTCAGCCATTCTGCTGCGCGTATATTGTCGGGGCCATCCCCTTTTTCCTGTTTTTTTATGCTTTCCTTAAAATATAAAAGCCCCAGGTTAAATACAGGGTCATAAGCCGAGCCGTTCAGATCTATCGATCTTAAATACAAAGACTCTGCCTTGTCGTATTGGTTTAAATGATCATAACACACCGCCGCGACGAACGCAATATCGGCGTTATTCGGGTTATTATCAAGCAGTGCAGGTAACAAAGGCGATAGCGAGCGGTAATCCTTGCGGTTCACGTAAATGTTCGCTTCATCAAGCAGCAGGATCTTATCGTTAGGAAGCTGTTTGCGCCCCTTTTTTATTATGCTGAGCGCGCTGGCTGTATCGCCCAGCAACTTGTAGTTATTTGAGGCGGCCTGAACATATTCTACCCTGGTGGTATCCGAATTAGCAAGCACGGCATAATACTTCGCCGCTTCCTGCATGTTGCCCAGTTTGCTGTTTGAATATGCGATGTAAGCATTCAGCGGTTTAAAGCCGGGCGTATATTTCTGCGCCATTTTAAAGTACAGCAGCGCGTTACTGAAATCAGAGTTGTTCACATAAACAAAAGCTTTACGAATACAGGTATTCGACAGGCATCTTTTTACGTAATCTATTTCGGGCTGATATTTATATGCTTTTCGTTTATCAGTAAGTTCATTTAGCAAATTTGTAGTTTGCGTAAAGAAATTGGCTGGCTGATTTAACTTGTTCAGCGAGTCGATATAGAGTATGCTCGAGTTCACCACCAGCCTGTAAACTGTTTTTCCAACATCTGCCGAATCCTTCTTATTTGTGATCAGGCTGTCGATAGATTTTTTGGCATTGGCCAGGTATTTCAGGTCTTTTTTTTGCTTGTAGTAAGCCAGGCTGTTTACCACGCCTTTCAGCACTTCTGTTTGCGAAAACGCGGCAGAAGCGCTGAAAGTTAGTATCAGTGCCGCTAATATAACTTTACGGAAAATCATAAACTATTCGTTTGTATCGCCGGCAGCGGGTTCAATATCAGCGCCGTTCTCTGCCGAATTTTCATCTGTGCCGTTCACTTCTTCCTCCTCCTCGTCGTGCTCAATTTTAGCAACCGATGCAATTTCGTCATTCTCCTTAAGGGTTATCAGGCGCACACCTTGCGTTGCACGGCCCATCGTCCTTAATTCGCTCATAGCAATCCTTATCACTACCCCCGATTTGTTGATTATCATCAGGTCGTTACTATCAGTAACACCTTTTATGGCAACAAGTTTACCGGTTTTCTCAGTAATATTTAAAGTTTTTACACCTTTTCCGCCGCGACCGGTAATGCGGTAGTCGTCAATGTCGGTGCGTTTACCGTAGCCTTTTTCAGAAACCACCAGTACAGTTGTTTCCGGATCGTCGATAGCGATCATGCCTACCACCTCATCCGCCTCATTATCAAGCGATATACCACGAACGCCTGTAGCGGTACGGCCCATCGGTCTAACGGTCGATTCATTGAAGCGGATCGCACGGCCTGATTTTAGCGCCATTACAACTTCGCTTGAACCGGTAGTTAATGTTGCTTCCAATAACGAATCGCCCTCGTTAATGTTGATGGCGTTGATACCGTTTGCACGCGGACGAGAGTATGCCTCAAGCGATGTCTTCTTAATAGTACCTTTTCTGGTACACATAATAATGAAGTTATTTTCGAGGTATTCTCTATCTTTCAGGCTGATCAGTTTGATGTAAGCCTTAATATTTTCTTCCTTCGGAATGTTGATGATATTCTGGATGGCGCGACCTTTGGAGGTACGTGTGCCTTCCGGAATTTCAAACACGCGCAGCCAGAAACACTGTCCTGATTCAGTGAAGAACAACATATAGTTGTGGTTCGAGGCGATCAACAGGTGCTCAATAAAGTCTTCATCGCGGCTATTGCTGCCGATAGCGCCCTTGCCTCCCCTGCCCTGACGGCGGTATTCGGTCAGCGGCGTACGTTTAATGTAGCCTTCACGCGAAATTGTGATTACAACATCTTCATCCTCAATAAAATCCTCGGTCTGCATTTCTGCCGATGAGTGTACCATTTCGGTTTTGCGCTCATCGCCATATTTATCGCGGATCTCTATCAATTCGTCTTTAATGATCTGCATACGCATACCCTCATCAGCCAAAATAGCTTTTAAATGCTCGATGAGTTTCATCAGGCTTTCGTATTCGTCTTTGATCTTGTCACGTTCCAGTCCGGTTAACCTTCTGAGGGTCATATCCAGGATGGCGCGGGCCTGTACGTCCGATAAACCGAACTGGCTCATTAAGCCTTCACGGGCGTCATCAGGCGTGTTTGAAGCGCGGATCAAACGAATCACTTCGTCCAGATGATCTAAGGCGATCAATAAACCTTCCAGGATATGCGCACGTTTCTCGGCTTCAGCCAACTCGAATTTGGTACGGCGGATCACTACCTCGTGACGGTGCTCCACAAAGTTGTGGATCAGGTCTTTCAGGTTCAGCAGCATCGGGCGGCCATGTACCAGCGCAATGTTATTG
>DATCQV010000094.1:0-11973 GCA_036569325.1 Mucilaginibacter sp. | reverse complement strand
TCCGCGTTACGAATGTTTTGTACGCTTTCGCATGGCGCATTTCATCGGAAGCGATCACGCCGCAAATTTTCGACAAATGCGGGTTCCCGAATTTCTTCGCGAGCGTGGCGGTGCGGCGGTGCGAAACGTTGGTAGCCAGTTCCTGGAACGAGGTATAAATAAAGTTGCGGTAAGGATCATGACCGGTACCGATATCAAAACCATCTGATATCAGGTATTGGGTAGATACCTCCATCATACGCATGTTTACGCGCCCGGAAAGGTAAAGGTATTTGTTGAGCAGGTCGCCATGGCGGTTTTCTTCGCCGGTCCAATGGCGGGTCCATTGCATCCAGCCGCCCTGCTCATCGTCAGAAACACCCTGAACCATGGTCAACCATGATTCATAAGTAGGCAGGGCCTCTTCGGTAATAGTGTCGCCTATTAATACTGCGATAAGGTCGTACGACAGATCCTGCGCGCTTTCACGGAGTTCTTTGATCTCGCTGAAGAAAGTATCACGCGACGAATCAGGCAAAAAATCAGAAGGCTGCCAAATTGTGTCGACCGGCTTTAAATATTCATTCTTTTTTTCAAGCATGAATTTTTCGATGTGCAACATCACCTCGCGCCGCTGTTCTTCAAAAAATCTCATAGTTATATAATAGGGTGCAAAGTTAGCGATTTATAACCATAATATATGATTTTTGAAAATAAGCGCTTACAAGAATACAACCACTGTCAAAATTGTGAAGAATTAGTGAAGAGTCCTGCCGTTACAATTTCACCGTAGCAGGTAAATATTTTGCTATCAGGTCTTCGTAAAAAGGTTTTAACTCAGATACAACGGGCGGCTTTGGGCTCTTTGAATACAGATCGTACGGATTAAACTTATCTACCCACTTAAACATTTCCTGGTCGTGCGCATTCAGCAAATGATCGTACTCATGTTCGCGGTGCTGCGAATAAAAGGAATGGTAACGGATCATATACAAACCTTCTTCGGGCAAGTGGTCTTTGGTGATGTGATACAGATATTCATCATGCCCCCACGACATGTGGATATTATCCAAACCGCAATGATGCGAATAAACGCCGTATTTGGTATTGTAGCGTTCATCGTAAGTATCGGGGTTGTCGGCAAAAAATTCCGGATAAACTATCTTGTCGGAAAACTTGCATCCTACCGGGAAGGAATCGCCCACTACGTTCCACTGCGGCTCGCCAAACAGGCAAAGCACTTTACCCAAATCATGGATAAAGCCGGTAAGGATAAACCAATCCGGATGGCCATCGGCACGGATAGCCTCGGCAGTCTGCAATAAATGCTGCAGCTGATCGAGCGAAGTATCAGGGTCAGAATCATCTACCAGCGTATTCAGGTATTCCATAGCCTGCCACCAGGGCATTTCCTTTTTATCGAACTTTAAAAAATTCTGCTTTTTGGCCAATACGTTATCATAAGTCTGATATTTATGGTTGAGGCGGTAAAATTCACGCACGCCGTCATTTTCCGGCTTATCGTAATTTCTGAATTCTTCCTTGCTTTTTGCAGGTACGCCGGGTTCGGGATAGCGTTCCAATACATCATCTTCCCACTGATCCAATCCCGATAACGGTGCTGTTTCTTCTTGACTTAAGTTTTTCATGGCAGGCTTTTTTGGTTTATATAGCTAACCTGGCAGGCAGGGCGCTTAATATAAAGTTAGTAAGTATTTGTAAACAATAGAAATGTAATTGTAAAAAAGACAGTTAACTTAATTGCAGATGATTTTACCCGCAAAGATCACGGAGCGGATTCACAGAGAACGCAGGGATGAGGACCTTCTTCAGACCTACTTTCCGTGATATCCTATCGCATCTTTCATGCAATCGGGCAGGTTTGCGATGGATGGTTCGCCATTAAAAATTGAAAAATTGCCGTTGTAATCCCACAGCATTCCTGGAATGTTTAAATTTTTTAAAGTTTGCCGAACAGATTTTATGTAGCGGCAGCGGCTGTCTAAATCCGCGTATTTATTATAAACTCCGTACTCGCCGCAAATTATCGGGACGTAATACTTGTCGGCCCAGTTCTTAACAATTGTTAATTTATCATGTATAGAACCCTCATTTCCATCCAGTTGGTATTTATTATAGTTCTTTTCGCCATCGGTATTTTTTGCTTTCGGGCTGATGGGCGGGAACGTTTTAGGATTGTATGGAAAAGGTATATGAATGGTCGATTCCTGGTCGCCTATCCACTCTGCACCCTGGTGGGTAAACAGAAAAGGCTCATAAAAATGAAATGTGTATATAACATTTTCATCGGCCAGCCGTACAAACCGGCTCAATTCATAAATGCTGTTATAATTTGAGGCACCTATGATGAGCGTCCGTTCTTTATCTAACCTATGTATCGCATTAGTAATATTATAAGCGGCGTCCTTCCAGGTTTGGGGGTTCATGTGCGGAGGCTCGTTATAGATCTCGAAAAACAGATCGTCGTGGCTTACGTGTGCATATCGTTTGGTGAGTTTTGTCCACAGATCGATAAGCTTTGAGGTTTCGGCGGCGTAGTTTGTATCATCAAGATTTCCACCGTGATAATCTATTACAATCTTAAAACCGTAAAACCTGCACTGTTTAACAAAATTATCAATGTGGGAAAATATTTGCTCAACCGGTACGCCTTCGCGCTCAAAATGGGCAAATGCAACAGGGAGCCGCAGACTTTTAAAACCAAGCTGCTTTAAAAGTTGGAAATCGGTGGTTTTTAAGGGGTTTTTAGCTAAAACATCTTTGTTCCACGTTTGCTCGAACCAGGATATAGTGATACCGTTATCAAGGCTTTTTGCCCGTTTAAAGGCCATTAAACGGGGATTTTGGATGCTTGGATTGCTTTTTGCTATAAATGCAGGCATAGTTATAGCTAAAGTAAATGTAGTTATGAGTTTTGTAAACCTTGCCGCTAAGTGCATAATAATGTTTATATGTGTAAAACATGTACAAACACGTTCTGAATATTTTGATTTACTTTATACGAATTAAATTAATAGATAACAAGAATATTATCATAATTTAAGAAAAACCGAGAATGTTTGTTCAATTAACCAAAGAAGAGCTCTTAAAAGAAATCTCCAAAAAGGCCTGGTATCAGACCAATAATATCATTTGGATGGTGTTATTTGTTTATCCCCTGCTGTTCATTGTTGATTTTATTTTTTCCAACAACATCTGGCTGCAGTTCTTTATTGTACGCATCATTACCGATCTTATTATTTTAGCGCTGTACAGCATATTCCAACGTAAGAACTACGATTTCAGAATATTATTACACATATCGCTATTTTTAATATCAGCAACATCAGCCTTATTATGCAATATTGTTGATATTCAAAACTTAAATACATACTACCTCATCTACGGCGCGGTATTCCTGTTCTTTAACCTGCAGGTGTTCTGGGAGCCGGTAAATTCGGTACTGCAAGCCTTAACGGCATTAGTGCTGCTGGCTATATTCTTCTACCTGTTCTGCCAGTATAATTTAGATATCGTAATTGCAAACGGCGGCAGCCTGTTCTTTATCATCGCACTCATCTCGTGCTTTGTACCGGGCGCACGCTATAAAATAATAGAACGAGATGTACGCTCGCAGCTGCTCATCAGTAAATCGAACGAACAGCTGAAAGGCCAGAACCGCGATATTGCCGAGAAGAACAACATTATCGATTCGCAATACGAGCAGCTGCGCAGGCTGGATACACAAAAAAACAACTTCATTAATATAGCAGGTCACGACCTTAAAAACCTTGCCGGCTCCATCATCATGAGTAATAACATGCTGAAGGAAGAAAGCTACCGTCTGAGCGGCGACCAGATGGAACTGATAGGCTACATATCGGAAGCATCAGAAAAAATGCAGTACCTGCTTAATAAGCTGATGGATGTTAAAGAGATCGAATCGTCGCCAGAGGTAAAGTTCAAACCTGAAGTGTTTGACATTAATGCCGAAGTACAGCACATATTTAAGGGCCTGAGCGAAACGGCGCAGATGAAGAACATCCACCTGATCAATGAAATTGAAAAAACGCCGGTTAACGTTAACCTCGACCGTGTATTTGTTGGCCAGGTGTTCCAGAACTTATTATCGAACTCCATCAAGTTCTCACAAACCAATAATAACATTAAGGTTCGTACCAGCCAGGAGCGCCAGAAGTTTATTTTTGAAATTATAGACGACGGCAGTCCTATCGGCCAGTATGAACTGGATAATATGTTCAATAAGCTGAATGCTTTAAGCGAGGCGTCTGAACATACCGAAAGCCGCGTTGGCCTGGGCCTTTCGATAGCAAAACTGATGACCCAGGAACTGGGCGGCGAGCTATCATATCGCAGCAACGATAACGGAAACTATTTTAGAGTTGAATTTTACGTAATAAATTAATATTGACAAACCAATGAACAAATTTTTTACCTTATTAGCCCTTGTATTTCTTTTAAGTAAGGCATCATTGGCCCAAAGCGTTGTGTCCTTTAAAGCCTTAGGCCACAATGACGACGCCATTTACGGAATGAGTGGCGCAAGTTCCATCTACGTTAAGATTTCGCCTATGGTGGAAATGAACGGGAGCAAATTGGTATTATATTTTGAGCCTTCGCAGGCCTTGTTAAAAGATCATTCTTTTATCAATATAATCATCAATGATAAACCCGCTTACAGCGCACGCCTTTCAAGCGCCGACTCCTCGATTCAGAAGGTTGTTCTGAACTTAAGCCGGGCCGATCTTTCGCCCGACAAGTTCCTGAAGATCCAGATCAAGACCCTTTTGGCTATCAGCGATGACATCTGTAAGGACCTGGACAATCCGGCTATGTGGATCAAGGTAAAAGATTATTCTTACCTGTCATTGGTTAGAAATACAAAGACCGGCCTTAACGATGTAAACATCAGCAATTGCTTCGACTCGAAGACTGCGATAGTTTACCCTGCAAGTCCAAGCCTGAAGGATCTGAAAGCAGTTGCGTGGGCTTATGCAAGGCTGAAAAGGATCTCGGGTAAAAAGATCTCGGTTTACGAAGCCGGTGCTGTTCCTGACAGTGTAAGGAATTACATCGAGGTAGGTAATTTAGGCGCCTTGCCTGATGACAAACGTTCATTGATCAAGGTTTCCCCGCAATCAAACGAGGGTATCCTTTACCTGTCAAAATCTTCGTCTACTGTTACCGATACCGTTACCCAAATGGTTAACGAAAAAGGTGTAATGGTGCCTCACAAATCGGTAGCCACTTCAACTTCACCTGCCGAAATACTGTTTGTTAGCGGCGGCGATGATGCCGGCTACGAAAAAGCCATCACAGCTTTAGGTAATGTCAATATCTTAAATTCAACTTTTGGCGATTACCTGTTAATCGACCAGGCTTCGAACACATACTTCAAAACTGTTGATGAGAACCGCTCGAAATTATCGCTTAAACAAATCGGCGGTTCAAGCGATTTCCTTTCAGGTATCGGCTCCTTAAAAAGTGCTTATAGCTTTAAAAACAGCGACTTTAACTTTACGCCAAAAGAAGTTGAAATACGTTTCATTGGTAACTACAGCGGCCTAAGCGCAGGCGACAGAGGTTATTTCAACATTTACCTGAATGGCTTACTGATCAGCAGTGAAAAATTGGATGCATCAGGTAAACTGAACACTTCGGTAACTATTAACCGTTACCAGCATCACAAATACAACACCTTAGAGGCTGAATTCCGTTTCTTCCCAAGCAATGGCTTATGTAAAAACAGCTTTATTAATTTCTTCGGTGAAATTGATGCAGAAAAATCATACCTGGAATCTAAGAACCCATTCATTTCGAACGACCTGAGCTTCTATCAATATCCTGAAGCCTTCAACAGCGGCACTACCCGTATTGTCGTATCAAAAGAATATTCTAAATACGCAGCAGGTGCTATCGGCGAAATTATCTATGAGTTGAACAACAACATCAACTCTAATAACTTCCCTGAGTTCTCTTACTCAAGCGATATCCCTGCAGGCGACTTGAAGAAATATAACATCATTGCCCTCTTAAGCAAGGAAGACCCGTTATTGAACCAGTTCCCTGACGCACCTATCAAGTTTAACCAAAACTTCAGGCTGTATAACACCGAAAACAATAAGGTGGTGTACTCGCTGTCAGATACGACGTCGAACGGTTTGGCGCAGATCTTCTACGGCCGCAGCAATAATGCCACGCTGGTATTAACTGCAACAGGCTCGCACATATCAGAAGCATTCATTGCTGCAGCACGTTCAATTACCGAGCAGCTTTCAACATTGTCGAGCAACGTTTGTGTAACCGATGTTAACTCGAACAAATACCTGTTCAACATCAATAAATCGAGCGAAAACGTTGAGTATGTTGATACCAAGAGCGCAATAACCCAATTCTGGGAAAAATACAACCTGTACATATTGCTTGGTATATTAGTTCTGATACTGCTTTCATTCCTGTTTGTTCGTTCAAGAGTACAAAGGTCACAGGAATTGTATAACGATTAATTAGTTCAAAGTCTTTAGTCTTAAGTTTAAAGTCTCATTGGGTTCTTTAAACTTAAGACTTAAAGGCTAAGACTCAAGACTTAGGACCCAAGACTTAAGACTAAATTTACCACACCGGGTAGTTTTTAAACACTTTACTAAAAACAAGTATGTCAATTCCTGAACTTTTGGTTAACGATGGTTTTATATCCAGGCAAGATCGGGAAAAGATCAATGATTTAGCAGCCCAGTTAGGCCAGTCGTTCCTTAAGGTAGCCTTAAACTTCGGTTATGTTTCTCGTAAAAACTACGAGCGTTCCATAACACAGGCAGGCTACTCGTTTAAGCCTGTCAGGGAGCTTGCTTATGACCCCGAGGTACTAAGCAAGATAGAACTAAAATTTGCCGACCAGCACCTTGCATTACCCCTGCGCATCGAAAACGGCAGGGTCATCACCGTGATGGCCGACCCATCAAATCAGCTTTTTATCGACTTTATCCGGTTTACCTATGATTGCGAACCGGAGATCATCATGGCCGACGACCTGGAGGTTACCTGGCTTAGCCATAAGCTTATTGGCGATAAATATGTAAAATCGGCCGTATTCGAGCTTTTAAACCGCGACCCTAACAGCTCTGCATTTATTACTTTCTCTACCGGCCAGCTGGCCTTCCTGTTTATATTGTTAGGCCTGGTTACCGTTGGCCTGGTGGTTAGTTTTAAAAATACTTCCATCATCATCAACGTTTTAATCAGTACGTTCTTCCTGGTAGCCATATTGTTTAAACTGTTTTTGGCGCTGATGGGCTCACGTTTCGAACTGCACCAGGCCGTAACCCGCGACGACCTGCACGACATAGTTGAAGCCGAGCTGCCTGTTTATACTATCCTTCTTCCTGTTTACAAGGAAGATAAGCTGATCAAAAAACTGATCTGGAACCTGCAGGCACTCGATTATCCCCGCGAAAAGCTTGATGTGAAGCTGCTGATCGAGGAAGACGATGATAAAACGCTGAATGCTGTTCGTAACCTGGACTTCCCCGCCATTTTCGAAGTTATCGTGGTACCATACCACATGCCTAAAACCAAGCCGAAAGCCTGCAACTACGGCCTTCACTTCTCGCGTGGAAAATTCCTGACCATTTATGATGCCGAGGATATTCCGGATACCGACCAGCTGAAAAAAGTGGTAGCGATGTTTGGTAAACTGCCTTCAAACTATATCTGCATCCAGAGCGCGCTGAATTACTTTAACCGCAACGAGAACTTCCTTACCCGTATGTTTACCCTCGAGTATTCGTACTGGTTCGATTACATGCTGCCCGGACTTGATACCCTGGATATTCCAATCCCGCTGGGAGGTACAAGCAACCACTTTAAGCTGGAGAGCCTGATTGAACTTGGCGCCTGGGATCCGTTCAACGTTACCGAAGATGCCGATTTGGGTCTGCGCGCTTATGCAAAAGGCTATAAAATTGCGGTTGTAAACTCAACCACCTACGAGGAAGCCAATAACGAACCGATCAACTGGATCCGTCAGCGTTCACGCTGGATCAAGGGCTACATGCAAACCTACCTGGTGCACATGCGTAACCCGGTGGCATTGATCAAGAGACTGGGCTGGAAAGGTTTTTTAGGATTTAACTTCTTTATCGGCGCTACACCACTTACGTTTTTGGTATACCCGTTCCTGCTGGCCATTTTCATCAGCTACCTCGTGTTCGACCTTTCGACCATCCGTACGCTGTTCCCCGACTGGATCCTGTTTATGTCGATCTTCAACCTGATGGTGGGTAACATCCTCATGATCTATATTAACATGATGGCCGTATTTAAAAGGCGCTTTTACGAATTGATCCTTTTCTCTATTGCCAACCCGGTTTACTGGTTAATGCACTCGGTATCGGCATTTAAAGGCTTGTACCAATTAATTGTTAAACCGTTTTACTGGGAAAAAACCGAACACGGGCTTAGTAAAGTTAACAATCCAACAAACGTTGTTAAATGAGAAATCAATCCAAATATCTGATACTTATCACCATTTTACTGGCGATCTACTACCTGGTATGCGGTATTTACCTTAACCATTTAGGTTACTTCAGCCAGGAAGCCATGTTCTACATCGAGAAAGCGCGTATTGTGCTCGATGGATCGGGCAACCGCCTTAAGGTAATGGGGTTAACGGCGCCTATTATACCGTTCTACACATCGTTCCTGTTTTCATTTTCGGCATGGACGGCCATGATAGCGCCTATTATCGCGTCTTCTATCTGTACGGCGATCCTGTTCCTTATGATAGCCAGTCCGCTGATGAAAAGGGCAAAGGATGATTTTTACCTGCTGGTGCTCATCGTGGTGTTTACGCTTCATCCGGGTATGCTGTATGCGGCCTGTTCAGGTAAGTCAATTGCGCTGGTGCTGATCTTCTTCTTCATGTTCTTCTTTAACCTGCTGAAGTTCTATCGCTCCAATACCACCTTCCACGTATCTATTGCGAGTATCAGTTTGGTGTTGCTTATTTTCTGCGATTATAAGTTCATCTGGCTTACCCTGTTTTTTATCCCGCTGGTATTATCCATCACTATTAAAAGTTTGAACCTGGGCGAGCAGGAATCTATTTTCCGTTTGTTCATCAGCTTTAACAATCCCTCGCTGCGCCGTAAACTGGTAAATAAAACCTTTGCGCTTTATATTATCCTGTTTGTGCTCCCGCTGGCCTGTATTGTTTGCTATAAGCTGCTGAACCTTACCCACGCGCAGGATCTGAACTACTTCAGCGAAAGCCCCTATGCCACCTGGACAGTGCTGGCCGATAAACTGAGCTTCGACCAGTTATCGACCAGTACAACCTACCATATCCCGGAAACATCGATATTGATATCGGCAAGGGTACTATTGTTTTGTCCGCTTATCCTGGTGGCTATCTACCTGTTCAGAAACAGTACTTACCAGGTATTGACGTTGCTTACGCCCTTTGCCTTCATCGAGTTCCTGCACATCAAATACGAGAAGGTGTTCCTGGTGCACGAGTATTACCTGGTATTCCTGGTACTGTCGTTATTGTGTATCCTTTACCGGGCGCAGGTTATTCGTAACCAAACCATATTGAAAACCATAGTGGGCGTATTAACGCTTGTACAACTTTACACCGGTTACATATTCCTGAAAAACTCGTCGATCTTCGAAGAGCAGAATTTTATTACCGTTCTGTTTAACCGGACGAATGATACACATCAACAGGAAAACAAAGAACTGGCAGAATATATTCACAGCCTGCCTGCCGACTCGCATGTTCTGGTTGACGATGCCATTGCCTACCCGGTTGTTGCCTTTGCCAAAAACAAAGACGATCTGAGCAGATATACCCTGCCCTACCAGGGCGCGTTTTTGAGCGCCATCGAGGCCCCGGCCCGCTATGACGACTATATCCTGCTGGCAACAGAAAAGAATGAAGTAACAGGCTTTACACAGCTTAACAATAAATATGTACCTGTGGTGAAAAAAGCCAATAGCGCACTGAAATTACACCGGGTGTATGAAACTAATGATTGGGTACTTTATAAGGTATCTGAATAGATGATCAACTAAATCATATTTATCCCAATAAAAAGTCCCGCCGTAAGCGGGACTTTTTATTGGGAAGCATTTTCAAATCTATCTTTTAAACCTTCCTGCCATAGACCTTCAGACTTCTCTAACTAAGCCATTTAATTGCCTATAGTCGAAAAAATAGTTGTTTGCCAACTCTAACTAAGGCCGTTAGCCCCAAAAGCTGCGGTTTTCTTTATAGCACAAAATAATCGACAACTAACACGCCGGCGGCAATAAGCAAGCCAAAGAACTCCCGCGTTTTTTCGATGTAAGGTTTTTCGGCCTGCATGGTTTCCACAATGCTGGGTCTTTTATAAACTACTATCCAATCGCGTACGCCATCCTTAGAGAAAAACAAAATAATAGCATATACCAGGTAAAACGCAATTGAAACAAGATATACGACCGGGTAATACCGCCCGAAAGCGGCCAATCCGCAGCAAATTGCAGCTACCATATAAATGGTGACCCAAAGTGCGGCATCAACATCGTTGAGGTTTACGTAGGCGAACGCCAGGAATGCAATACAGAAAAAAATGTTGAAGATGATCATTAACATGGTTGTTGTATAATAATTCGCTAAAATTCTATGTAAGCGAAGGTAGTTAATTGTTTGCCGCTCCGGTTAGCATCTGTTATAACCAGCGCACCTTTCCTGAATAAGGCAATGCCTTCCCAATTGTTTTTAAAAGCGTCGAACGATACTACCTGGGTCCATTGCTTATCCTTATAGTTTTTTAATTTGACTATGCGGGCAAAGGGCCTTTGTTGCAAATAGCTTTTATTTTGAGCGATACTATCCCTCAGATCGGGAATTGCTGCCTGAATATTGGACTCCTGATTACTTAGGATATTGTTATTCAGGTATGTATTATAATCACCATTCCAGTGATAGTTCAAACCGAAGATCTCATTATTACCGGTAGCAACAATATCAGTAAGCCTGAAATATAGAAACGGCGTTTGTACAGGCACCGGCACCGCTTTCAAAGCTGTATCGATCAGATAGCCGGTGCCGCCATTAGCTGAAGCGTTAAATTCATAACAAGCTATCAGTTTATTCTCATCCGGCAGGTACGTGAGGCTTTCAAAACCGGCATTGCTGATAAAAGGGCGCCTTGCCAGCGAAGTAAAGTTGAACGGATCGATAACTATCTGGTTTGTGACGTCATTTAATGTACCTTTCAACACAAAACAATAAGCATAACTATCTTCTGTTTCGATGGAAAGGAACACGGTTTTATTAATAATAGTTATCGCCTCGAAGCCCTGGTAATAGCGTTTAACAGAATCGGGCAGCTTATCCAGTCCGGTAACTTTTATGGTGCGGAACTTAGTGACTGAAGTATCTATTCCATCCACTACCCGGCCAACGCTGTCTTTGCCGATGCTGTAAAGGTTGAAATCGCCGTTCAGACCTGTTTCCTTATGATCGCCATATTGCGGTAGCAGGTAGATCCGGTTCTTCCATGAGGCCATGCCGGAGAATTCTTCGTTGACACCGCTGATAGCTGTAGGTAAAGGAATGATTTTAAGGGTATTCTGGCCGAAGGCCGTATGTTGGGTTAATAGTGAGGCTAATATTATAAAAATCCTGATTATTGGGGTATTGAATTTCATAAGGGTGAATGAAACGCCAATTTAAGGAAAAGTAACGAACCACGGTTACAAATTCTCTTCTCCTTACATGTTTGAGAGGAAGGAAGTAATCTCCGCATAGGAAGGCTTATAAAAGCAGAAAAGCCCATGTTCTATTGAACACGGGCTAACTGATAAGATTTGGCACCGACCTACTCTCCCACATTTTACTGCAGTACCATCGGCTCTGGCGGGCTTAACTTCTCTGTTCGGAATGGGAAGAGGTGGACACCGCCGATATAGGCACCTGAATATTTT
>DATCQV010000093.1:0-14251 GCA_036569325.1 Mucilaginibacter sp. | reverse complement strand
CGGACGGTTATCCCTCACTTTTATACTTGCCTGGTGCTTATCGAGCACTTCTTTTACAATATACAGACCTAAGCCCGTTCCCTTGGTGTTGCGGGTATCCTCAGATCCTACGCGATAAAATCTTTCGAAGATACGGCTTTTCTCATGATCGGCTATCCCAATACCATGATCCGCCACTTCTAAAAACACTTTGCCTTCCTTTTGAAATAGTTTTACATCTACCGTTTCGCAAGGCCCGGAGTACTTTATAGCATTTTCTATGAGGTTAGTTACCACAGAAGTCAGCGCAAATTTATCCCCGGTTATCTCAATTTTAGGTTCGATCTCGGCATCGATGATCTGCTGGGTACCCTCGCATTTGGTGATCTGCAAGCGGTTCACAATGCTATCTACCAAAACCGAAAGATTGAATTTATCCTTAGGGAAGGTATAACTGCTGTTTTCGATCTTCGAGGCCAGCAGCATATTCTCTACCATATCGTCCAAACGTTCTATATCACGCAAAGATTTGCCTATGAAATCGAGTGTCTGCTCTTTGGTCAGGTCTCTTTTCTGGATGGTTTGCAGCAATATTTTGATGGATGCCAGCGGCGATTTCAGCTCGTGTGTAACCGACAGCAGGAAGTTCTTTTTCTGCTCCGCAAGCCTGCGCTGGCGGGCAATTGATTTATGCAGCGAGTAAGCCCCGGCAAAGAACACGAAGATAAAAACCGAGCCCTCGCTCAGGATCATACCCAGGCTCCTGGGATTCGCGCTAACCAGCGAGTAGGCCCACCAGATCAACTGCGCCAATGCGTAGGTGATGAGCGCGTAAAATATTACAAATGGTCTTGTCATTTCAGTTTGCAGTTTTGAGTTTGCAGTGAGCAGTTCAAAGCAAGTTGGACAACTGCCAACTGCTTACCGCCAACTGCCAACTTATTTCTCTCTGAACACCACTTCCAGGCTATCAAATATAGCACGTTTTGCCTTTTCCAAATCGATTTTTGTATGGGCCGATGATATAAATCCAACCTCGTAGCCCGACGGGCCCAGGTAAATGCCGCGGTTGAGCAATTCGCGGTGCATTTTTTTGAATTTTTCCATGCTTGATGCGTCTATCTCGTCAGCTCTGCGGATGGCTTCCTTATCGGTAAAGGCGAACCAGAATATCGACCCGATATGGTAAACCTTAAACTTGTAATTACGTGCAGTGGCAAAGCGCTGTATAGAAGCGGCAAATTCTTCCGTTTTATTGTTGATATCGCGGTAAAAGCCCATGCGCAGTAGTTCACTCAATTGAGCAATACCTGCGGCCATGGCAACCGGGTTGCCCGATAAGGTACCCGCCTGGTAAACGCCGCCATCTGGCGAAATGTGGCCCATGATCTCTGCCGATGCACCGTAAGCGCCAACAGGCAAGCCACCGCCTATAATTTTACCGTAAGTAAGGATATCGGGTTTAATTTGATAATAACCCGCAGCTCCTTCAAAACCAAGCCTGAATCCAGAGATCACCTCATCAAAAATCAACAAAGTGCTGTTTTTTGTGCAGATGTCGCGCAGGTATTGCAGGTATTCTTTTTCCTGTAGCAGCAAACCATTGTTGGCCGGAACCGGCTCGATGATCACTGCAGCTATCTGATCTTTAAATTCATCAAATGCTTTGGCAAGCGCATCCTTATCATTCAGTGCAACCACGATGGTTTCGTCTGCAAATGATTTCGGAACACCGGCCGATGAAGTTTCGCCAAAGGTCACCAATCCGCTGCCTGCTTTTACCAGCAACGAATCAGAATGACCATGATAGCAGCCCTCGAATTTTAAGATCTTATCACGTTTGGTATAGCCGCGGGCCAGCCGTATGGCCGACATTACCGCCTCGGTACCCGAGCTTACAAAACGGATCTTCTCAATAAATTTATTGTTTTTGATGATGAGCTCGGCCAGTTCATTTTCCAAGCCGGTAGGCGCCCCGAACGACATGCCGTTCTGCATCACTTCGGTCACCTTTTCACGAACTTTCGCGTTGTTATGGCCCAGGATAAGCGGGCCCCACGAACAGCAGAAATCAATAAATTCGTTATCATCCGCATCCCACAAATGGCTGCCGTCACCTTTTTTGATAAACAGCGGTGTGCCGTAAACCGATTTAAACGCCCTGACCGGCGAGTTCACCCCACCCGGAAAAAACGTCTTGGCCTTCTCATACAATTCCGCCGATCTTTCTCGGCTAATGTCCGGCTTTGTAGTTGTCCCAACCGGCTCATTACTTCCCTCAGCAGTAAATTTCTTTTTTATTGATTCAAACATGGTTTTTAAGCTTAAGGCGTAAAGCGGAAAGCTTAAAGCCTTTTTAAAAGTCAAAGCTGAAAGCAGAAAGCCTAAATCTTTGACCCGTTTATATTTTTTGTATTTACCTATTAGCTAAATGCCTGAAATTCAAAGCGTTTTCAAATTGATCTAATATTTTCCGTTGTCGAATTATCTCTTTTCAAAAGCTTTTTGCTTTGGCCTTTCTGCTTTTACCTCTTTAAGCCTCTCCTTAAATCCATCCATTCACCAGCACCTCTTTGGCATGGTAAGTTAAAATAGCGGTTGCACCGGCACGCCTGATGCTGGTTAACACCTCGGTTATGGCGCGCTGCTCATTCAGCCAGCCTTTTTGCACGGCGGCTTTGATCATGGCATATTCGCCGCTCACATTATACGCTGCAACGGGCAGTTCAGTATCATCCTTTATTAATTTTATCACGTCGAGGTAGGAAAGAGCAGGTTTCACCATCAGGAAATCGGCACCTTCTGCTTCATCGAGCCTTGCCTCTATCAATGCTTCACGCTGATTGGCCGGGTTCATCTGGTAAGTCTTTTTATCGCCAAATTTCGGTGCAGAATTCAACGCATCCCTGAACGGACCATAAAACGCGCTGGCATATTTTGCCGAGTACGACATGATCGAGACATTGGTGAAATTATTATCATCCAATACCTCGCGGATGTAGCCTACGCGGCCATCCATCATATCGCTTGGTGCAATAATATCGGCACCCATTTGCGCATGCGCCAGGGCCATTTTGCCCAGTACTTCAAGTGTTTCATCATTCAGGATCTGGCCGTTTTCTACAATACCGTCGTGACCATCGCTGCTGTAAGGGTCCATCGCAACATCCGTAATTACGCAAGCCTCCGGGAAGTTTTTCTTCACCTCGCGGATGGCGCGCAGATACAGGCTCTCCTCACGGTGACTCTCGGTAGCGTATTTATCTTTTAACGATTCTTCGATATTTGGGAACAGGTCGAAAGAGTTTAAGCCCAGTTTCAGACAGCTTTCCACCTCGCGCAGCAAATTATCTATCGAATACCGGTAAATGCCCGGCATCGAGGCTACTTCTGTTTTCTGGTTTGTACCGTCAACAATAAATAAGGGGAATATCAGGTTGGCCGCGCTGATGTGCGTTTCCTGCACCATCTGGCGGATGGCTTCACTTTTCCGGTTTCTACGTGGTCTTTGTAACATGCTTATCCTCACTGTTTCTAAGGCGTTATGTCCGCCCAAAAGAGTTGTCAAAGTTATGGAAACTGGGGCAATTATAGGGATTTTGGCTCCGGCAAAGAAATTTTATGTCATACAAATGATGGTGTGGTACATTGGTTGATTGGTTCATTAGTTCATTGGTGAAAAGTTTGCGACCTGTTCCAATGAACTGATGAACCGTGAACTAATGAACAACCTAACACCGGTGACTCAGGCAAATGGTTCCGAAAACCGCTTCGGCCAAACCTGTTTCGTCAGGGGAATAAGGCAGCGTATATTTTACACCGATCTCGTCCAGTTTTTTGCCGGTCGATACACCGATGGCTATTATTTTCTGATCGGGGTCGAGCAGGTTGTCTACAAAATAAGCTTCCACGTTCGACGGACTGGTAAACACCATGATCTCGGCACCGGTTGGTTCCACATCGTCTTCCAGTATAGTTTCATATACCGTCAGCTCGATGACCTTTGTATCGGCCGACAAAGCCTGCTGAACGCTGCGTAAAGAGTTTTGCGCTATCGGGAAAACAACGGTTTGTCCGCTGGCCAGGGCCGCAAACTCTTTAGCCACGTCTTCAGGATCGCCTTCGCCGGTAAAATCAACAAAATGACCTTTGCGGCGCAGCATATCTTCAGACCCTGTTCCCATTACGCCGAACTTTACCTTTTTAGGCAGCAGCGGATCGAGCTGGAAAAAGTACTCTACGGCATTCTTACTGCTGAAGAATACCCAGTCGGCATTCTTTAAAATGTAGCTATCCAGTTTGGTGATCACCGCCGTTGTGCGGATCAGCGAACGTGCTTCCACTTCTATGTCCCGTTTTTCCAAAGCCCTGCGGAAATAGCTTTGTTCCGAAAGCTCGCGCGATATGAAAACCTTCAGCGGGAATATGCGGCTGGTATTATAGAACGAAACCACTTTTTGAGCAAGGCCTTCGGTAGCCGGTGCTTCTAAGAACAAACGGTCGGGAAACTCGTCGCCTTCATCGGCCTTTGAGGTAAACACCTGGAAAACATCGTTATCCTTGCGGCAGTAGCAGCCCAAAGGCATGTGGCAGCCGCCGCCAAAGAGTTTTAATACGGTGCGTTCTACCGCCAGTTCTTCGGCAACATCGGCGTGATGCAAGGGCTGCAATGCTTCAAAAAGCTCGGTATCACTTTCGCGGATCTGGATGGCCAGCGCACCTTGCGCCGGTGCGGGGATAAGCTCAGTTGGGGTTAATTCCTCCACATAAAAATCGCTCAGATCAAGCCCGAGCCTGCTCACGCCGGCTTTGGCAATCATGATGGCGTCGTAATTCTCGTCGCGGAGTTTGCCCACACGGGTAGGTACATTGCCGCGCAGGTCTTGGATGTCAAGGTCGGGGCGATAAGCCAGCAATTGCGCCTTGCGCCGGTTAGACGAGGTACCTACAATACCACCATATTTCACAGAGAACTTCTGATGAACGTCTACACAATCTTTCAGTATCAGCAGTAGTTCAGATGGGTCTTCCCGTTCTGAAACTGCTGCGATAGTGAGTCCCGGAGGATTTTCAGTTGGCAGGTCCTTGTGCGAGTGTACCGCAAGATCGATGGTTCCTGCCAATAATTCTTCTTCCAGCTCCTTGGTAAAAAAACCTTTGCCTTCCAGCTTATCAAGGCTGAGGTGAAGAATCCGGTCGCCCTGCGTTTTAATGATCTTTAGCTCAGCGTTGATATTAATTGCAGTCAGGCTGTCTTTCACAAAGTTGGCCTGCCAAAGGGCAAGATCGCTGCCGCGGGTTCCGATGATTAATGTTCTGTCCAAGGGCTTAATTATTTGCAACCGCAAATTTAAGTTTTTAGAAGAATGATTGGAGGAATAAATTTAGGATATGAGGGAGGGGTGACGGAGGGGGGATTTTATAAATGCCTTCAGCATAATATTAAGAAATAATTACTCATTTAATCGTTTTTCAAAATTCTCAATAAAATCCTTAAAACATTCGCACGTTTCCTCAATTTTATCAATATCCAGTTTTTTGAAAAGATCAGGGCAATCAGATTCGTTAAATTTTTTATTTGAGCCTGAAGTTATCTTCTTTAATACCTCTTTCGGCTCTTTTATGTAAGTTGGGGCCTGCTTTGGCTTATATTTCAGTTTATAAATCGAATTAAAAGTTGCTATGTCACCAAATATCAATGCCTCTAACTCCCATATATTCAAAAGCAAAACGCCTTTATTATTGGTAACCGTATCTAAATTTTTAAACCAGTTTATTTTCTCCTGCAACTTTGCTTTTTCTGACTTCAATGCATCTAAATCCCGAATGTAAACAACGAAGTGACACTTCTTGTCGGCAAACTCTGTACGTAAAACATTCTTTATCTTAATTGAATCTAAATGATATCCCTTTACGTTTTTAGCCAAAGGATAAAATCTGACAGTTTTTTTATACCTCTTTTCAATCAGATTTTTTATAGAAGACGTATCATTAGGATCTTCGCCCACAAGCCCGACTCTTACCATTACTCTAAATCTGAAAGCATCCAATAATCACTAAAGAAACCAACTTCCTTCATGTACTTTTTCGCTTTATTTATTTCCTTGTTTGTAAGATGCCGTATTGATGTGCCTTCTTTCTTATCGTATGAAGCAATCAAAATATCATTGAGCTCATCTGGCGACAAATGATCCAATGCCTTTGGAGAATGTGATGATATGATTATCTGTTTTTTTTGAGACTGTTCCTTCAGGAAATCCATCAACAAATTGAACTGATGCGGATGTACACCTAATTCAGGTTCTTCAATAAATATCGGGCCGTTTGAATCTGTTATTTCAGCAATGATATAAAACAAACGCTGAGTACCATCCGATAACTGCGACCAGGGCAGCCAATTCCCATTAACCTTAAAATCGACTTTGATATTTTCAATTATAACCGATTTGTCGTCGTGATAAACGTTTAGATTGTTGTTGAATTTTATCTCCTGAATATTACTGTAGCGTTTTAGATTATTTAGTAACTCTTCGCCAAATTCTAAACGCTTATAAAAATTAGATTTATTTATTGCTTTTATTTGTTTTATTGAATCATCGTGAACGATTTCAATGTTATTTAATATTCTCGTTAAAGAACCTATCGTTGTAGGATATTCCCACATAGAAAAATCATCTTCAATGTGTATTTTGAATGTTCCCGGAACACTTAGACATTGCAATTGTAAAAAATCTGGAAGGGCGTATTTCACATACAAAGGAGAAATAGCGGCGTAGCCGAATCTTACAAAGATAGATCTTAAAGTACTTCCCTTACCATAGCTTCGCAATTTATTATTGAACATAAATCTATCTCGATGATCTGTAGCTTCAATACTATCAAACACAATTTTATTATCGACACTAAACCTTTCAACTATATTCACACGATCTTCCCCGTCTTCTTCTTTTAGATTAATGTTTTGCGAGATCTTATGTAATTCTAACCAGAATAGATGGTCGTCGGACGAAACAAATTGAACTTTAGCATACGAATAAAATCCGAGATTACGCTCACGTAGTAATCGATAGACAGCTTCAAAAAAATTAGACTTCCCAGAGCCATTTTTTCCAATTAATATATTTAAATCTTTCTGAAAATCAACAGTCAGATCCTCAATAGACTTGAAGCCCTTGATGTGTACTTTACTTAAATAAATTTTCGGACGTTCGGTAGGCATATGATTACACACTGTGTATCACAAATGTATTGGTTTTTATCAAATAAGCGTAAAACTTGATGATAAGGAAGAGCAGTGTAGCGCTTAATTATTATTGATCAATATATCCTTTGCCATGATCATCGGCACGCTGATATATTTTTTCTCCATGTAGTTGATCACTTTTTCCAGTACTTCGCGGCTGGCTTCGTCCATGCCTTGTACTTCGTCTGCAAAAACAGAATTAATGGCGGTATTGCGGATCTCTTTGATCTTTTCAGGAACCTGGCGCATAGCCAGCTCTATGCGGCGCTGTTTAAGTTCTACCAAAAACTCATTGATGTTTTGTTCGATAATCGCTTCGGCGTGGGTAAGTTCTTCATAGCGCTCCTGCAGATTCTTCTTGGCAACTTCGTTTAACGAGTGCACCTCGATAAAGTTGACCGGGAATTGCTCCAGCACATCGGGATGCGTATCGTTCGGTACGGCTAAATCAACAATGGTCTTTTTGCCGGTTTCGCCATTCAGCAATCCTGCATAAACTTCAGGAGTGATGAGCGGCTCGGTAGACGATGTACAGGTGATGATAGCATCGAAACCTTTGTTGTAGGTTTTCAGTGCTTCCAGGTTGAATGCTTCACCACTTAGATCAGCGGCTAATTTCGCAGCTTTCTCAACCGTACGGTTAAAAACGGCGAAATTGGAGAACTTATGTTTTTGAAGATATTTTGAAAGATTGCGGTTAGTTTCGCCTGCACCGATGATAAGCACACGGGCGTTGGTGCAAAGTTTCAGATCGCGCAGTTTGCGGTAAGCCAGCGATACTACCGATATCGGGTTCTTTGAAATATTGGTGTGGGTATAAACTTCTTTGGCGGTTTTTACAATGCAGTTCATGAACATGCGTAAACCATCGCCGGTGAGGCCGGCCTCGCGGCAATCCTCGTAAGCCTTGCGCAACTGGGCCAGGATCTCTTTCTCACCAACCACCATACTTTCTAACGAGCATGAGGTGCGCAGCAAGTGTTCCAGTGCCTCCCTGTCTTCATAAATTGCGGCCGAATCCAAGAACGTACCTGTTGATACCGGGCAAAGGCCCATATCAATGGCATCCATAAATTGTTTGGCAAAAGCCCTGTCGACAGTTTGGGGGGTAAGAAGGACAAACTCAACCCGGTTACAGGTTGAAAGGTAAAAGATCTCGTTGATGCCAAATTGTGATTTCACCCTGTGAAGTTTATCGGTTAAATTCTCCTGGCATAATACCAATTTCCCCAACTCCTTCAGCTCAATCTGTTTATGCGTAAAAGCAATTACCTTTAGATACTTCAAAGCTATTTTAAAATTTGACCCAACAAAAATAACAGGTTTACAACGATGCAATGTCAAGTCTTTGTCATACAGTTGTATTTAGAATGTTTATAAATAAGCGTTAGGGGAACAATTATTATATAAAAATTCTGTAAAGGGCGGCTAAAGTAAAATTTTATATCATTAAAAATGAATTTTCTTAAAAAAACAAGCCTGGTACCTTTCATCACATTTACGTAGTTGCACGGGTTTAGGATTTCTATAATCCGGAATCTTACTTTGAGATTATACCATTCTATATATCGCCCGCGGGTTGTCTACATTTTGTCAGGCGCATACCGATGGGCCTTTTTACATTAGGAAATACGTTAAAAATAAGCCCTTTGGTTGCCCGTATACGATTGGCATTACAAACGCTATTGATTTTGCAGGCGTGGTGGTGTGCGGGAATAAGAGCAGAGATTATGGTTGAAAAATTTTGTAAATTCTAAAATTCAATAAATCCCGGTTCAGAATGCGGGCGTTGCATGCGGCCCGTGCTATCCGCTCGCCTGCGGGCCTTACGCTTTTGGCCGGTATCCGCTGCTATCACTAACGCAAACACATCGGCAATATTAAAGAGGGTGCCATGCTGAGTTATAAAATCCGGGGTCTCTGAAGGTGAAATCACAAAAAAAGGCTGTCATGCTGAGGTATAAGCTTGCACTGAGGTTCCCGAAGTGAAGCATGAGCGCGGGGCTTGTACGCCATGCTTAGCGCGGGCATTGGCCATTGCGCACGCCGCCCTTCGACAAGCTCAGGATGACATCCGCCTGCACGTTCAATATTAACCTTTCATGGCTCTCGAAGGATGAGCGCGAACGCCATAGTCGGTTTGCACGGCGGATGATGTCGCTTCGTAAGGCCACCCCTCATACTTCGGGAACCTCAGTATGACAGCCCGTTTTTGTATTATCATATCGAACCGTTTTTCCACTATCTTTGGTCAACCATGATCAAAAAACAAAGCTTCAACATTCCCGGCGCCAAGGGCCGCGGCATGCTGATGGATCTTACCTACCGTACACCGGCCAAAAATGCCCCGCTGATAATATTTGCCCACGGATTTAAAGGGTTTAAAGACTGGGGCGCTTATAACCTAATGGCCAATTATTTTGCCGAACACGGCTTCCGCTTTCTCAAATTCAACTTTTCGCATAACGGCACTACAGTGGATAACCCGGTGGAGTTTGCCGATATGATCGCCTTTGCTGATAACACTTTTTCAATTGAACTGGAAGATCTGAAAGCCGTTATTGATTTTGCATGCGGCGGATCAGGCATAGCGGCGGCAAAAAGCGTTTACCTCATCGGCCATAGCATGGGCGGCGGCATGAGCATCATCAAAACAGCCGAAGACCCGCGGATCACTAAACTCGTAACCATGGCGTCTATTTCCGGCTTCCGGAATTTATGGCCCAAAGAGATAGAGCCGCAATGGCGCTTAACCGGCATTACCTATATCACCAATAAGCGAACCGGTCAGCAGATGCCGCTGAAGGTGAGACTGCTGGACGATCTTGAAAAAAATCCGGCCCGGCTGGATATTAAAACCCACGCCGCCAAACTAACACAGCCCTGGCTCATCGTACATGGCGACGAAGATACCACCGTGCCGCTGGCTCACGCTGAGGAGTTAAGATCGGCCAATCCCGATGCAGAATTTTCTGTGATAAAAGGCGCAGACCATGTTTTCGGAGCATCGCAGCCTTACACTTTGCCATCGCTGCCCGGGCCTTTGCTGCAGTTTTGTGAGCAGGCGATCACCTTTTTAAAAAATCAGCCTCACGGTTAAACCTAAACAGTTACGAATTGTTGGGATAGAGGGGATACTGTAACAATTCCGTGTTATAGCTATCTCAGCATAACTGCGTAGTATATTCGACGCAGGAAATCTACTACTATTTATGAGCATAGCAGGGGCGCGTAAAAAAGGGAAGAAGTTTCTGAATCCGATACCTACAGATGATGCCGGATTTGGCAAATTAATCCCGATTCTAAAAGAATATTACAGCAACAAAGCCGAAAATACTCCTAAGCAGCAAATAGGTCCGTTTAAAACCGATATTTCAGTGTTACAAGCCCCTCCTGAAACCGGTTTAAGGATCACGCTGATCGGGCATTCGAGCTTGCTGATCGAGATTGACGGAAAAACTATTTTAACCGACCCGGTTTGGAGCGAACGCGTGTCGTTCAGTTCATTCTTCGGACCGAAACGGTTCTTTGCGCCGCCTATCGCGCCGGAAGACCTTCCGCCGCTGGATGCCATCCTTATTTCGCACGATCATTACGACCACCTCGACAAAAACACCATTAAGTTTTTCGCCGGAAAAAATATACGGTTCATTTGCTCGCTCGGTGTATGTATTCATTTGGAAAAATGGGGCATAGAAGCCAATTACATCACCGAACTGGATTGGGGCGACAGCGTAATGATCGGTACCGACTGCAACATTACTGCAACTCCCTCGCGGCATTTCAGCGGGCGGGGAGTTATCGGTCGCAACGAAACGCTCTGGTCGTCGTTCGTGATCAAAGGCCATACCCACAATATATTTTTCGGTGCCGATTCCGGCTGGTTTCCCGGCTTCAGGGAGATTGGCGACACATTCGGTCCGTTCGATTTAACGATGCTTGAAATTGGTGCTTACGGACAATACTGGCCCGATATCCACATGGGGCCCGATCACGCTTCGAACGCGCACCTGGCCTTACAAGGTAAGCTGATGATGCCGATCCATTGGGGCACGTTTAACCTGGCTCCGCATACCTGGTATGAACCGATTGAACGCTTGCTGCAATACGCTAAAGAAAAGCACATCGAACTGTTTGTACCTGAGCCGGGCAAACCGGAAGAACCCCGGGCGTTCATATCCAATTGGTGGAAGAAGTATTTGTAGGATATAATTCGGGAGACACAATGTGTTGTGTCTCTACAGATTAACATAAATCATCTATCTTTATTAATGATGATACGTATTGGCCGCCTGCTTCTTCTTTTATGCGTTGGTACTTTGCTGGTATTTGGATCGAATAAAAAACCGGTTTTGAAATTCTTTCCGGCTGATAATGGAAATATAAGGTATGTAGGCCGGATCGATTTTTCCAATAAACAAAGGCCGCGCATCTGGGCACCGGGTGTTTATATCCAGGCAAAATTCAAGGGCGCTCAATGCGAGATCATTTTAAACGACGAGAACCTGGGCGGTCACAACCTGAATTACCTCGAGATTGTTATCGACAATAATAAACCCTATCGCATCCAAACAACCGGTAAAGAGAATGTGATCAAGGTGTCTGCAGGATTATCTGATGGCGAACATTCCATCCTGATTTGTAAAGACACGGAATCAAACATAGGGTACATCGATTTTATAGGCTTACGCTGCGAGCAGCTATTACCGCTTCCGCCGCCGCTGAAACGCAAAATCGAATATTTCGGCGATTCCATTACCAGCGGAACGGGCATGGATCAATCTGTATTCCCCTGCGGACAAGGGCAATGGTACGATCAGCATAACGCTTATATGAGCTACGGCGCCCGCACTGCACGAAACCTCAATGCCGATTGGCAGCTTTCGGCGCTGGCGGGCGTGGGTTTACTGCACAGTTGCTGCAACATGAAGGTAGTGCTGCCGCAGATCTATGATAAAGTAGTACTTGCGGCCGATTCCATCACCTGGGATTTCAGAGCGCAGCAGCCCGATGTGGTTACCATTTGTATTGGCCAGAACGACGGCCCGCAGCAGGATTCAACTTTGTTTTGCAGTACTTATGTTAAGCTGATAGGTTCTATACGTGCGCATTACCCAAAAGCCGATATCATTTGTTTAACCAGCCCCATGGCTGATGCAACCTTAACAGCAGTATTGAAACGTTACCTTAATGGTATCGTTACTTATGTTAATGCTTCCGGCGACAAAAGGGTATCTGAATATTTCTTTTCGCGGTCATATAACCGCGGCTGTGGCGGGCATCCCGATATCGACGATCATCAGTTGATAGCCGATGAATTGACGGCGTACATTAAACGATTAAAGAAATGGTAGAGACGCAATATTTCGCTTCTCTTTACCACCGTTCTATCACAATTACCTGCCAGGCAGCGGGGACACAATGTATTGTGTCTCTACAAAAAATTAATGCATCAATCCTTCTTTATAAAATTACCGCCCTCATCAAAAATCAGGTCTTTTCCTTTTATTTCGGCTTCATACATGGTTTTGCCTGCGGCATCGGTTACCTTTCCTGCTTCGCGGATCTTTGCACCGTTGTAATGTTCCTTTATATACGGTGCAATGTTTTTAGGAAGATCGGTGATCTTTATGGCCTTAACAATTTCAATAAACACACCGGCAGGCGTAAACTGTACCGAATTATCCTCTCCCGATTTGCCGCCCCAATTGGCTTCGTAATTCCCTTTTTCTTTTTCCCAGCTTACTTTGGTAGCCTCAGGGTACTTTTTTGTTAGCGATTCTTTTACCACGGCAGGCACGTCCTTCGCTTTCAGATCCTGCGCTTTGAGGCCGCCTATGCATAACAGTATGGCAGTGCCTGTTAATAGTTTTGTTTTCATGATCCTTATTTATATGATCAAGTATAGCGCGGTAATCTGGAGAAAGTTTGGGAGTATTCTGTTTGAAATTGAGATAATTACACACTCTGCAGTTTGTATTATCTTAAGTATTCTGAGATTTAAAAGCTCTGGCCCTGTGCTATTATGAATTACTTATTTATTTTTCCAAGGCATCCATGAGCTCCTTCGTCGGTTTCCGTCTTGGGGCGGGGCAGGGTGGGGTTTCTCCGCCATGCATTAAGAATACTTTCGTGCGAAGGACAGTTCGCGAAACCCCTGCCTCCTCGTTCCGAGGGAAGGAATCGCACAGGCCGGCGCTTTAAAAGCGTCCTCCAATAATATAGTTGTACCGGTGATCTACCGATCGATTCCTCCCGCTAAATCAATTTATCCGGCGTGATCGGCAGTTCGGTTATGCGCTTTCCGGTGGCATTGTACACGGCATTTGCAATTGCGGCGGCAACCCCGATGGTGGCAATTTCGCCCATGCCCTTGGCGCCAATGGGATTAATGATAGGGTCGGGTTGATTAACGAAGTAGGCTTCCACCTGCGGGATATCGGCCTGAACTGGTACATGATAATCAGCAAAATTATTATTCACCAGCCTGCCGTACCTGTGGTCTATTATCGCCTCTTCCATCAGTGCAGCGCCGGCGCCCATTATGGTGCCGCCGATCATCTGGCTGCGGGCGGTTTTAGCGCTGATGATAGTTCCGGCATCTGCTGCCGATATCGCCTTATCTATCTTTACCACTCCCGTGGCCGGGTTCACCAAGACCTTTATAAAATGCACCGACCACGAATACATGGCATATTTACCCTGTTCTTCGCCACCTTTCGACGTGGTGGTGACTTCCAGCTTATCCAGGTTCTGCTGTTTCAGGATTCCGGCATAATCAGTCGCATCGCCTGTGCTTGCCAGGGCTTTAAATTTATCCTTTAATGCTACACAAGCATCATGCACGGCAGAACCAACTGTCGACATAATTTGCGAACCGCCCTGCGTTGGCGATGGCGGCATCGACGAATCGCCCAGTTCAAATTTTATCTTATTGGCAGGCATGCCCATCGTTTCGGCAGCTACCGATACCATGCCCGTTCCGGTACCCGGACCAATATCGGTCACGGCGGTTTGTAAGATCAATGT
>DATCQV010000092.1:0-31664 GCA_036569325.1 Mucilaginibacter sp. | reverse complement strand
GACCACGCCCGATGTAGGATACATCAAGATCAGCAAATTTGCACTTACCACCGATGCCGATTTTCGCGATGCTCTTAAAAAGCTAAAAACCAATGGCATGCAAAAACTGGTGCTTGATCTGCGCGAGAACGGGGGCGGATACCTGAACACAGCTACCGCATTGGCCGATGAATTTCTAAAAAAGGACAAGCTGATAGTTTATACCAAAGGCGCACACGAGGAACGCCGCGATTATTTTGCTACCGATTCGGGTGATTTCCAGGAAGGTAAACTGGCGGTGATCATCGATGAATATTCGGCATCGGCAAGCGAGATCTTAGCCGGAGCCTTGCAGGATTTAGATCGCGCAGTAATAGTTGGCCGCCGTTCATTTGGCAAGGGCCTGGTGCAGCAGCAGTTTGCATTTGCAGATGGCTCGGCTGTTAACCTCACCATTGCACGGTATTATACGCCATCGGGCAGATCGATCCAGAAATCATATAAAGGCGGCATAGAAAGCTACCACAATGAAATTGCCGAGCGCGTACGCAAAGGCGAACTCTTCTCGGCCCAAACAGCGCTTAACGATAGTATCTTTAAACGGAACTCGCCTTACCGCACCCTCAGTGGTCGCAAGGTATTCAGCGGCGGCGGCATTATGCCTGATGTATTTGTTCCCGCCGATACCACCGGCAATACTTACCTGATGGAACAGGTGACCAACAAGCAGTTGTTTACCGCCTATGTGATCGACCAAATGCAGCCGCTACTGGCTAAATATCCCAACTCTGAAGCGTTCACCAAAGAGTTTACCGTAAGCGATGATGAACTGGATAAGTTTATCCGCTACTCCTCTAAAATCGTTATGGAAATAGATTCGCGCGAATTACTCATTTCCAAATCTACCATTAAAACCATGCTGAAAGCCTCGGCAGCCCGCTTTAAATGGGGCGAAAATGCCTATTATGAAGCTGTAAATGAAGGCGATGCTACACTGGCGAAAGCGGTGGAAGCGATTAGGTAATTTGAAGATTTGGTGATTTGAAAATTTGAAGATGAATAATTGATTTTCAAATTCTTCAAAGCACATTGGTCCGGATTTTTAATCCCGGACCCAATAACTGCGGATTTGCAATCCGCGAGCATAGTCTGACGAGGACTAAATCCCCTATTTTATAGTCCGAGATTAAAAATCCGGACTAACAGGATGATTTGAAAATTTGAAGAATATCAACTCATTTTCAAATCTTCAAATCAACACATCATCAAATCAACATTACTTCTGCCTGAACCACACCTGTACGGGCGCACCGTTAAAATCGAAATTTTCGCGGAGCTTGTTTTCGATAAACCGGTAATAAGGTTCCTTGATGTATTGCGGCAGATTACAGAAGAAAGCAAACATTGGCGATGAGCCCGCTATCTGCGTAACGTATTTGATCTTTACGTACTTGCCTTTGATGGATGGCGGCGGATAATTTTCGATAATGGGCAGCATTACCTCATTCAGCTTTGAAGTAGGAATCTTGCGGACCTTATTCTGGTAAACCTGGTTGGCCGAGTCGATCACTTTCAGTACGCGTTGCTTTTCGGTTACCGAAGTAAATACGATAGGCACATCGGTAAATGGCGCTATTTTATCGCGGATCTGCTCTTCAAATACCTTGATGGTTTTGTTGTTCTTCTCAATCAAATCCCACTTGTTCACAACAACCACCACACCTTTTTTATTCTTTTCTGCGAGGTGAAAAATATTGATATCCTGCGATTCAAAGCCTTCAACCGCATCGATCATCAGTATCACTACATCGGCTTCTTCCAGGGCCTTGATGGTACGCATTACAGAATAAAACTCGATATTCTCCTTAACCTTTGTTTTTTTACGCAAACCGGCAGTGTCGATCAGCATGAAATTATGGCCGTACTGGTTATAATGGATATGGATAGAATCGCGCGTGGTGCCGGCAATCGGGGTAACAATGTTGCGCTCCTTCCCTATCAGCGAGTTGATGATAGATGACTTACCCACGTTAGGGCGACCAACAATGGCGTATTTAGGCAAGGTATTTTCTTCCAGCGGGTCATCGTCGAAATGTTTTACTACCTCGTCCAGCAATTCGCCGGTACCGGAGCCGGTCATCGACGAAATATTGTATAGTTCACCTAAGCCCAAACTGTAAAACTCCATAGAGTCGGCCAGTTGAGAGGTATTATCCAGTTTATTTACCACCACGAAAACCGGCTTTTTGCTTTTGCGTAACAGGTTGGCAATCTCGTCGTCCAGATCGGTGATACCGGTGGTAACATCCACCAAAAACAAGATCACGGTAGCCTCTTCAATGGCAATGATCACCTGCTCGCGAATGGCCGCCTCAAATACGTCGGCCGAATTAGCCACGTAGCCCCCGGTATCGATCACCGTAAACTGGCGGCCAACCCATTCGGAAACGCCGTAATGCCTGTCGCGGGTAACACCGCTAAAGTCGTCCACAATGGCCTTGCGGGTCTCGGTTAAGCGGTTATATAAAGTTGATTTACCTACGTTGGGCCTGCCAACAATGGCTACTATATTGCTCATGTTTATTAAGATTCAAGAATCAAGAGCCAAGAATCAAGACAGCTGCGGCGCCGTTTGATTGCCCGTAATTCTTATATTGTGATTTGCTGATTGGTCTTAAATCTTGACTCTTGGTTCTTGATTCTTGACTCTCTCTTTTCCCTAATTCTCGTACCCGAATTTCTTCAGGTAATTTTTCTTGCTGCGCCAGTCGGGAATAACTTTTACAAACATCTCTAAAAATATCTTACGCTGGAAAAATTCTTCCATATCTCTGCGGGCATAAGTGCCAACGATTTTCAACATCGACCCGCCCTGCCCTATAATGATATTCTTCTGCGACTCACGCTCCACGATAATTTCGGCGCTGATACGATGCATGGTATCGCTCTCTTTAAAAGCGGTGACAATTACCTCGGTGCTATAAGGAATTTCTTTTTTGTATTGTTTCAGGATTTGCGCACGAATCATTTCCGATGCGAAGAAACGGTCGTTCCTGTCGGTCAGCGCGTCTTTTTCGTAATAAGCGGGATGTTCGGGCAGGTTCTCGATGACGAAGTTCATCACCGCCTGGATATTGTAATCTTTTAAGGCGGAAACAGCAAAAATGGCTTTTGGGTTAAGCTTTTCCTGCCAGAACTCAATTTTTGCTTTCACAGTTTCTTCGTCGCTTTGATCCACCTTGTTAATCAGTACAGCAACGGGAGCCAGCGAGCCTTCCAGTTTTTTCAGCACATCGGTTTCGTCGAACTCTTCATAGATATCAGTTACCAGCAGGATCAGGTCGGCATCAACGATAGAGCCGTCAACCTGGTGCATCATACTTTCGTGCAAAGCGTAATGCGGTTTGATGACGCCGGGGGTGTCGGAGAACACAATCTGATAGTCCTCCTCGTTTACAATTCCCAAAATACGGTGACGTGTAGTTTGTGCCTTGGGAGTGATGATGGACATCTTTTCGCCCACCAGGGCATTCATCAAGGTAGATTTACCCGCATTGGGCTTACCAATTATGCTCACGAAACCTGCCTTATGTGCCATAGAAAAATATTTAAAATTTTATTTGGACTGCAAAGAAACGAATTATATCTTTGCAGTCCAATTAAAACGGAGTGCAAATTGCATTTTTGACAATTGGAAGCCCATTCGGAGTTATGCCCGAATGTTGAAAACACCAAAATAGTGCGGGATGGAGCAGTTGGTAGCTCGTCGGGCTCATAACCCGAAGGTCGTAGGTTCGAGTCCTGCTCCCGCTACCAGAGAAAGTCTCAAGTCGAAAGATTTGAGGCTTTTTTGTTTTTATTCAATAGTAGAAAATCAGATTTTTATATTTTGTAAAATTAGGCTATCCTAAACCCACCGTATGAAAAAAGTATTCCTTGTGTTTTTTTGCCATCATCACTTTCGTTTCGTGTTCTAAAAAAAGTGATACACGCCCAAACGACAATTCTGTTACTATAAACGGCACTAATTACAGTGTAGTTGCGATAGGAGGTCAAACCTGGACTTCTGTTAATTATAATGGTGAGGGCGGTATAAACTATAATAATGGCAGCATCAATAACGCCGCTGACGGAAAGCTTTATACCATTGCCGAAGCACAGGCTATAAAATTACCCAAGGGGTGGCGCTTACCAACCCGGGATGATTTTAATAAATTACTTGTTTCAATAGGGGCGGTTTATTAAACTCAATCTACCGGGAATTATTACGTGGCCGGTGATTTGTCGTTAAAATTAATGTCGACAACCGGATGGACAGGAACTGCTGGGAACAATATGTCAGGATTCAACGCCCGGCCCTGTTGGCGTATTTTCCGGCACTCCCAGTCCTTCGTTTGGGGCTGCGGGTGTACCAGGTACTTTTCTTGTTAATTACCCATCGGATCATGGTGTGATAAGCTTCTACGTTTCGGCTGACGATTCAGAATTATTATATCTTCTACCTCGTGCCCGATGAGGTGGCGCTTTCCTGGAAACTGATGCGCGCGTTGCCCTGCTGGTCAGTGATGATGTATTCTGGTTTCAGCATGCCGTCGCTGTTCAATACCCGGAATATAGTTGCAAACTACCCGCATAGACGTCCGAAGTCACAGACATTCGGACAGCGGTCTTATTAGACTACGGACAACTAGCGTTGCCCTGCTGGTCAGTGATGATGTATTCAGGTTTCAGCGTGCCGCTGCTGTTCAGCGAGTGGCCTATCTTTTATATTGCTGTAGTTACAAACTATTTACCTAGCGGTCCAAAGTCACCGGCATTCCAACGGCGTTCTTATTAAACTACTGGTAACTTAAATTCGTATTAGATGTTTAAATTTATCATTCTGTTATATAAAGTGAGAAAACAAAATTCCCAAAGACCATCAAAACTATTAAAATAACCATCCAAGCGCCCTTTTTATTTTTTTGCACTGGCCAATTATCGAACTCATAAAACGTTTCTGCCAACGTTCATCCTCATAAAAAGCTATCCAATTGATAATGTTTAAACAGATTAATGGAACGATAATCTCAATTGAGAAAATTGAAACCTCTCTCTTTAATCCCCAGATAAGTTTTGAATAATTTAAAAACGGCGTAAAAAAAAATATTTCTAGTAACCAAATATCAGCAAGTGCCTTTAATTTAATTTTGCTTATATTTTTATTCGAACTTAAAAGGCTATTAAACTTTATTAGTTGATAAAATAAATAATAAAATGCCTTGGCAATATCCATAAACTATTTTTTAATAATGATAATTTGCATCAATTCCCAGGAACTAATGCAGGGCTTACATTTTCATAGCCGATAATTCGGGTTCAGTATACTTTCCATTAGTCGGTTTCCTGCGATCTTTACGCTTACCAACCTAACCGCAAACATTATAGCGATAAAGGCGATAAAGAAAAATATATGATAGTCTTGGATAATTCCAAAAAATGCAGCGACACAAGTCGCAAGAATTTCAAATGTTGGAGAAAGGTAGTAAGACAAAACAATAGACTTGTTCACTGAAACAATATCAAATTCGCCCCCATCAATTTTCTTAAACGCATCAGTACGAGAACCTGCTCCTCTATTAAAATACTATCTTCCATTTAATTTTGTCTAATTGTTCCTCTGAATATTGTTTGCAGCTCAAGTACTTTCTTTGATTAATTAAGTCGTCCATCGAATAACTGCCATCAAACTTTTTTAGAGAATCTACATTAAAGACATATAAAAATAATTGTTTGGTTCGCCCTTCATTAATATATCGATGCCACGAATCATTTCTACCTAAAATAGCTATTTCAAATGAAGAATCAGGCGGTAAATTCAATTTGTTGAATACCAACAGGCCCCGTCTTTTTGGGCATCGCTGCATACCACGGCCAGAGTGTGCGGGGATTGTCATATACTCGCGGACTTAAAAGCACAATAATTCGAAGCCACAGATTTTGTGACAGCAAAGGATGTGTTGCGTGCGCCACTCTGCTTGCTATTTTACAATCTATTGGTCGATTATACTGTACAAAAATAAACAGTAACAAACATTGCTTCAGCATGTCGTTTACTTTGCTATCTACCGAAGGCTATCGACAGGTATTGCGACGAAGCTACAACTCCACCGTTCCCTTCATTGTATTTATAAATTTCTCTTTCGGTTGTAAAATAGCCTTATAATAAAATTTGCTTGGGACGCCAATTGAAGTTATAGAAACTATGCCTAATCGCGGATTTACCTCAAGATTAAAATGATGACCAACTCCTATAATTTTTTTTAGGCTTGTATTATATTGAAAGTATGCGATCTGATATTCAAATATGGTGTCCCGGCTTCCCCTTCTTATACTCATGACCTTAATAGAATCACCTAAAAGCTCATCTCGGATTTTTTGATTGAATACCGCCCAACTGTCATTTACTTTTGCGCCAAAATCAAATAATTTATTTTCCTTAACGGGCATGTCTAACGAGGCAAATGCAGAAGGGATATACCAAATCACATCACCTTGTTTTCGTAGATAACCAGAAAGGAAAAAATAAGAACCTTCCTGGCAATTTAGTTTCCAATAATTTTTGTCGTGGATGGAAGTAGCGCTACGTGAAAGACCAAACGACATTAAAAAATAAGAATTGCTATCAATTTTCATGTCGCCATATCTTTCCTTCATCTCTATAAAGAAATCGCGAGGAGGGGTATTTTTACATCCCATATTTATAAAAATGCAGCATGATAGAATGACGATTTTAAGGGTGCTGCGGTGCCTTAAGTCTCTCCTTGTCGGCCTCGCGCATTTTTGCGAGATCTGATTTATCCTGTTCTGTTCCATTTCCTTCCTGAATTTTAAGTTGTAATATTTGTTCCTCAATTTGCCATGCTAAACTTCCCTCTATCAAATTAGGGTCAGAACTTCCGTCAGTATAAATACCGTTTGCAGGAAAAACAGTGCTTCCATAGTTAGCGTGTTCTAAATCCTCATTATACGTCGACGAATGGTTTTCTATATGAGCAGCGATTTCATGAAAAAGAAGAAGAGCAAGCGCATATTTGTCATAATTTTTAGTAAGGCGTAAATTTCTCTCTGTCACAGCAATTCCATGTTTTTGTTTCACTTTATGTCCTTCAAGTCCGGGGAATGCTTTTTTTTCTGTTTCTGTAAGAAAATCAATTTTACCATCCCTAATAATATATCCTCTTTTGTCTATATTTGCAAAAGTGGCCATACCCTCGTTACCTCCATGTAATTGATTATTCTCATCATACTTTTGCACGCCTGGTCCTTCGGTAATATATATATATATCATAATTCGTACTGGTAATATATTTGTCTAAAAATTTCCTACCCAGCGGCGTTTTTTCAAGAGTGTGAAAAGAATCCCAAAGCTTCGTATCATTCTTGGCATTAACAGTGACGATAATTGAATCACCGGCTATATCGAGATTTCTTATAGGATTATTTGCACCGTATTGATATGGACTTACTATTGCATATTTTTCAGCGTATTTGTCAACCTGCTGTCGCAAGTATGCAGTATATTCTTACCTGATCGGCACCCGAAACACTAAATCATACAATGAAAATAAGAATAAGGCTTGTCGAATTTAATTAAATTCTATCAATCAAAATAACACGTCTTCTTAGGCAGTTTCCATTTTGAATTCAGGTGAGCTGGGTTCGTCAAAATAACAAATCCTTAATGTTTAGATAATATCCAGCGAAATAGCTTTGTCTCCGGAAAATCTCCGGCCGGGCCTCTGCTCCACAACAGCCTTTAACTACCCGGCTGGAACAATTCAATAACTATGAAAACATTATTGATCCTTTCGATCCTGCTTGCACCTTTTTTCTTTTTATCAGATATCAAAATGACCCTGAAAAAGGAAACTACCGTCGATTCATTGGGCGCTTGCCAGGGCATCTCCTATCAGCATGGCAAGGCTTATCTATATGGCGACCGCGAAGTGGGGATGATCAGGCAGTTTTCGTTTAACGGTGATTCATTGGTTTATGATCAGATACAAGCCAAGCTGAGTGTTGGCGGCAAAAATGTGATCAACCACCCTACCGGCATTGCCTATCATGGCGATATGCCCGTTTTTATGGGTAACTCCGTAAAACCCGAAAAGGCAGGCGGTTCGTGGAAAGCGGTGATCTACTACATCAACTGGAATGGTTTATGGAAAACCGGTACGCTGGATGGTAACCTCTTAAAAACGATTGAAGACGACGCCTGTATTCAGGGTACCCGTCCCGAATATGTAAAATACGAGGGCAAATGGTATGTAGCCACTGCCGATTATGGCAATCATGGCAACGAGGTACGCCTGTACGACCCCGAGCTTTTGAAAAATTGTTCTAAAACCAGCGAGCCAGGTGTATTGTATAAAAAATTCACCTGTACGCCGTGGGTGCAAAACCTGTACTACATGGCCGATAAGGGCATTTTGATATTGATCCAAAACCAGATTGAGGGCCGTAAATGGCGCTTTACCTATGTCGATCTGCAGAAGTCGCTCGAAGCCGGGCAGCAGCAGGTAATTAAAGTAGTTGATATAGATGAACGCGGCGACGAGCTGGAAGGCTTTGCCTTTACCGGCAGTAATGCCAAAGGTGTTGCGGTAACCTCATCGCGCAAAAACAATGTGAATTACATGAACATAGGCTGGTAGACTGGCGGTTAACAAAAAAATGTTTTTGTTAATACACGCTTAATAATCGGTAATGAATAGACAGATAGATTTGCGGCAATAATCATCAGGGCAATATGATATATCAAAATTTATCAGAACAATTGCTGTTGAACAAATGCAGTGATGGTGATGCAGGCGCTTTTCATGAAATTTACAATCGCTACAAGGCATTTGTGTATGCGGTAGTTACTGCAAGGCTGGATGACGAAGACGACGCAAAGGATATTGTTCAGGATGTATTTATAAATTTATGGGGACAGCGCAAGCAACTGCATGAGTTGAAGGAGCTTAAACCCTACCTCTACGTTTTGAGCCGCAACCAGGTGGTATCGGCTTACCGCAAAAAGAATATTCGTGTTAAGGGCGAGGCTTACCTGATTGAGCGCCTTAACGAGATCGAGCACTCGGCTGAAGATCATCGCTTTGCGAGGGAACTGAACAGCAAGATCATCGATATGGTGGGTCAGTTGCCCGAAACCATGCAGCACTGCTATAACCTGAGCAAAAACGAAGGCAAAAGAAACGGCGAGATAGCCGGCATCCTTAACATCTCCGAAAAAACCGTCCGCAATAATGTTTCCGAAGCACTTAAACGCCTTAAGCTCGATCTGCAAAGCAGTCACCCCGAATTGCTGATGCTGCTGGTGTTTCCCTTCCTTCAGCCCCTATTTTTTCCCTTTAATACAGCGTTATGAAACGTAACAAAACCTTAACCTTTTCTTAAAGGACATTCCTGCTTTCTGTGCGAGCTATATGAAAGCGCTCTTACGTGGATAGTAGAATTAAGGAATTATTTGAACGGTACCAGGCAGGGAAAACCAGCAAAGAAGAAAATAAGCTGGTTGAGGATTGGTTTGCCAGGTTCGACAACAAACAACAGGAAATTTTAGCCCGCAATGAAAAGGGCGACCGATTCAGTGGGTTAGACCAGGATATGCTGCGGTTGGTTCCGGTTCATAAAAATAAAAGCTGGTTAGGCAATCACTGGATGCAGGCTGCTGCAGTAGTGTTGGTTGCCTCGGGCTTGATATTATTCCAAGTTTTAAAAAAAACCGGCAGTTCGCAGTCGGCGGTTAGCTATACATTGATAACTGCGCCAAACGGCATTAAGAAAGATGTTCTGCTGCCCGATGGTACATCGGTATCTCTCAACTCGGGGTCCGGCATACGTGTCCCTTCCGATTTTGGGAAGAAAGACCGTCAGCTTTTTTTAACCGGCGAAGCTTTTTTTAATGTAAAACATGATCCGGCTAAGCCCTTTACTATCCACTCGGGCAAACTGCTTATTCAGGACATCGGTACCACCTTTAACGTTAAGGCCTACCCTGATGAGCGCCAGATCCGTGTTGCCGTTGAAAGCGGTGAGGTGCGTGTAGAAAAAACTATGGACAACGGTAAAACGGAAACCTTTGCCGGCTCAATTATCCATAACCAGCAGCTTATTTACAACCGCGATAATGACAGTCATATTTTGAACAGGATACGAACTGACGATATTACAGCGTGGAAGAGAAACCAACTGCGTTTTGATAATGCCTCCGTTCCGGAGATTGCGCATGCCCTGGAAAGATGGTACAACGTAACCGTAAAGTTCAACAACAAAACGACCGATAACCGCCTGTACACCGTCAGCTTCAATAACGAACCTGCCGCCGATGTACTCAAAGTGCTCAGTTCCCTCACTGAGATGAAGTATGAGATAGATAACGGAGTTATTTACATCAATTTAAAACACAAGAAAAGATCAATGAATTAAAAAACCTCTCACAAACCAGGAGCAGGGAATGCTGGAACATCCCCTGCGTGGCGGCGCAGATGTTAGCGCAAAAATTTTAAACGATCAGGTAATCATTAAAAATTCAACCAAAAATGCAAATTTTTTATCGAAACAAGCTTTCTGCCTTTTTAATAAAGCGCATTGTACCAGGGATAATGCCCCTGTTGATGACGCTTTTATTAATATTTAACTCGGGCATCCCGGCCATGGCGGCCGAGGGCCAAACTATTGAAAACACCCGCATCTCAATTGTTGCCGATGATCTTTCATTAAAGAACGTCTTCAGCATCATTGAAAAAAAGACCGATTTTATTATTGGATATGACAATTCAATCGACGTGGCAAAGCGCGTTACCATACGTGCAACCAACAAAACCGTAAGCCAGATTTTGCAGCAACTGCTGAAAGATTACAAAGGCACCATAAAACAGGTTGGAGAGCACGTGCTGATCAAGGTAGAAAAGATGCCGGCCGCGCCTAAGCCGGTTGTTATCGTTCAGCCTATTCCGGTTAAAATTACAGGTACCGTTGTTGATGAGCAGAACATTGCTTTACCGGGTGTAAGCGTTTACGAAAAAGTATCTCACAAAGGAACTTCTACCGATGCAAACGGTAAATACGCTATCACCCTGCAACAAGGTGAAACATTGGTGTTCTCTTTTTTAGGATATACCAACCGCGAGGTGGTGATCAACAACCAAACCGAGGTTAACATCAGCATGAAACCGGCTACCAACATTCTGAACGAGGTAGTGGCTATTGGTTATACCACCGTGCGTAAAAGCGATTTTACCGGTGCTATTGCCAGCGTAAAATCGAGCGAGCTGAACACTTCGGCTCCGACAGTTGGCCAGGCGCTGGTTGGGAAGGTAGCAGGTGTACAGGTATCGCAGGTAAGCGGTGCGCCGTATCAAACTACCAAGATCCGTGTGAGAGGTACAGGAACCATTAA
This sequence comes from Mucilaginibacter sp., assembly GCA_036569325.1. Classification (GTDB taxonomy): domain Bacteria; phylum Bacteroidota; class Bacteroidia; order Sphingobacteriales; family Sphingobacteriaceae; genus Mucilaginibacter. The sequence goes on along the minus strand of DATCQV010000092.1, from coordinate 20,239 downwards.
CGCCAGCTCAGACCCGCTTTATGTGATCGATGGCTACCCTGCGGGTAACGACCTTTTTATCAATCCTGATGACATCGAATCGATCGATATCTTGAAAGACGCAGCATCGGCGGCTATTTATGGTTCGAGAGCGGCAGGCGGCGTAGTGCTCATCACAACCAAACGCGGTAACAAAGACGATAAAGGGAAATTTGAATACGACGTTCAGGTGGGTATCAATCAGCTGGCAAAAAAAGTGAACCTGCTGAATGCAGATCAGTTTGCACAGTTAGTGATCGACGGCAGGAACAACACCTATCATGACCTGTGGGTAAACACCGGCCATACCTGGACCGATGCCATGTATTCTGACAACAATGCCACCCGTATTGCTAATGTTGGTAATGCAAGCTCGGTGAGCATTCCTGCCGGTTTATACAATTTCGGTTCGCAAACCCTTATTCATCAAACCATTAACACCGACTGGCAGAACGAGTTATACCGCAATGCACTGACACAGGATCATAACCTGTCATTCAGCGGAAGCTCAACCAATGCCCGTTATTACTTGAGCGCCGGATACCAGGACCAGCCGGGTATTATGCTGGGTACCGGTCAGCAGAAAATAAACCTGCGTGCCAACATTGATGGTAACATTGGTAAAAGATTAAAAGTTAGCGCAAACATTGCCTATACCCAAAACAAAAATCAGGAAACACAGGATGGCCGCTGGGATCACAGCCCGGCCATGGGTGCGCTGATCTATATGCCTATCTTCCCGGCATATAACGCTGATGGCAGCATAGCAACCAACCTTGCAGCTGCACAGTCGACAGCTTACGGTTATCAATCCATTGAAAACCCGCTCGCTACTGCCGAATACATCAAAATAAACCGTACCGGTAACAGGGCTACTTATAACACACAGGCTACCTACCAGATATTGCCCGGCTTCTCGTTCAAGGCCAACTTAGGTATGCAAACCTACAGCGAGAACTACAACTATTACCTGCCTACGTCTCTTAGTAATGGTGCCTTCCCTCCGTATTCTTCACAATCGGTAGCGGCAGCTAAAGCCATTCAGCAAACCGTTAACTTCCAGGATCAACTGGGCGAGTTTACGCTGAACTACAACAAGCAAATTGGCAAACACCACTTCGATGCATTGGCCGGTTATACCGCTCAAAAAACATCAAACGATGTACTGACACTGCAGGGTATCGGCTTCCAGAACGATAACGTACCGAACATTACCGGCGCTGCGCCAAACAACATCACGCTGATCACCAGCGGTGCTCCGGAAGGTGTACAAAACACCGGTAAATCGGTTTACACCTTATTGTCATACCTGGGCAGGGTGAACTATAACTACGACAGCAAATACTTCCTGTCGGGTTCTATCCGTACAGACGGTTCTTCCCGTTTCGGGCCGGATAACCGTTATGGTGTATTCCCTTCGGTTTCTGCCGGATGGAACCTGTCTGACGAATCGTTTTACCACGACCTGTTAGGCGAGCAATCAACCGTAAAACTGCGTGCAAGCTGGGGCTTGAGCGGTAACAACAACATTGGTAACTACAATACCCAGCAGGTGCTTAACTCGCCGGGCAGCGTGGTATTCGGTACCGGAACCGTTACTCCGTCGAATACTCCTGCCGGTATAAAAGACCGTAACTTAGGCTGGGAATCAACCTCGCAATACAATTTCGGCGCTGACTTGGGTTTGCTGAAAGGCAGGTTGTTCATCATTGCCAACTACTACCTCAGCTACTCATACAACCTGTTGTTCAACCAACCGGTATCGGCTGTTTCGGGTAGCTCAACTATCTTAACCAACCTCAAAAACTCAAAGGTTAGCAACAAGGGTTTCGATATCCAGGTTGATGCCAAGCCTATCGTTACTAAAGATTTCAGCCTGAACGTATCAGGTAATATCTCTATCAACCGTAACAAGGTGCTGAACCTGGGCGGAGGCAATACCATTATCACCAACGGTGCTGAGCGTTCATATCTTACCAGCATTACCGAAGCCGGTTACCCGATTGGTATGTTTTACGGTTACAAGGTTGCCGGTATGGTTACCGAGGCCGATATGGCTAACATCCAGATCGATAACGCCAACTATAACCCTGCAACACAATCATTCCCTGCTGGTTACAAGCTGAGAGGCCCTGCCCGCTCATCGTTCTCGACCAACCCGCTGCACGTTGGCGACCTGTACTTCCAGGATACTAACGGCGATGGTATCATCAACAGCAAGGATGCAGGCATTATTGGTAACCCGACTCCTAAATTCACTTACGGCTTTAACGTTGGCGCTAACTATAAAAACTTCTACTTCTCGTCTTCTTTCAACGGTTCTTACGGCAACCAGGTGCTTGACGGACAGGATTATTACCTGTATAACATGGAAGGTTCCGGCAACCAGTACGAAGACGTAGCCGACCGTTACCGCAACGATGCAAATCCAGGTGCAGGTACTGTTTACCGTGCATCGCGCGGTAGTACGCAAAGCAACAGCACCAGGCTTTCTACTTTCTATTTGCAAAATGGTTCGTTCCTGAGAGCTACCAACATTACGCTGGGCTATAACCTGAAAGCACGCGGCGTTTTAACTGCCCTTGGCTTAACAGCATTGAAGGTTTATGGTTCGGTTAATAACGCTTTCACCATTACCAAGTATAAAGGCTACAACCCTGAAGTGGATTATGATTACTCATACGGCGGTTCGCAGGGTGCTAACCTTGCTCCGGGTATCGACTATGGCGTGTACCCGTTGGTGCGTTCGTACAACGTGGGTGTAAAAGCAACTTTTTAAGGTCGGATTTTAACAATGAACAACATGAAAAATAAACATATTACATTATTCAGCCTCATAACATTACTTGTTCTGGGCTCGTGCAAAAAGGATTTTCTGCAGCAGAACGACCCCGACTCTATTGCGGTAAACAACTATTTCAGGAACGAAAACGACGTATTGCTGGCACTTAACGGCTGCTACGGCGCGCTGAGAAGCGGCAATACAATCGGCGAAAACAGCGACCTGTGGACCGACCAGCGCTCTGACGATACCGGCACCAACGATAACCAATCGAACGCGGGCGAGCCTTTTGGCTTTGGTAACTTTTCGCTGATCCCTACAAACAGCTACCTGTACACCCACTGGCTGGCCATGTACGGCGTAATTGCCGATTGTAACCTGGTGTTGGCCAATGTTGACAAGGTAACTTATGCCAATCCTAACACTAAAGCGATCTATAAAGCAGAAGCCGAAAGCATCCGCGCGCTGATCTATTTCCACCTGGTACGTGAGTGGGGCGATGTGCCGCTGGTTACCACGCCGCTAACTTCTACAAGCGATATCACCGCCAACACTTTCCGCTCGCCGCAGGCTACCGTTTACAAGCAAATTGTGGCTGATTTGAGCGACGCGGTTAAGAGCCCGCTGCCGGCAACACAATCTGTTGGTACCATAGGCCGCTTATCGCAGGCCGCGGTGAATACTTTGTTAGGCCAGGTTTATTTAACCATGGCAACTACAGGGGACCAAGCCAACAAAACAACCAACCTCAACAACGCTTTAACTTACCTTACCGCTGCTTACAACCTGAAAACTTTTGGCAACCTGAAGGATATTCCTTATACCGATGTGTTCGACGTAACTAAAAAATCGACCTGCCCTGAGCTGATCTGGCAGATTGTGAACAAACAGGGCGACCCGGTTTACAGCTCGAGCATTGCTGTGAATACCCAGGCTAAAGGCGAGAACATCAACTCGCTGAAGCCTACTTCGGGTGTTGGCGATAATGTAACGCACGATCTGGTGAATGAGTATGAAGCCAACGATCCGCGTGCTGCCTTCTCTATCAAATACGCCAACGACCCTACTGTTAAAGACTGGTTTGTTACCAAGTTCAGAGATGTTAGCGGCGCTGCCGGTATCAACGGTTACGGCGGTAACGACTGGATTTTGATGCGTTATGCTGATGTGATCCTGATGCTGGCCGAGGTGAACATGTACCTGGGCAACAATGCCGCCGCTATCCAATATGTGGATATGGTACGTGCAAGAGCGGGTATGCCTACTTACGAAGTATCATCACTCGACCCAACTTACAGCGCAAAATTCCCGACGCTTAAACTGGCTATCTTACACGAGCGCCGTGTGGAGCTGGCTTTTGAGCACCACCGCTGGTTCGACTTGCTGCGCACGTTTACAACCGACGAACTGGTGACTTATTTCCATGCCAAAAAACAAGCTGACTTCGGCCTGGCGCTGCTATCAAACTTTACTACCAAAGACAGGTATTACCCAATACCTTTCAATGAAACCAAACTCGATCCGGTAAAAATGTACCAGAATCCGGGCTATTAATTAACACAATCGCAATTAAGGGAGGCTAACGGTCTCCCTTTTTATTTAAACATTTAAGAATGAAAATGACCAATAAAAAAACCGGCATGGGCTTTTTGATAGCCTGTCTCGGCATATTTATAAACAACTTTGCCATTGCGCAGCAAAAACAAGCCGTTGGGTTCAACAAAAATTATGTTTTCCTGCATTCGGATAATTTAACAGCCGACAAAGACTTTTACCTGCTTACAGTTATTGACCACACGCCGGAAGTTAAGAAATTGATTAACGATGATAGTTATCTGAAACAAGTGTTCAATGCACGGTTAGCATTGCTGAAGAGCCACGTTGCTGATACTGCATTCACGCCGCTATCGCTGGTGGGCGGCTTCAGATACACCAAAGACGATTCGCTGCAAATGGCCGATGCGATGACGAAACTGTACAAGGCGCACACGCAGGCATTTGACCAGATGATCGATAAGCACCTGCGCTCTTCGGGCTATTATCAGCGCTTTGCAAGCCTCAATAATGGTGATATGTTAATGAAGGCCTGGGGGCAGTATGTATATGGCATCAACTATGTTATCGACCAGTTTGGATTGGGTAAGAAAATGCGTTATCCGCGCATCGATTCGCCAAGTTATGTGGTGAGCAGCAGGTATTACCGCATGGTAATGAAGGATATGTTTGCCCTGCTTGATGAGCAAACCGGCGACATGACGGCATTCTATCAGCCATCGCTGCAGGTAGCCATGCACCTGATGGATGCCAATGACCGCGACGAGCCGTCCCGCTTTGAACCTATGGAGCAAGGGGAAAACAAAAAGGCCGTAGAAAAAATCAAGACCACGCAGTGGACCAAATATCAGTATGCCGCTATCGTTATCCCGGGCAACGGACCGGAATTGTTTACCACGCCTATTAGTCCGGATAATAAGATCCATTGCGATGCTGCTGCCATGCGCTACCTGAATGGACTGGCGCCGTTCATTATCACCAGCGGCGGGTATTGTTACCCCTTCCGCGGGCCGTATTGCGAGGCGATCGAAATGAAAAAATACCTGATGAAGAAATACAACATTCCTGAAAGCGCGATCATTATCGATCCGCATGCGCGCCACACCACTACTAATTTCAGGAATGCCGATCGTTTAATTATTCGTTATGGTATTCCGCTGGATAAGCCATCGTTATTCATTACCAGCAAAAGTCAGCATGATATGGTAATGAGGGATGCATTCGACAATAGAAATAATCATGAACTGGGCTACCTGCCCTATCGCGACAAAAAGAGTATTTCGAACCACGATGTAGTATTTTATCCGGTTTGGGAAAGCCTGCACATGGACCCGCTCGATCCTTTGGATCCGTAGGCCGGTTAATATAGATATAAACGAAGCCCTTAGTCGTAATACTAAGGGCTTTTATTTTTTATTTAATGCCGGGCTTTTCTCCGGCCGATTTTATTCATGCAATTGTTACAATGACAGTTGTTCTAATCTTCTGTCTCTGTTATTAACTTTGGTAAACGCCACTAACCTCTGATAACCTAAAATATGACAAGAAAAACAATCGCCTGTATCTCCGGCTTATTTCTAATAATCTTAACGTTCGCTACCGCAGCCTCAGCACAAAAACTAACCCAGATTAACCCTGGCGAAGTATGGCCCGACAATAACGGCGAACATATACAGGCGCATGGCGGCGGCATCACAAAAATTAAAGACACTTATTACTGGTACGGCGAGGAAAGGCGTAAGAACCTGGATACCGGCTTTCGTTATGTGAGCTGTTATTCGTCGAAAGATCTGATCAACTGGCAATTCAGGGGCGATGTGGTAAAAATGAAGGACCCTGAAAACCTGGGCTCGCATTGGATCCTGGAGCGCCCGAAGGTATTCTTCAATAAAAAGAACAAGCAATATGTGATGTATTTTCACCTCGACGACCGTTCTTATAAATATGCCCGCGTTGGCATTGCAATAGCCGACAAACCCGATGGTGATTTTAAGTTCCTGAAAAGTTTTCGTCCGTTAGGGCATGAGAGCCGTGATATTGGTCAGTTTATAGATGACGATGGCACCGCCTATCTCATTTTTGAGGATCGTCCGTTTGGTTTTCGTATTGCAAAGCTGGCCGATGACTACCTGAGCCTTGAAAAGGAAATGTGCCTGATTCCTAAACACATGGAGGGCGGGGCAATTGTGCACTACGATGGTTTATATTATGCCATTGGTTCAGCCTTAACCGGCTGGAACCCTAATCCAAACAAATATGCTACGGCAAAATCGCTGGAAGGCCCGTGGTCGGAATTCAAGGACATAGCCCCTCCTGAAAGCAATACTTACGGCTCGCAATCAACCTTATTGCTCAAAGTTGCGGGCAGCAAAAAGATTACCGTGCTGTTTCTTGGCGATATCTGGAAACCTAAAACACAATGGGATTCGCGCTACCTCTGGATGCCGGTAGAGATTGGGAACGGCGACCTGCGCCTGCCTGCGCCCAAGCCGTTTCATGTTGATGTGAAGACGGGAGAAGTGGAATTTAAGTAGCGGTTTTCTGTAGTCATAGACTACAGGCATATTTATACGAAATTGATAAATCATAAGTGTACGAAACCTTGATAATGCTTAACTTGCGTATGTGAACACAGAAGAGATTATAGGAAATGGGCGAAGCTATAAGGAATGGTGAGATGATGAAGCTCTATATAAAAGAGCCTGTTGAAGATGGCCCTGTTAAGCTAAACGATTTTGCCAGGGAAAATTTGCGGAGGAGTATGCAAGAGGGGATTGAAACGATATGCATAGCCAAATATATTTGGACTATATGGAACGCTCCTTATGTAATAAGATGGGTGCGTTCCATTTTATTATATCATACACTACGGGCATAAGTTTTTCGAAGTTATAAACTTCAGGCAGTGGAAATAAACCCTTAAGATAACGTAAATTATGTTTACTTCAGTATTTCAAATTTGTTGCGAGCCCAACCAACGCCGGGTCGTCAATTTTACTTAAATCATCAGAAAGATCTTTTTTCCAATATTCGATAGCCTTTTCCTCTGCAGCTATAGCTTTACCTTTTTCTCCGGCTTTGCGATACCAATCAGCCATTTCATGGTAGTTTTCTGCCACACCAACGTTTAGCGGGTGCCTGTAGCCGTCGATACCTTCTTGAAGGCATTGGGCACCAAGCAAATAAATTTCTTTAGGCGTTGTAAACTTCCTCGCATCGTCGCGAATGTCATCAAGGATGAATAAGCGTACGCTTTCCTTGTATCGCGCAAAGGCCATGGCTTTTTGGCCGAATTCGAATGCCCGTTGAGTATTTAACTTTAATAACGCTGAAAACTTATATTTGACAATGGTAGGCATATACTCTAATCCCGGTTCAAGATTTACCATTCTATCGATCACATTCAGAACGGAGTCAGGCAGTCCCAGATTGCCTAAATTCACAGACTTCTCTACGAAAGGCCGAACTTTCGAAATGATGCTTGTATCTAAATTTTTCAGGCGCTCGTCTTCATGTCTTAACGATAATTCCTTTTCTATATCCCAGGTTTTGTCCAGTACTTTTGGCAAAACAGTATCGAGATCCATTGGATGGCCGACCCATGCAACCCGATTTTTCTGATCGATAATAAAAGCGGCAGGGATCATTTTCAGACGATAAGCATCAAGCCAGTCGTGGACGGCGTTGCTGTCTACAAGAGCCACATCCAGGTTCATTTTGTTACCCATTTTCGCAACAAACGCTTTGACCTGAGCATCGGATTTCGGAAAATTTGCGCGCGCTTCATAGACATTAATGGCGGAAAAGCTAACGCTATCTTTATATTTAAGCGCTAACTCGGAAAGGTGAGACATATTAGAAATACACGGCCCGCACCAAGTCGCCCAGAATTCTACTACTTCAATGTTTTTTGATTTATCTCCCGGAGAGCGCTTTATCCACTCTCTGACGGTCAGTTTTGGCCGAGGGTCTCCCAGTTTGCGGCCAGGGATGATTTTTTCTCCAACGGTGAGCTTTGGTTGAAAGCCTTTCAGGTTATAAACGGGTGTAACTGTTTTTTGTGCATCGACGGTGACGTACGTAATACATAGGAGAAACAGAATAAGATGTTTAGGTCTCATAATTGGTAATTTGTCCGCTTGCAACGTTTTAGGAGAGCCCGCAAACGTAGCAATGGTTTTGTTTTCAATGATTTAGGGCTGACAAAGATAGAAATTTTTATTTTATAAAAAAAAGGTATCGCCCTGATTAAAACAAAAAAAGCAGTATGCGCATTTGCGTATACTGCTTTTCAATTTTTAAGCGTTGCAACCGGGATCGGCTATTATGGCACAAGTACATTTAGTGTTGTGATTTGAACTGCCGCAAGTACCCGGTACGTTTTTGCAAGTACCAATATCCCTTGCACAATCGGCTGTACTACAGCCATTAGGGTCGGTCGGCTGACCACAGTCTCCCGGAGGGTCCATCGACCCCCCAAGGACATTTTTCATTTGCGATCTTGTCAGGACTTCTGTCGCTCCTGAAGCTAATGCTCTTAGTTTTAGTTTTTTCATTTTTATTTAATAATTAGTTTAACGGTTCTAAAGTAAAATGCCTTGTGGCAGTATATCTGCCACGAGAATTTTTTTTATACCGCTTCGCAGGCCTTGAAAATTGTTGTGGCGGAAAAACATAAATTGTAAACGCTGCCGATTCTTCCTATCTGCTCACCGGTGAGTATTTGACCATCTTTTATAAACAAGTTTTTGACCATCTCGCCCGCTTCATCGTAAAAATAGGTACATCTTGTCCGGTCGTATTTTATAGGGAAGCCCAATGCTTTCATGTCGTTCAAAACGTCCGACATTGCTCTTTTGGACAATCCGTTTTTATTGGCAAAATTTTCCAGATCTCCGGTCGCTTTTCGTTTAATCAGGTAATCGATATATTTTAAGCGTTTTATATGCTTCAAGATCGCCATATGTTTTAAAAGTTTAGGTGGTTAACAGGATTACACAGAAAAAAAGTATTTCAAATCCTTTACGGAATAAAATTTAGGCAATTGGAAATATTCTGCTGAGCCGTCTTCGGCCGGCATGGAGACAAAAAATGTCGGCGTGAATTCCACCTCCGTTTTTTTGCACCATTCTTTCATGATATCGATTTTGGTATCCTGACGCTTCAATTCACCATTCATCGGATATTTCGCCGCAAATTGCTGATAGTTTTTTTTCTCGGCCAAATACCAATCGTCTAAAGCCTGTTTTAGTGTTGGTTCGTCATGTTTTTCGGCAATCGCCAGCAGATGTCGTACGGGTGGGCCTCCAACATCGCCCTCGCGGCTGGAAGCGGTGAAGATCAATTGTATTTGCACGTCAGGATTATTGTGAAGTAATTCTTCCATCGGCGTATGCGCTCTGGAGCACGGCCCGCAATAGGGATTGCATACTTTGATTAATTTAAATGCCGCGTTATGATCGCCAACATAAATACCAAGTCCCTTCGGGCTTTCAACGATCTTCTTTTGCTTTTGCAGAAGCGCCTCGAAAACCTGCTTGTTATGCTTTAACTTCTGCAAATCGACAAAGATTCGTGTACCTTCCTTGGCCTTCTGCAACGCCGGGATCAGCAGGATTGAAATAATAAGAGGCACAATGAAGGCGATTAATATGGCCGTTATCAAATCCGCAGATACGTGATCAACAGACATCAATGAATGCCAATGGCCAAAACCGGCAGTGGCCAGTTGCAAAACCAACATGCAACCGACACACAGACACATAACGCACCATTGCCTCACTACCCTCCATTGGTAATAAACGGAAAATAGAACATATGGAACGGCTATAGCGTTGATCCATGCCGTGGCAAATTGCGCCCCCACGTTTGTAATGCCTGAAAATATCAGAAACAAAAGCATCCCCGTAAAATAGCTAAAGCCTATCGCGCTAAAACTGATCCCGCCGATTTTCGAAGCTTTGGAATGTAATACGGCTCCACAATTTACTTTTTTTCCGGCACTGCATATCTGTTGAAGCACAGGATTATGCTGATCAAGTTCGTACCACAATAATAGCGTGGTGGTCACAGCGCCGATAAGGGTTAAGAATATATAGATGAAGGGGAGCCACGCTGCTGCACCATATTGCGCCAATGCGATTATACCGGCAGCGATCGTGATTACCGGCAAGCTTAACGCTATCAAATAGTTTTGAAAAGTCCGTTGTTTTTCGCCTGTTCTGTTTTTTAGATAATCTTTTTCACCGGCCCCTTCCTCTGCTTCAAGCAGCAAAGCTACGTTGGTGCCATTATCCCAGAATTCTTCTTTGGTAGATTTTGTCCAATCATGTTTCTCAGGATCGTAATACTCCACATATTTCTCGCCCACATCTTTTACTATCGTAAAAAATAATATTCCTGTTTTTTTGCCCATCACCTGGGTGATGAACGGCATGGGCAATTCAGATATTTTTAATGTGTCAAATTTTATCCCGATGTTTTCTATTCCGAAACCATTCAAGACGTCGCTAATACTAAGCAGACTCGGATAATCAGGATGCTGTTCAATCTCCTTCGACAATGTTGATTTTGTGATTTTGACGCCTAACAGATCGGCCAACATAATTGCAACTTCAGGGCCATTGGGTTTTGGCTCCAGAATTCTGCTCAAATCAAATTTCATTTATATGTGTAAAGGTTTAATGGTATTACCAAATTTAATTAGAAGAAAAAAAAACTTCAATGGGTGTTTTCACGGTATTTGCGTACGTATTTTTACGCATGAAAAAATTAAATTTGATAAGGTTGGTGAACTAACTGATAAATCAGATAACCGAAAAGCTTTTGGCAATATGTCAAAGGCTTTTCGGTTAATAATACAATTAATGTATCGCTGTCCGAAGTCTCGACTTCGGACTAATATGCCGGTAGTCCAAGACCACCGTAAATCACAAAAGCCGCTCTACCTTTCGTAAAGCGGCTTTCAAATTTCTATAAGTCTTCTATCCTATCAAAGCAATCAATGCGCTCTCCCCTGCTCACTATCCGCCCCGCCGGTTTCGCGTTTTGGAGGGTTGTTGGTCGATTTACCGAACGCATAAGTAAATCCAAGCGTTGCTACCCGCGTATCTATAAAGTTATGGAACGTTGCCGTAGCATTCTGAATATTGGTAATGGTACCACTTGGGCTGAATGAGTGAAGAATATCCCTCACATTCAATTTAATAGAACCCTTGTTGTTCAGCACTTTCTTTTGAATGGCTGCATTGAGCATACCTTTTGGCAGGGTGACAAACTGGCCGTAGGTGCCGCCGCTGTCGTAAAAGCCGCTGATCTCGGCGTTCCAGGTTTTAGATATGGTGAACTGGTTGCTGCCATTGCCGGCAAACGTAACCTGCGACTGGTTGAGGTAGCCCGTATAAAATGCGCCCTGGTAGGTGTTGTTATAAACCTCGGCATATAAATTAACCGACCACCACTTGGTTGGCTGGAAATTGGTACTTACCGAAAAATCCAATGTTTTCCGCTGACCGATGTTACCGGTGGTGCTGATAAACACCGTGCCGTTTTTGTGGATAGTCTCGCCCTGAACGTCGGCGGTGTGATTGTAACTTACCGCCAGGGTGAACAGGCTGCGGTAGCTGTAGGCCAGTTTATAGTTATCGGTAAACTCCGGTTTCAAGAATGGGTTACCCGAAAAATAGGTAAACTCATCCACAAAAAACGTGAATGGATTTAAGCTGCCATAGTTTGGCCTACCCACCCGCCTACCGTACGATACTGCCAAAACATGGTGACCTGCTGTATCGAGGTGATAAGTGATATATGCTGTTGGGAAAAGGTCGGTGTAATGGTTGGCAAAGGATGAGTCGGCCTTTTGCGCATTACCCAGCTGGTGCCCGTTACCATTGGTGTTTTCTACACGAAGGCCCGTTTGTATGGCCCAGCGGCCAAAGTCTTTATTGAAATTCACATAGCCCGCGTTAATGTTCTCTTTGTACAAAAACCGGTTGGTATTGTTGTAATCTATCTGCTCGGCGCCATCTATCACGTTGAAATAATTGGCGGCGTTATCGGTATTTACATAGCTGCTTTTAACACCAGCCTCAATTTTTGCCTTGCCTTTGAGCGGATGAGTATAGTCGGCTTTGGCAGAATAAATATTGATTACGGCAGGCAGGTCATCGTTCAGTACCTTGGTATTGGTTAAAGTACCGTCGGGCTGATAAGTATTGTTCACGAACAGCTGGCTGCTGCCCGATACATCGCGGATATAATCCAGATCGAACGTAAGCGTTCGGCCGGTGCTATCGAACTTATGTGTGTAATTCAGGTTGATGCCTTTGCTGTCGAATTTATTTTTAGAGGTGTTAATGGACGTGATGGTAGAATCCAACCCGCCGCCCGGACCATACAGCAGGCTATACACCGGGCTGCTATCGTGGTTGCGCGAGATATCGCCGGTGAACACCACACCCCAGGTTGTTTTCGGCGATGCGTAAAAATCCATTCCCGCCTTGATGTTGGTGTTTTTGTCAGTCGGCCTGAAATAGGAAATATCGGCAAGCGATGATGTAGAATTACCATTGGCATCCAGGTAATTGCGGTCTATTTCAAGTCTTCTGAAAGTGCGCTGTCCGTTGTAAGAAAGATTAGCGAATATATTAACCTTGTTAACGCGGTAGTTCATATTAATGCTCTCGTTGGTGCGGTTATAAAACCCCTGCGCTATGTCGGCCGAAACCGACGCGTTAAAGCCCCTGATGGTGTTCTTTTTGGTTTTAATGTTGATGACACCAGCGTTTCCGGCTGCATCATATTTAGCCGGCGGATTATCCATGAGCTCGATCTGATCTAACGCCGTAGATGGCAGCGATTTGAGGTAGGTTGCCAGGTTTGCCGCCGAAAGGTAAGTTGGCTTATCGTCTATCATCACCATTACGCCGCTTTTGCCTTTGAAGGTGATATTGCCATCAGCATCCACCTGCACGCCGGGCGTTTTTTCCAGCACCTCTAAGGCATTGGCCCCGGTATTGGAGATCAGTGCACCGACGTTAACAACCGTACGGTCGATCTTTTGCTGAACGTATGCTTTCTGAGCGATGACCGATACTTCTTTTAGCGTTTTACCGGCTGCCGTTAAAATGAAACCCGGCAAGTTAACCGGCTTTTGTCCGCTAACGATCACATTGCCGCTGATAAAGTTTTTATAACCGATGTAACTGGCCTTGATCAGATATGTATCGTCCTTAAGATTTTGAAAGGCGAAGCTACCATCCTGGTTAGCCAGTTGGGTGCTTACAACAGCCGAATCTTTAGCAGCAAGCAGAATTACAGTCGCGCCGTCAAGCGGCTTTTTGCTTTCGTCTAAGATCTTTCCGGAAATTTTTCCTGCTGGGGTTTGTGCGTCGGCAAAGTGAAATAGTAGCGTGAATATGCTTAAAAAAAGTAGTGGTTTAAATCTCATGCCATAAAGACAACGGCCCGCCCGAAATAGTTACAGTGATGAGGAGATTTAACTTAAATTTATTGTTCGAGAGTTAAATTAGTGATCAAATACCGTTCTCTTTTCCTGAAACTTGCCTGACAGAGATTTGAGTTCTTTTCCACTACTTTTGAATTTCGACATAATACATACATCAAACTATGGAATACAGACAATTAGGCGCATCGGGCCTGCAGGTGCCCGTTTTGAGCTTCGGCACCGCCACTTTTGGCGGCGGCAATGAATTTTTTAAGGCCTGGGGCGATACCCAGCTCGACGAGGCCAGACACCTCGTGAACCTCTGCATTGATGCAGGTGTTAATTTCTTTGATACCGCCAACGTTTACTCGCGGGGACTTTCGGAAGAAATCCTGGGCAAGGCGCTGGAAGGCAAACGCAACGAGGTACTGATCTCTACCAAAGCGACCTTCACCATGGGCGATGGTCCGAATGACTTTGGGTCTTCACGTTTTCATTTGATCCGGTCGTTAGAGGACAGCCTGCGCCGCCTGAATACCGATTACGTGGATATTTACCACATGCACGGCTTCGACGGTAACACGCCGGTTGAAGAAACCCTGCGCGCTTTAGACGATCTGATCAGTGCAGGGAAGATACGCTATATCGCCTGTTCTAACTTTTCGGGCTGGGCGCTGATGAAATCATTGTCGGCATCCGAGCGTTATGGCTGGGCCAAATATGTGGCGCACCAGGCTTACTACTCGCTGCTGAACCGCGAGTTTGAATGGGAACTGATGCCGGCCGGGCTAGATCAGAACGTGAGCACTATTGTGTGGAGTCCGCTGGCTTCGGGGCAATTAGGCGGGAAGTTCCGCAGAGGACAGGCCTTGCCAAAGGAAAACCGCACACAGCAGGGCGGCAGTCATGGCCCGGCAACCAACTATGAGCATTTGTATAACATTGTTGATACGCTGGATGAAGTTGCCGAAGAAACCGGCAAAACCGTTGCCCAGGTTGCACTGAACTGGGTACTGCAAAGGCCAACCGTTGCCAACATCATCATCGGTGCCCGTAACGAGGAACAACTGAAACAGAACCTTGCCGCCGTGGGCTGGAATTTGACGTTAGATCAAGTGAAAAAACTGGACGCCGCAAGTGAAGTGGATCCGATCTACCCTTACTGGCATCAAAGGCAAAATACCCGGCTGAATCCGCTGCCAGACTTTTACAGTAAACTATCCTGATTGAATGATCCATCCTTATTACAGCCGTTTATCGGGCGATCCGCTTTTGGCGAGGATATTTGAAGACGCACAGCCATACGAGTTAAAGCAGCGGGTGAATATCCCGCTGGCTTTATACACTTCGATCATCAACCAGCAGCTCTCTACAAAAGTTGCTGATGTGATCTATAAGCGTTTTTTAAATCTTTTCGATGGTGCAGAGCCAACGCCGCAGCAGGTGGTGGATATTCCTTCAGAACAATTACGTGCCATCGGGCTTTCCAATGCGAAAGTGAACTACGTAAAAAACATCGCCCGGTTTGCTATCGACAACGGACTGGACCTCGATAAATTGACCGCGATGAGCGATGACGAGATTTACAACTACGCCGGCGCTATAAAAGGCGTGGGCAAATGGACCATCCATATTCTGCTGATGTTCAGCCTCGGGCGCGAGGATATTTTCATCCCCGACGATCTCGGCATCCAAAACGCAATGGCTCTGATATTCGGTTTGGATAAAACAGACCGCAAAAAACTGAGGGCAGAGATCATCACCCTGTCCGAACAATTCAGTCCATACCGCACCTACCTATGCGTGCATTTGTGGCAATGGCTCAACAAGCAAACCAGGCAGTGATCACTCTGTTTCACCTGTTTCACGAATACATGAAACAGTTGAAACAATGTGAAACAGGTGAAACACCCTCTATTGAAAATCAACCACTTAACCCATCTGTGTGAGACAACCTGAAACAGTATGAAACAAAAAATGGCTAAAATTCCGGTTTTAGCTGTTTCATGTGAAACACTTTTGCCGTCCCTAATTTTCACCAACAAAGGCCATTAATGAAGTATTGCCTTTTTTATTTTCCGCCAGCTAAATCCGTCCATTAACCGAGATGATCAGGCTTTTGACCGAAAATCGGTGGGTACTTTTTTGACGATTAGCTATTTTCAGGCTATGATCAACTTAATAGCTTTAGCCTTATTGCTGCTGACCATTGTGCTGAGCACCGGCGGCGGTCTGTATGAAATACTGGTAATCTATCCAAACTGGAAACACAGCGCCAACGCCGCAGAATTAAAAGAACGGCTGCAATCCTCCGGGCAAAATTATGCAGGTGCCCGTTTTTGGCCTATTGCATCACCTGCCCAAGCCCTATTGTCGATGGTCAATTTGGTGATGGTTTGTTTGTATCACGGTGCCGGGCGCGAACTTTGGCTTACGGCCTCTGTCCTGATCTTTGTTACGCGGGTAATTACATTCAGTTATTTTATCCCGGTTATGCTGAATAAACTGATGAAGGCCGAGAAGGTTCCCGCAGCAGAGCTGCCTGGCATCATCAAACGCTGGACGGCCTTAAGCCCATTACGGCTCATCACCGAGTTTGCGGCATTGATTACCGGAGCGTTAGCGTTGTTTATGTTGGGTACAGCCTTATAGTTTTTTGTAAGCTGAAAGCTTAAATCATTTTAGGTCGGAGTTACGCCGTGCTAAACTTCGGCCAGTGAAAATATAATCCATTAATGTTGTTCGCTATTCGTCATTTTAACCGGCCTCAGCAACTGCGAGAAAGTGAGTGATCCCATTTTCCATTGGCCGTTTTCTTTGAGATATACCTCCGTCACCATAAAAGAGTGAACCACCTCGTTGCCGCCGACAACTGCCTGCAAATCGATGTCATTTAACAAAATGGCGGTATTACCGAATATGTTTACAGATGCGCCGTAAACTTCAGCCTTTTTATACCAGATCATTCCGCCTTTTATGGTGTTTAACTCCTGCGTTTTTCCCCAGCTTCCGCCCATGTGCACGAAAACACATTTCTCGTCGAACAATCCGTTTAACGCTTCTACATTTTTGTCGGCCATCCATGTCCATTTGGTTTTGGATAGATCGAGTATCTCCTGTTCTTCTTTAGCCGGGTTTGCAGGTGCGGCATTGGGCAAACTTGCCTGCGCATGGCATAATTGTACAGCAATGCACATAATTAAAGTGCAGAGTAATTTTTTCATTGTTTTTGATTTAGTGGTTTATATAGGTTTTTAACCGGGACGAACCTTTTATAGTCCGCCCCGGTGATTGAATTTTACCGGTTTATCATTTTCTGCGCCTGTTCAGGGTAACGGTTGCCCTGCACTTCAATGTTTGCCAATGCGTCATTGATCTTGCCGAGGTCGCTATTTGACAGCATAATGTCTGCGGCGCCCAGGTTTTCTTCAAGGCGATGCAATTTGGTGGTACCGGGAATAGGAACTATCCACGGCTTTTGAGCAAGCAGCCACGCCAGGGCGATCTGCGCGGGAGTTGCATCCCTTTCTGAAGCAATAGCTGCCAGCTCATCAACCAGCGCCTGGTTAGCTTTGCGGTTCTCTTCCGAAAACCTGGGCACCACGTTACGGAAGTCGGTCGCATCGAATGTGGTATCAGCACTAATCGTGCCGGTCAAAAAACCTTTACCCAGCGGACTGAACGGCACGAAACCAATGCCTAATTCTTCGAGCGTTGGCATAATTTCCGCTTCCGGCTCGCGCCACCACATAGAATATTCGCTTTGCAGGGCCGTTACAGGCTGCACGGCGTGTGCCTTGCGGATGGCCTGTGCACCAGCTTCCGACATGCCGAAGTACTTCACTTTTCCTTCGGCTATCAGGTCTTTAACCGTACCGGCCACCTCTTCTATCGGCACGTTCGGGTCTACTCGATGCTGGTATAACAAGTCGATGCGATCGGTGCGGAGTCTTTTAAGCGAGGCCTCTGCAACCTCGCGGATATGCGCAGGGCGGCTATCTAACCCCATCGCCGGCCTGGCATCCGCAAAACCAAATTTAGTGGCTATAACCACCTCGTCGCGATGAGCGGCCAGCGCTTCGCCAAGCAATTCTTCGTTATCGAAGGGACCGTAAGCTTCCGCCGTGTCAAA
Source organism: Mucilaginibacter sp. (assembly GCA_036569325.1). Lineage (GTDB taxonomy): Bacteria > Bacteroidota > Bacteroidia > Sphingobacteriales > Sphingobacteriaceae > Mucilaginibacter. The sequence goes on along the minus strand of DATCQV010000092.1, from coordinate 2,308 downwards.
AAACGTTACACCTCGTTCTATAGCCGCATGCAGCAGCTTAATGGCATCATCCTTACCCGTTGCGGGGCCATATCCAAAACTCAAACCCATACAACCCAGGCCAAGCGCCGATACTTCCAGACCACTCTTTCCTAATTGTCTTTTTTCCATGTTTTTTCTTTTAGTAAATTTTAATTTTTCTGGCTCGGCCTCCTGTCAGGCTTTGCACAATACAAAGTTGAGCCGTTTAATTTATCTGAACAGGATACGGATTACGGATGTTTCTACCATTATTACTGATGCCGTCATACCCCAATTGAATAATGCGTAAATTCGAACTATGGAAGATATGCTGCGCTTTAATACCATTGCCGAATACAACACATTCAATAACAATGAAACCAGGCACCCGCTGGTAACAGTTGTCGATTTATCCAAGGCCCATCCGCGTCATGGCTACAGAATGTATTTCGGTTTCTACATCATTTTTCTGAAAGAAGTTAAATGCGGCGATATGACCTACGGCCGCGACACGTATGATTACCAGAAAGGCACCCTCGTATTCATGGCGCCGGGGCAGGTGGCCGGCGTGAACAGCCGGGGCGAAACCTACCAGCCCAAAGGCCATGTACTGGCATTTCACCCCGATCTTATCCACGGTACGCCGCTTGGCAGGCGCATCCAGGAATTTGCATTTTTCGGCTATCAGTCGAACGAGGCGCTGCATTTGTCTGACCGCGAAAAACAGATCGTTCTGGATTGTTTCACGAAGATCGGTTATGAATTGGAGCACGATGTTGACAGGCATAGTAAAAAGCTCATAGCTGCCAACATTGAACTGTTCCTCGATTACTGCAACCGGTTTTACGATCGTCAGTTCATTACCCGCGAACACGTACATAAAGGTGTACTGGAAAGGTTTGAAAACCTGCTGAACGAATATTTTGAATCAGACAAGCCGCAAACCATCGGCCTGCCATCAGTTGGCTATTGCGCCGATCAATTACATCTATCGCCCAACTACTTCGGCGATCTCGTAAAAAAAGAAACGGGCAAAACCGCACAGGAGTACATTCAGGCTAAGCTGATAGATACGGCGAAAGAAAAAATATTCGATCAGCAGCGCACCATTAATGAAATTGCCTTTGAGTTAGGTTTTAAATATCCCCAGCATTTCAGCCGCCTGTTTAAACAGCGTGTTGGCTATACACCCAATGAATATAGGATGATGAATTAAAACCAACGGCCAAAAGTTATAGTCCATGAAAGACTGTGAGCGTCTGTTTTCACCAGTCGTTCTGTTGTAACGAATCCGCTTTTTCGTCCCAGAGGGACGGCTGGCCGGGTAGAAAAAGGCATAAAATCAGTTTACGTTCCATCGGAACGCTTGGTGAAATATGCCTTTTGCCCGGCTATCCTTCTTCCCGGTTCTCCCCTCCCTCCAAATCTGTAAAAAGCATACAACTAACCTGAATTAGTGTTATCTGCCGCGTTGTTTCCTGCCCCATCTTTGTGTTGTTATTTAAAACACAAACAAATGAAAAAGACAATCTTAATTACCGGCACAAGCACCGGCATAGGCAAAGAAACCGCAAAATTATTTCAGGCTAAAGGATGGAACGTGATCGCCACCATGCGTACTCCCGAAAAGGAAACCGAGCTGACTGCATTAGATAACGTATTGGTCACCAAACTTGATGTGCTCGACCTGGCTTCTATTGAAAACGCAGTGAAGGAAGGTATTGAAAAGTTCGGGCAGATTGATGTGCTGGTGAACAATGCAGGTTACGGTGCTTATGGTACGCTTGAATCGTTTTCGAGAGAGAAGATCGTGAGGCAGTTTGATACCAATGTGATCGGCTTGCTTGATGTTACCAAAGCTTTATTGCCGCATTTCCGGAGCAACAAGGGTGGCGTCATCATCAACATTTCATCCATCGGCGGCAAAATGACCTTCCCTATGGGCGCTTTGTATCACGGCACCAAGTTTGCCGTGGAAGGTATCTCCGAATCGTTGAACTATGAGGTTGAACAGTTTGGCGGCAAAGTAAAAATTGTAGAGCCGGGTGCCATTGCTACCGATTTTGCAGGCCGTTCGTTCGACTTCAATAATGATGAATCGCTCGCAGAATATCAATCGATGGTTGGAAAGGTAATGGGTGCATTGCCTGCTATGTTTGATAGCGCTTCGCCTGCAAGCGTGGTTGCCGATGTAATTTACGAGGCCGCTACCGATGGCACCGGCCGGATCAGGTACACCGCCGGCGAGGACGCTAAAACAATTATTGCCAACCGCGCACAAACCGACGACGAAACATTTATTGGCGGG
>DATCQV010000091.1:0-9971 GCA_036569325.1 Mucilaginibacter sp. | reverse complement strand
AGCTTGGTTTGGTTTACGAGGCGCAGAACGCTAACAAAGACGCCAACGAAACCTACAAAAAAATAAAAAGCGACTATCCTGAAAGCGCTGAAGCACAAAGCATCGATGCTTTCATAGCGCGTACAGACGCTAAATTATAATTTCGGATTTCGGATGTTCGATTTCGGATTTAAGAAGCCGGACATCCGAAAAACAATTCCGAAATCGAACATCCGAAATCCGAAATCATCGATGGCTACTCAGCTAAAAAATTTATCCGACTTCTCAGAAACCACTGTTCCATCGGCTGCTCCCTATCGTTTTGGCATCGTGGTTGCCGAATGGAATGCAAGCATTACCGGCGCTTTGTATAATGGTGCCTACGAAAGCCTGCTGGAACATGGCGCTTTGCCCGATAATATTTTTACCTACTCGGTTCCGGGCAGCTTTGAGCTCACCGCCGGCGCCGACCTTCTGTTGAAGAATCCGAAGATTGATGCGGTGATCTGCCTCGGCTGTGTGATACAGGGCGAAACCAAGCATTTCGATTTTATTTGTAATGCCGTTGCAAACGGTTTAACCAATGTTGCATTAAAGTATTCAAAACCTGTTATATTTGGTGTATTAACTACCGACAATCAGCAACAGGCTGTTGATCGTGCCGGCGGAAAGCATGGAAATAAAGGTGTTGAAGGTGCGGTAACTGCCATAAAAATGGCTTATCTTGCAGAAACATTAAATGGCTGAAATCCGTAAAAGAACTAAGACGAATAAAAACATGAAAAAAGTACTTTACATCGCTCTTATCGCTTTAGTATTAGGTGGCATAACCTCATGCTCCAACAAACTGTGCCCGGCTTATGGTTCTTACCCTAAAAGCGGGCGTTAACAGTAAAATGTCATTTTTCATCAATTCCCTGAAACCGGAATACGTTTTACGTTGTTCTGCGTTTATAGGGTAACATTCCTTAAAAATTATTATGAACTGGATACAGCTGGAGTCGGCCGAGCAAATTAATGATATTAAGAATCAACACGGTTATAGCTTAATTTTTAAACACAGCACCCGCTGTTCCATCAGCATGATGGTAAAAAAACGCCTGGAGCTTGATGGTGATAAGCTTCCAGCAGATCTGCCTGCTTACTTTTTAGACCTCATTAAACACCGTGACCTGTCGAACCAGGTAGCTACCGATTTTATCGTTCACCACGAGTCGCCGCAGTTGCTGATGATCAAAGACGGCGAATGCGTGCTTGATCTCTCGCACGGCGAGGTATCTGTGGATGAAGCTATGTCGGTGATGAGTTAATTGGAGATTGATTGATCAGAGATTAGTACCAACTGCGCGTCATTGCGAGGTACGAAGCAATCTCTGAATTATGTATTAGCGGTAATGTCCTTCGTAGAGATTGCTTCGTTCCTCGCAATGACGCGCGGGGGAATATATTCATTTAAATTTCGGCAATACCCCTCGTCTAATCTCTAATCCCAAAGTAAAAACTAATCTCTGGTCGCTAACCTCTGATTAACTAATCTCTAATCACCAACTTTTTCTCTATTTTTGTTTCCATGATTGATTTGCCTGTTGTTCCTGCTAATCAAATGACGCGCAAGCCCGATTGGCTTCGTGTGCGTTTGCCCGTTGGCAAGGAGTATGCGCATGTGCGCGGTTTGGTTGATGAGCATAAATTGCACACCATTTGTGAGAGCGGAAATTGCCCTAACATGGGCGAATGCTGGGGCGCCGGTACCGCAACCTTTATGATATTGGGCAATATCTGCACGCGCTCGTGCTCGTTCTGCGCTGTTGCCACAGGCAGGCCGCTGGCCGTTGATACCGACGAGCCTAACCGTGTAGCCAACTCTGTGAAACTGATGCAGGTAAAACATTGCGTGATCACCTCTGTTGACCGCGACGACCTGAAAGACGGAGGTTCCGCCATCTGGGCCGAAACCATCAATGCCATTCGCAGGGAAAGTCCGGGCACCACATTGGAAACTTTGCTGCCAGATTTTCGTGGTATCTGGGATAACCTGCATCGCGTATTAGAAACACGCCCTGAAGTTGTATCGCACAACCTGGAGACTGTACGCCGCCTCACCCGCGAGGTGCGTATCCAGGCTAAATATGACCGCAGCCTCGAAGCTTTAAAACATATTTCGCAGGCGGGTCTTCGTACTAAATCGGGCATTATGCTCGGTCTGGGCGAAACCGAGGCTGATGTTTTGGAGGCAATGGACGATTTGCTTGAAGCTGGTGTACAGATCCTTACATTAGGACAATATTTACAGCCTACACGCAATCACCACCCGGTTATCGACTGGATCCACCCCGACCAGTTTGAAAGTTACAAACAATTTGGGCTGAGTAAAGGTTTCAGGTATGTTGAAAGCGGACCGTTGGTTCGTTCGTCATATCATGCAGAAAAACATTTGTTTGAAATCTGAAATTTCTTTATATCTTCAACCTATTGAGCCCGAAACGAAAAATATCGCTGTCAGAAGAGGAATTAGTGCTTGCATTGAGGAATCGCGAAAAAATAGCCATTGAAGGACTGTACGATATGTATTCGTCGTCCTTATTTGGTGTTATTTCGCGCATTGTTACCGATACAGCCACTGCCGAGGATGTATTGCAGGAAACCTTCGTAAAAATATGGCATTCATTTTCGAGCTACAGTACCGAAAAAGGCCGGTTGTTCACGTGGATGGTTAATATTGCCCGCAACCTTGCAATAGATAAAATAAGATCGAAAGATTTTAAGAACCAGAACAAAAACCAGGAGCTTGAAAATAACGTAACTTTTATTGACGAACAAAAGAATACGGTTTATAAACCTGAGCTGCTGGGCATTAAAGAATTAGTAGAGACGCTGAAGCCCGAACAGAAGTCGATTCTTGACCTTGTTTATTTTAAGGGATATACCCATGTGGAGGCTGCAGATGAACTGGGCGTGCCGCTGGGTACCATTAAAACGAGGCTAAGAATGGCAATAACGCAACTCAGAAAACATTTTAATTAAGCAGTGGAAGATATCAAGGCATATATTGAATCGGGCATATTGGAGCTTTACGTTCTGGGGGATGTAACCCCGGAAGAAAGGCGACAGGTGGAGGCGATGGCTGCTGCTCATCCGGCTATAAAGGCCGAACTGGATGAGATAGAGCGGGGGATGGAGGCGTATGCCGAACATAATGCGGTTGAACCACCGGAAGAATTACGCAGCAGGGTGCTGAACAGCATGCTAACCAACCTGGGCGACGATAGTACATTCAACAAACCAACAAGCGCAAGAGACAATATTGTAGTAATGCCTGCGCCGAAGCCAAATAATTTTTATAAATATGCCTTTGCCGCCTGCCTTGCTTTATTAATAGCAAGCGGAATTGCGTTGATGAGCTTATACAACCAGCTGCAGCAATCAAATACGCAACTGGTGGCATTACAGGCCGATAAACAGCATTTTGCCGACAGGGTGAACCTTGTTGAAGGGCAGCTGAACATATTGCGCGATACCTCATATAAGTTTCTGAAACTGAATGCCACGTCGCATGCGCCTGCCGGCAGCGCAGTTACCATAGCATGGAACAAACAACAGCATAAAGTTTGGGTTGATATGGCCAGCATGAAGATGCCGGAGAACGATAAAAATCATCAATATCAGCTTTGGGCCATAGTAGCCGGCAAACCTGTCGACCTGGGCGTATTTGATGCCGGCAAGGATTCGACCGACATGAAGGAAATGAAGACCATCGCCGCCGTTAAAACCGATGCCTTCGCCGTAACCCTCGAACCACGCGGCGGCAGCGTGAATCCTACCATGGATCAGATGATGGTGTTAGGGAGCTTTTAAGCGGAAAAGATTTTAGTGAAAAATATGAAAGGCTCTTGCATTAATGCAGGAGCTTTTTTGTGAATAGCATCTACTACTCGTCATTGCGAAACAAAGTAAAAGCCTCCGCGGCAATTGAGCGGCAGATGCTTAGGTGGATTGAACCAAATATATATACGGAGGAATATCCTACACAATGCATTAACGCCAATGCAAAGTTCAGAGATTGCTTCGTACCGTGCAATGAGTGCGGGAATGATAGCTGATCGTCGTCCTCGCTCAATACTTCTGAACTTTTTTTACTTCTACTAAAACAATTCTGAAACACCACTTGTTGTCAGCCTGATTTATGTCTCTGAAAATGTGCTGAAATCACTTTTTGAAATGATTTTTTGTAACTAAACCTATAGTAGGTACGTCTTAAAGATATAAAATTGAGCCAGCGAGTGGCATTGGATTAAAGATAAGTGAGAACGGGCTCAATATATACCCCACTTGAGTATTTTGTTCTTTATAAGATCAGTTAATAGTTAAAAGCGGCCGTACGATACTTGCGGCCGTTTTTTATGCCATTAACTTTGCCATGGTTTGCGGCAGGCGCGCAGCCAGTTGCGCAGGCATAACCACATTAAGCCTGTTGGGCAGGGCCAATTCGTCGCCCGCCTTTCCATGTATATAAGCCCCGATAATACAGGCCTCTTCCGGTGTATATTTCTGAGCCATTAGCGAGGTAATTATCCCGGTAAGCACGTCGCCCATACCACCTATGGCCATTGCCGGGTTGCTGGTTGTATTGAAATATACCTTTCCCTGCGGGGTTATAACGATAGTATAATCGTTTTTTAGAAGAATGCAAAGTTTCTGTTCCTTAGCTTTTTCTATGCCGGTCTGAATGCGCTGCCACCAATTGGTATGCCCACCAAACAAACGGTCGAACTCTTTCATGTGCGGCGTTAAAATGCTGTTTTCCGGTACCTGGGGCCAGAGTTCCTTATGCGAGCTCAGCAGGTTCAACGCGTCGGCATCCAATATCATCGGTTTTTCGTAATTGGTAAGGATATCGGTTAATAAGGCAAGCGCGTCATCCTGCGTTCCCAGGCCAGGGCCTACACCTATGGTATTAAATTTATCCCATTCGATAACGGGTACAGCGGCGCCATCGCGTACGATAGCCATCAGTTCGGGCATATAGCAGTTAAGCGCGGTGAGGCCGCTGCGCGGGATGCAGGCGGTGGTTAGTCCTGCCCCGGCATAAGCACTGGCCGAAGAACTTAGTAATGCGGCGCCCATGGTTTCGTCCTTCCCGGCTACGATAAGCGCGTGGCCATAAGTGCCCTTGTTGCTGAAACGGTGGCGGGGCTTTAGCATCTGCCTGATATCTTTTTCTCCAACAGCCTGGTAAGGTGAATTGAGCGACCGCAGAAACTCGTCATCCAACCCGATATTCACCACTTCGCAGCAATGAATATGCGGACCAGATTCAGGCAACAGGAAGTTTATTTTAGGCTGCTGAAAGGTAATAACGAGGTCGGCCTTTAGCACAACGGCATCCTTTGGTACTTCTCCTTCAGAGAAAAAACCGGTCGGTACATCCACGGCAACTACTGTTCTTTTTAAACTGTTGAGGTGATTTACCAGTCGTTTATAATCGCCCTCAAGGGGCTTGTTTAAACCGGTACCAAGCAGGGCATCGATAATAATAGGGCTATCGTCATGCGGAAAGCTGTAGCCGGGTTTTATTTCCATTACCGGAATGGCTGTTGATTTGAGGCGATTCAAATTGGCGCTGAAGTCGTCCGAAGTCTTATCTGAAAAGCGGGCAATTGTAACGCTGAGGTTTTTGTATTGATGATCATTCAGCATTCGGGCAATGGCCAAACCATCGCCCCCATTGTTACCGGTACCGCAGTAAACGCTTATGGGTTTATTTTTATCAGGAAAATGATTGACGAACCAGCCTACAAAAGCTTTGGATGCCCGTTCCATCAAATCAATTGAACTGACAGGTTCATGGGCTATGGTATAAGCGTCGGCTTCGCGGATCTGGGAGGAGGTTAACAATGGCAACATATAGGTTAAAGTTACGATTGTTTGGTTTTGTTTGGAGGGGGATTAATAATGATATCTGCATTGCAAGATCACAATGGCATTATCATCAATTTTGTAAATTAAACGATGTTCTAAATTAATTCTTCTCGACCACCAACCCGCTAAATTATATTTTAATGCTTCCGGTTTCCCGCTGCCTTCAAACGGCATGCGTTCGATTTCTTTTAACAAAGAGTTGATCTTTTTCAGACTTACCTTGTCAGTCGTCTGCCAATATAAATAGTCCTCCCAACCCTGATCGAGAAAAACTATTTTCATTCTTCAATCAGCTTTCGTTCTTTGCCTAACCCCTTTTCATAGTCTTCTATTCCTTTCAATAATCTGGTTGCGTTATTAGGGCTTTTGAGGAGATAAAAAGTTTCTTCCATACTTTCATAATCCGACTTTGATAATATCACAACATCTTCACCACTTGTACTCGTAACGTAAAGTGGTGTATGACTGTTTCTAACCTTATCTAAGTAAGATTTAAGCTGTTGTCTAAAACTTGTATATGTTGTTATCTGCATGTTTGAAACTTTTATTAAAGATAATAACAACACATCAAACGTACAACTTTCTGTACAGTTTTACTTCACCCCCATCTCCTTCTTCAAAAACTGCCCGGTAAAACTTTCCTTCACCTTGCACAAACCTTCGGGCGTGCCGCTGAAAAGTATCTTGCCGCCGCCGGTTCCGCCCTCCGGACCAAGATCGATCACATGGTCTACAACTTTGATCACGTCGAGGTTATGTTCGATAACGAGGACGGTGTTGCCTTTGTCTACAAGTTGTTGCAATACTCCCAATAGTACATTGATATCTTCGAAGTGGAGACCGGTTGTAGGTTCATCGAGGATATAGAATGTATTGCCGGTATCTTTTTTGGAAAGCTCTGTGGCAAGTTTTACGCGCTGAGCCTCGCCGCCGGATAATGTGGTTGACGATTGTCCCAGGGTAATATAACCCAGGCCTACGTCATTCAACGTTTTTACCTTGCGGTAAATGGCCGGGATATGCTCGAAGAACGGAGTGGCGTCTTCAATGCTCATGTCCAGCACATCGCTGATGGATTTGCCACGATAACGTACTTCCAGCGTTTCGCGGTTGTAGCGGCGGCCACCGCATTCTTCGCAGGGCACAGCTACATCGGGCAGGAAGTTCATTTCTATAACTTTCAGACCTGCCCCCTGGCAGGTTTCGCAGCGCCCGCCTTTTACGTTAAAGGAGAAACGCCCCGGTTTATAACCGCGAATCTTCGATTCGGGCAGTTGTACGTACAGGTTGCGGATATCGGAAAATACGCCGGTATAGGTTGCCGGGTTTGAGCGTGGGGTACGGCCAATTGGCGTTTGATCAATCTCGATCACCTTATCAATATGTTCCAGTCCTTCAATCTTTTCATAAGGGAGCGGCTGCTTTTTAGCCCGGAAAAAATGATGATTCAGCACCGGGTATAAAGTCTCGGTAATTAAACTCGATTTACCGCTGCCGGATACCCCGGTAATACCGATCAATTTACCCAAAGGAAAATCAACCGACACCTTTTTCAAATTGTGCCCGGTGGCTTTTTTTAAACTCAATACCTTGCCGTTGCCCTCCCGGCGTTTTTTGGGGATGGCAATTTCACGCCCGCCATTAATATAACTGGTGGTAAGGGTATGCTCCTTCATCAGTTCATCGGGGGTGCCTTGCGCTACGATCTGTCCGCCATGAACACCGGCAGCCGGGCCCATGTCGATCACGTGATCGGCATGAAGGATCATATCTTTATCATGTTCTACTACTAGTACGGTATTGCCTAAGTCACGGAGGTTTTTGAGCGCATTAATCAAACGCTCGTTATCGCGCTGATGGAGACCGATACTTGGTTCATCAAGGATGTACATTACATTCATCAATTGCGAGCCTATTTGTGTAGCCAGCCTGATGCGCTGTGCTTCGCCGCCCGACAGTGTTTTGGCGGTACGGTCGAGCGTCAAATAATTCAAGCCTACATCCAGCAGGAAAACTATCCTCGCCCTGATCTCTTTTAAGATCTCTTTCGCAATAACATTCTGGCGTTCGTTCAGGCGGTCTTCCAGGTTGGCAAACCAGGCTTGTAATTCGCGAATGTCCATGCAAGCCAGCTCGAAGATATTTTTCTCATCTACCTTAAAATGCAGCGACTCCTTTTTCAGTCGTGCGCCTTCGCATACCGGGCAGGTCTTCAGCACACGGTAATTCTCCATGTCGTCCATGCCCTCTTCGCCGCGACGCTCCTGCTGCTCTTCCAGCATTTTGATGATCCCGTCGAAAGCCACCTGGTAGCTTTGCACGTTCCATTTATTATATTCAACGGCAACGGTGATCATATCGGGCGTACCGTTCAGGATGATGTCTAAATGATCGCGGGATAGTTTTTCAATTGGGATCGATAAAGAAAATTCATATTTCTTAGCCAGCGCCTTCAACACCTGGAAGATCCAGGTTTCGCGGTACTCACCTATAGGAGCAAGACCGCCATTCAGAATGCTCAACTTAGGATTCGGGATAACCGAAGCTTCATCTACCTCAAAAATATAACCGAGACCGGTACATTTTTCGCAAGCACCGTAAGGCGAGTTGAACGAAAATGTATTTGGCTGCGGCTCATCATACGAAATGCCCGAAACCGGGTCCATCAGGTATTTGCTGTAGTAGAACAGGTTATTGTCTTTGTCGGCAATGCGGATAATTCCTTTCGATGCTTTTAAAGCCGACTGTATCGAGGTGGACAAACGCTTGCTGTCGGCCTCGGTTACCATCAGCCTGTCGATCACGATATCTATATCGTGGATCTTATATCGGTCTACCTGCATTTTGGGCGTTACATCGGCAATGGCACCGTCAACCCAAACCTTCAGGTAGCCCTGCTTCCTGATCTGCTCAAAAAGTTCCCGGTAATGACCTTTACGTGCTTTTACCACCGGCGCCAGGATATTGATAGGTTGTCCGTCAAACTTTTCGCGGATGGTTTTCAGTATCTGATCTTCCGACATGCGCTCCATCTTTTCGCCGCTCACATACGAGTAAGCCTCGCCGGCACGCGCAAAAAGCAGGCGCATAAAATCGTAGATCTCGGTAATGGTACCTACCGTTGAGCGCGGGTTCTTGCTGGTGGTTTTTTGCTCGATGGCAATAACCGGGCTCAAGCCTGAAACCTTATCCACATCGGGGCGCTCCATGCCGCCCATAAACTGGCGCGAATAGGCCGAAAATGTTTCCATATACCGGCGCTGCCCCTCGGCATAAATGGTATCAAACGCCAGCGACGACTTACCGCTGCCGCTCAACCCGGTGATCACCACCAGCTCGTTACGTGGAAAGGAAACATCGATATTCTTCAAGTTATGCACCCGGGCTCCGTACACTTCAACTTCGTTTTGCTCGCCCAGATCGATGGATGGATGTGCCATGTGTGGAATTATTGAATTAATGAGTTATTGAATTAGTGAGGGGTAGAATTATTGATTTAGTGAGTTATTGAATTAGTGATTGAGAATAATCTACTTTAATTCAATCATTCACAATTTGTCACTTCAATAACTCAACCATAAATTAATTCGTTACAAAATTCTTTATTCATTAATTCAGTAACTCACTAATTCACTAATTGCTTTTGCTACAAATATACGCAAAAAAGGCCGGTCTTCCTGTTGGAAAACCGGCCTTAATAGTGCTCCGTAATATAAATTTACTTTTTGCGGATGTTTCTCCTACGGCTTAGTTAATTGCCAGTAATTCAAGCGATCCGTGGCTGTAGTCTTTTACAGCGAGGTATTTATACCCGTATTTTTTTGGTTGGGTAATAATGGCCTTCATGGCTATCAGGTTGTACACGTACACGCCTGTCTCCCGGTTAAGGTGCATGCGGAAATAATTATCCTCATTTTGCCTGTTGATCACCTTCTGTAGCTTGATCTCTCCGTTGTTGTAGGCTGCGGCGGCAAGAGTCCAGCTGTTAAACTGAAGGTAAAGCTCCTTAATGTACTTGCAGGCGGCCTTTGTCGACTTGGCAAGATTAAGGCGCTCGTCTACACCGTGTCCAA
>DATCQV010000090.1:0-10493 GCA_036569325.1 Mucilaginibacter sp. | reverse complement strand
GCTTACCGGCAAGCCATCCGCAATATCGCCTACGGGCAACGGGTTGTTTCGCAGTTTTTCGAAAATAACGCTGCGGGTAGGATCGCCAAGTGCATTCAAGACCGCATCGTGGTTTTTTATCTTTTGTTTCATTTTAATGGTAAGTATTAACTTACGGTAAGTACAAACTTACTATTAAATTTGAATAATGCAAATGAACAGTGGAAAAACTTAGAATAGGAGGAAAGACTATTTCTGTACCTTGTTATGATAAAATATAAAATGGCAATACTTATTTTTGAAATAATGGAAGCGAAGGAAATACTCAAAGAACACATGGCAAAGATCATCCAGCTGACGGATGAACAGTTCGATTATTTCTTTTCGCATTTTAAACAACAGACTTACAAAAAAGGGCAAAGCATCATTTCTGCCGGTGATAAGGTGGAATGCGAGTATTTTGTGCTGAACGGCTGCCTTAAATCTTTCTATATCAATGATGATCTGAAAATGTTCATCCTTCAGTTTGCCATGCCAACCTGGTGGACGTCGGACTTTAACGCGCTCTACAGTAATACGAGGGCTACTATCAATGTTGATTGCATTATCGATTCTGAAGTGCTATGCCTCAGCAATGCCGACCGGGAAAAGCTCTGCAACGAGATTCACCAGGTGGAGCATTTTTTTCGCTGGCGTACCAATAAGGGATACGTAGCCTCTCAAAAAAGATTGTTGTCGTTGATGAACAACGATGCCAGGCATCGCTATGAAGAATTGCTGGCACAATATCCTGCACTGTATAATATAGTTCCTAAACATTTAATAGCGGCTTACCTGGGCGTTTCGAGGGAAACGCTGAGCCGGTTGTATCACTCCTGAGATGTGATGTAGGTCACATAAATTACCGCTCCTTTCAAATGTGACGTAGGTCACACAAGTTCCTTGCAATTCCTCCCCAACTTTGTGTTGTTAATTAAAACATAAAGCAAATGGAAACTAAAAATTTTAAGATCGACAGCGCCAAAAGTAACATCGACTGGATTGGCCGCAAAGTAACAGGTTCACATAACGGAACCATCGGCATCAAAGAAGGTACACTCACCCTTACAGGCGATCAGCTTCAAGGCGGAAAGTTTGTGATCGACACTACCTCAATTAAAATTCTGGATGTAACCGATCCTGCCACTAACGATCAGTTTGCCGGTCACCTGGCGTCTGACGACTTCTTCAATTCTAAACATTTCCCTGAAGCCACATTGGTGATCACGTCGGCTGTGTTGATAGGCTATGCCACCTACGATATTGAAGGCGACCTGACCATTAAAGGCATTACCAACCCGATTGCATTCGGCGCCGACGTTGAATATAGCGGCGACAGCCTTACCGCCGTAGCTAAGATCACTATTGACCGTACCAAATATGGTATGAAATTCCGCTCCGGCAATTTCTTCAGAGACCTGGGCGATACCCTGATCTACAACGAGTTTGAACTGAATGTAACACTCACCGCCCACGCTGTTAAATAAACAGCCGGGCTAAAAACTAAAGCCATGCCATACGTAAAAATTGAGCTTACCCGCGAAGGTGTAACCCGCGAACAAAAGCAAACCCTCATCAAAGGTGTAACCGACCTGATAGTTGAAACCCTGAATAAAGACCCTCATTTAACCCACGTAGTGATACAGGAAGTGGAACTGAACGACTGGGGATATGCAGGCGAACAGGTATCGGTATTAAGAGAAAAAGGCATCACAGCCGACAAAAAATAAGTATCATGAAAACACAAACAGTAATAGTAACCGGCGCATCGTCTGGTATAGGAAAAGAAATAGCCCGTCATTTTTTGGAATTGGGCGATAATGTGGTGATCAATTCGGCCACTGAAGAAAAACTTGAAAAAGTTTTTGAGGAACTTGGCGGAGGAGACAACCTGGCGATGGTTGCCGGTAACGTAAGCGACAAGCATACAGGCGAGCAACTGGTAGCCACTGCGGTTGAAAAATTCGGCTCGGCGGATGTGCTGGTGAATAACGCCGGGATCTTTGAAACCAAACCTTTTCTGGAAGTTGACGAAGCTTATCTGGATAAATTCCTGAACACCAACTTGAAGGGAACTTATTTTACTACGCAGGCTGTAGTTCCGCAGATGCTGAAACAGCACGACGGTGTAGTGATCAATATCAGTACGCCGTTAGCTTATCATGGCTTGGGTGGTGTGCCCATCACGGCGCCTATGACCAGCAAGGCCGCGATCGATTCGCTCACCATTCAACTGGCAGCAGAATTTGGCAAGAAAAATATCCGTATCAATACCGTTGCTCCCGGTACAATTCGTACACCGATGCATGGTGACAATGCCGACCAAACCGCAGGCTTACACTTGTTGAACCGCGTAGGTGAAGTGGAAGATATAGCACAGATGGTTTATGCCGTTGCAAAGAGTAACTTTATAACAGGTGCTATCATCAATGTGGACGGCGGCACAGGTGCCGGCCATAACCTGAACTAAAATTAAAACGTTTTTGTTAACCGCCTTTATGCGCAGCGCTTTGCAGGGCATAAAAGCACAAAACTCAACCAAAATGGAAACTAATCAGCAAGCCAAAACCGCCATAACAGCGGTGCTTGAAAACAACTATTTTAAAGGCGTTTATGAAGGAGATATCAACCTTTTGACTCCTATATATCACAGTGGTACCTTATTGTTCGGCGATGTAAAGGGGCAGCCTTACGCCAAAACATTGAGCGAATACCTTGACGGCGTAGCTCATCGCCAAAGTGTGAAAGATTCGGGCAGGCCGTTTGAAACCGAAATTGTAGAGATCAAAGTAATAAACTCAATTGCCGTTGCCGAGTTGAAGGTGAAGATGTATGATTTCAATTACCATGAATACCTGTCGTTTCACCGGATAGATGGTAAATGGCTCATTGTAAATAAAATGATCAGCGACGTTAACGAATAAAACCTAAAGCCATGTGGTACAAAACAAGAGCAACCGAACTTTTGGGTATTAATTACCCGATAATGCAGGGGCCATTCGGCGGCGGCCTTTCCACTCCCGAACTGGTGGCAGCCGTGTCAAATGCAGGTGGTTTGGGTGGATATGGCGCCTATACCTTGAGTCCGCAGGAAATTTATGATGTAGATAAACGGATCAAAGCTTTGACCGGTAAGCCCTATAATATCAACCTTTGGGTTTCGGATACGGACGCACCGGATGGTACCGTATCTGATGCCCAATTTGAACAGGCCAAAACCTTGTTTAAGCCCTATTTTGATGAGGCGGGTATTCCCTCACCGGAAAAACCCGCGCCATTTAAATCGCGTTTTGAAAACCAGGTTGGCGTGATACTGGATATCAAGCCAAAAGTATTCAGCTTTATGTTTGGTACGTTACCACAGGATATTATGGAACAATGCCGCAGGCTCGGCATCAAAACTGTTGGCGCGGCTACCACGCTGGATGAAGCGCTTGCGTTCGAAGCTTCGGGTGTGGATATGATCATCGCATCGGGTTTTGAAGCAGGCGGCCACCGGCCGTCGTTCTTAGCACCTGCCGAGCAATCAACCATCGGAACATTTGTGCTGATCCAGCTCATCAGGGAGAAAATAAAAACGCCGATCATTGCAGCCGGCGGTATAGCCAATGGCAAGGGTATAGCTGCGGCTTTAACACTCGGTGCCGATGCCGCGCAAATAGGTACTGCATTTTTAGCGACTGAGGAATCGGGTGCGCTGCCTATTCACCGGCAAATGCTGTTTTCTGATGCGGCTAAATACACCACGTTATCGCGTGCTTTTACCGGCAGGCTTGGCCGGGGTATAACCAGCAGGGTGGCTAAAGACCTGGCGGGTAAGGAAAAACAATTTCTGCCGTTCCCGTTGCAAACCACTTTTATGTCGCCGTTAAGAAAGGCGGCTATCGACCAGCAGAAATGGGATATGATCCTGTTTTGGGGCGGGCAGATTGCGCCCATACTTAAGCATACCAAAGCGGCAGACCTGATGCAATCGCTGATTGAAGAAACATCAAAAATTATAACACTATGAAAAACACCCTGAATGTAATTTACCTTGGCGGCCCGACCGTTATTTTAGAGGCGGGCGGATTAAGGCTGATGACCGACCCGACGCTCGATCCTGCCGGCGAAACGTTTATGATAAACGACAAGCCCGCATACTGGAAAACTGAAGGCCCGGCTACTACGGAAATAGGTCACATAGACGCGATATTATTGAGTCACGATCAGCATGGCGATAACCTCGACCATGCGGGCCGGGAGTTGTTAAAGACTGTGGGCAAGACGTTCACTACAAAAATAGGAGCGGAGCGGTTGGGCGGCAATGCAGTTGGCCTGGCTCCCTGGGAAAGCATCGCATTGAACGGGGAGGTAACTATTACCGGGACCCCGGCGCGCCACGGCCCTGCGGGAAGCGAAAAGCTGACGGGGGATGTTACGGGCTTCATCGTCTCCACAAAAGATCAACAGGTTTATATCACCGGCGATACGGTTTTTTACGATGGCATAAAGGAGGTAGCCCAGCGGTTCAAGCCGCAATATATATTCATATTTGCCGGGGCCGCCAAACCCCGCGGGCCGTTCAATGTAACTATGGGCACCAATGATGCCATTGATACGGCGTTTGCCTTTCCTGATGCCACTATTATTCCGGTTCATTTCGAGGGATGGTCGCATTACACGGAAACCGGTGAAATGCTGCAGCAGTCATTTAATGCGCTTGGTATTGGCGGCCGGCTCAAACTGCTGCCTCCTGCTATAAAAACAGAGTTATAAAATAAAAACGCCGGGCGTTGCCAGGCCGCTGAAAGGCGGACGGCGATCCTGCTCCTTACATTTTAAATCAAAAAGCTATGAATTCCTCAAAAGTATGGTATGTAACCGGCGCCTCCCAGGGATTGGGTCTGACACTGGTAAAAAAACTACTGGATGGCGGCTATAGTGTTGCCGCCACATCGCGCAATGCGCAATCGCTTAAAGATGCGGTTGGCGTTATCGATTCCGCGCGTTTTCTGCCGCTGGCTGCCGATCTCGGTAATGTAGATTGCATCGATGAGTCTATCAAACAAACAGTTGCCGCTTTCGGGCGCATAGATGTATTGGTAAACAACGCCGGGTATGGCATGGCTGGTACTGTTGAAGAAATTGCCGGGCAGGATATCAGGAAGATCTTTGATGTGAATGTTATGGCTGCGATTGATGTTACCCGGCGTGTTTTGCCCGTGATGCGCGAACAGCGGTCGGGTCATATCATCAACATGGGTTCGGTGGCAGGTTTTGTGGGAGCGCCGGGGTGGTCGGTATATTCGGCAACCAAGGCCGCCATTGCCGCCTTTTCTGAAGTGCTTTCGCTTGATGTAAAAGAGTTCGGTATCAAAGTAACCGTGATTGAGCCGTCAGGTTTTCGTACGGGTTTTCTCACTCAAAATTCGCTGGCCTTCACCGAAAGCAGGATAGAGGGCTACCGGGCTGTAAAAGATACGCAGGAGCGCTACCTCGCCGCCAATGGCAAGCAGCCGGGCGACCCGGATAAGGCTGCGGGTATAATTATACAATTGGCTGAGACTAAAGAGCCACCGCTGCACCTGTACCTGGGGCGGGATGCCTATAACCGGGCGTCGGAAAAGCTTGCTGCCATGACAGCCGAGATAGAACAATGGAAAGCAACAACCATAGCTGCCGATTTTGAAGATGGGGTATAAACCGAAAGAATATTCACCGCCGAGGGTGTCCGGTTCGGGATGGAGTTTGTCTGCCTCGCCCTGTTTGTGATAGGCGAAAATGCGATTCCGGGGTACCTTTGAACAACAAAAAAATCAAAACAATGGAAAATAACACAATAACAGGAACTCCGGTAACAGTTATCGAAGACATCACCAAAAATCAAATAGAAAAAGTATTATACACTGCCAAAGTGCACACCACAGGCGGCCGAGAAGGTGCCTCAAAAAGCTCTGACGGCCGTTTGGATATTAAACACTCCGTTCCCGGTACCCCAGGTTTGGGTACCAATCCTGAACAGTTGTTCGCTGCCGGCTGGTCGGCATGTTTTGAAGGCGCTATGGGTTTGGCTGCTAAACAATTAAAGGTAACACTTCCTGCTGATTTGGCTGTTGATGCCGAAGTAGACCTGGGCACCAATACCAACGGTTACCTGCTGCAAGCCCGTTTGAACGTAAACCTGCCCGGCATCGACCGCGAAACCGGCAAAGCCATAGTAGAGGCAGCACACCAGACCTGTCCTTATTCTAAACTTTCAAGAGGTAATATTAATGTTGTGATTAACCTGGTTTGAGCCGTCAGGCCAGTGTCATTAAGTTAAGCTTAACCAATAAAAAAGGTGTTTCAGGTGAAACAGTAAAATGGCTAAAATCCGGCAATTTTTGTTTCAAACTGTTTCAGGTTGTTTCACGCGCATGGGATAAGTGATTGATTTTCAGTGATGGGTTGTTTCACCTGTTTCACTTTGTTTCAACTGTTTCATGTTAGTGTGAGACAGTGTGAGACAGTGCCTTAACCTGATGACATTGGCCATAAAGCTCCTCAAAAAGGCCTGACCGTGGTTACGGGGTCGAGCCTTTTTTTTATCCCAATAATTTAACATTAAAAAATTAGAAGCTATGAAAAGTTTGATAATCGGTGGCAGTTTTATCATGCTGCTTGCGGTAACCGCCTTTATGAATAATAGAATTGCACCCGCCAAATACACAAACAGAGTGATGAATGGAAAAGGATTTGCACTGCTTGAACTGTTCACTTCAGAAGGATGTTCGAGCTGTCCGACGGCAGATGAATTGCTGGCGAAGGTTCAGAAGGAATTAAAAGATAAACCTGTATATCTATTAGCTTATCATGTAGATTACTGGAACCGCCTCGGCTGGAAAGATGTTTTCAGTAGTCCGGCATATTCCAAACGCCAGATGGCCTATAGCCGGTGGCTGAATGCCCAGGTTTATACGCCACAGTTAGTGGTCAACGGCAATACTGAACTGGTTGGCTCTGATGAACCTGCACTTCGCAAGGCGGTTTCGTGGGCCTTATCGGCTGCACCATTGGCCACATTATCGCTTCAGGCCCAGCTGCAGGGTGATAAAGCGGCTATAAGCTACCGGGTATCTGATAGTACGGCATCAGGTCAGCAATTGCTGATTGCCGTGGTGCAAAAAGCGGCTACCAGCAAAGTAGCCAGCGGCGAAAATGGCGGCCGTAAGCTTTCGCATATTCAGATTGTAAGAGACCTGCAAACCGTCGATCTGTCCAAAACAAAAAATGGAATGAGTACCGTTAAACTTCCGCAAGGCTTTAATACTGCTGCCTGGGAAATAGTAGGCTTTGTGCAGAATTCAGCTAACGGCGAAGTTGTGGCCGCAGCAAAAGCCGACTTCGGTACCCCGGCAGGTCAGAAATAAGTTTACCTTTGAGTTTGGGTCTGTCCACAGCAAAACAAATGAACGATCAGATTAAAAATACCGCCTTTAAAGTATCCCCGGGCATTATATGGATCAGTTCCATTACCCTGGGGGTACTTTCTTCTGTGCCACAAATTGCAGAGCGGCATTTTAATACTGCAGAAGCAGTGGTGAATGCCGGTATTACCTCGGCCTTTGCACTGGTGACGTGGTATTATAACATCTACACTTTACCGAGAAGCTACAAGAAGAATGGCAGCACCAATATATCTTATTACCGTTTGGCTGTTAGCCTGGCAACAGGTTTAGTTGTAATGTTAGCACTGTCTTCAATACAGCAACTCATTTTAGCGCATATCAATTTCGGCCCGGTAATGCTGATGATGGAGGTGAGAGGGATCCTTATCAACCTTATCTTCTATATGTTCCTGCACCTGGTGTATCAGAACTATCATAACCAACAGGTAAATATTGTGCTGGAACGCACTATGGCTGCCAACCTCGGCGCACAATATGAATTACTTAAACAACAGGTAAATCCACACTTCCTGTTCAATAGCCTCAACACGCTGAAGGCTATGGTAGAGACCAATGATAAGCACTCGGTTGATTTTATTTTGAAGCTATCCAATTTTTATCGCTTTACACTGGAAAGCCGCAAGCTTGATGTAGTCCGTTTATCAGAAGAGCTGGAAATTATAGAAGCTTACAATTTTTTGTTGAAGGCCCGGTTTGAGGATGGTTTTATATTCACCAATACCATCGGTCCGGAATATATGAATACCTATATTCCGCCCTTTACTTTACAATTGCTGATTGAGAATTGTATCAAGCATAATATCGTGTCGCTGGAGTATCCGCTGCATATTAAATTATATATCGAGAATGATATGATCATTATGGAGAATCCCATAAAACTGAAAAGTGCAGAGGGCGATTCGCTGGGCGTAGGCCTTAAAAACATCGAAATGCGTTACCGGCATCTACAGGATAAGGACATTGAAATAATTGCCGGCGATAAAATATTTAAAGTTAAACTACCTGTAATACATGAACATTATCATCATTGAAGACGAGCTAAAGGCTGCCAGATCACTTGAAAATATGGTAGCGGAGCTGCGACCCGGTGCTACGGTAGCGGCTAAACTGCAAAGCGTTGAAGGCTCGGTTCGTTATCTGTCTGAAAACCCACAGCCCGACCTGATTTTTATGGATATCCAATTGTCCGATGGCCTGTGCTTTGAGATCTTCAAGTCGATAAAAATCTCCTGCCCGATTGTATTTTGTACCGCGTTCGATGAATATTCACTGCCAGCTTTTAAAGCCAACGGTGTAGATTATATTTTGAAGCCTTTCTCGAAAGATGATATAGCCGAAGCCTTTAAAAAGGTAGACGAGCTGCGAAATTTTTTCCAGAAAAGCACCGGGCCCGATCTGAGTGCGCTGCTGTCGCAAATTGTGCCGCCTGCCGGGAAAAAGAATTTTCTCGTGTTCAAGAATAACAAATATATCAGCGTACCTACCGACGACGTGGCATTCTTTTACATTCGGAATGAATTAACGTCGATGATGTGTTTTGATCAGACTGAATATACCGTTAACCAATCGCTCGATCAGTTGGTTAGCGTTTTGTCGCCGGCTCAATTTTTCAGGGTGAACAGGCAGTACCTCGTCAATTTCAAAGCCATCAAAGAGATCGAGCACTATTTTATGCGTAAGTTATACGTTAAGCTGATCATCCCTACACCCGAAAAGCTGCTGATCAATAAAGAAAAAGCGCCGGTGTTTTTGAACTGGATGGAAAAACGGTAAAAGCAAAAGTTGCGCTGCCGGTTCAGGATTCTGATTGTCCGTTTCACCCGGTGATGTGTCTGTTTCGCCCTTGTTTCGCTGTTCCGGCGGCGGAAAGCAAGATACCTTCGGGTATTAATTAAAACAAACAATCATCAAAATGGAAAATCAAATGAAACTCACCCGTAACCGCTTTATGAGCGCTTTGACAGTGATAATGACAGCTGTTCAGCTACTGGCCTCAAATGGTGCAAAAGCACAAGCTGCAGCCGCTAAACAGGCAGATATAAATGCTCCTTTCGGACCTATCAAACAAATTAATGCCGGTGTGCTGAATGTTGGCTATGCCGATGTTGGTCCGGCAGACGGCAAAGTGGTGATCCTGTTACACGGCTGGCCCTATGATATTCATAGCTTTGAGGAAGTGGTGCCCTTGCTCACTGCCAAAGGTTACCGCGTTATTTTACCTTACCTGCGCGGTTATGGCAGCACCCGGTTCCTGTCTGATGCTACACCGCGTAACGGACAGCAGGGAGCAATTGCTTCAGATATTATTGCCCTGATGGATGCCCTTAAAATACAAAAAGCCATCATAGGCGGCTTCGACTGGGGCGCAAGAACTGCCGATATCATCGCCGCGCTTTGGCCAGAACGTTGTAAAGCATTGGTGGCAGTGAGCGGTTATATTATCAGCAACCGCGAAGCCAACGCTAAACCGCTGCCCCCAAAAGCTGAATTAGGCTGGTGGTACCAATACTACTTCGCTACCGAACGCGGTCAGCTTGGTTACGCTCAAAACACCAACGACTTTAATAAACTGATCTGGCAGATCGCTTCACCAAAATGGAACTTTGACGATGCCACCTATGCACGCAGCGCTGCCGCTTTCAACAATCCTGACCATGTGGCTATCGTGATCAGCAATTATCGCTGGAGATTAAAACTGGACAGGGGGGAAGCGAAATATGACGAACTGGAAAAACGCGTGGAAGCCAACCCTGTTATTACTGTGCCCACGATCACTATCTCCAGCGACTTTGATGGCGCTGCCGCCGATGGAAAAGCTTACGAGAAAAAGTTTACCGGCAAATATTCACACAAAATCCTGAACGGTATAGGCCACAACGTGCCACAGGAAGCACCAAAAGCATTTGCCGATGCAATCATCGAAGTAGATAGCTACTAAGCTCAGCTTATCCTCCTCATCTTTTAGCCGGACCTTCTGCAACTGAATCTTAGTTGCGGAAGGCCCGGTCTTTTATTATAATAGTAAAACCACCGCCTAAGGCGGTA
>DATCQV010000089.1:0-6074 GCA_036569325.1 Mucilaginibacter sp. | reverse complement strand
CGTTCTGTGCGCCATTAAAGTTGATATGGATAAAAGTACAATTCCGTTTGGTTATGCAAACGTGTAAAGGAATGCAAAAGTATCCATTTAAAATCTTAAAAAATGTTAAATATCAGCCATAACAAAGCTTTTACAGCTTTAGATACTACCTGCCGACATAAGGGAGCAAAAATAAGCTAAATAATCATTCCCGGTGCAAATCTTTCAATTAGTTTCGATAATCCGGTTGGACCTGCCATCCTATCCAACAAAAAACCACCCTTTCTTTAAAAAAGGATGGTTTAATTGGTTTAGGTTCAAATAGCTAACCGATGTTTAATTACTGCACATCCCACCACATGCGGCTGGTTATTTTATCACCGCCGGGAAGGTTGGCCACCGCTGCATTGTAATTATTTGTATTTACCTGCTTATCTATCGAAGAATAGTACATGCGCCGTGGTATGGCACCCGGCGACTGGCTGCCGGTAAAGGTTACCGGGGTTAAAACCGGGAAGCCCGTACGGCGATAGTTTGCCCAGGCCTCATACTCGTTGAAAAACGTACAGGCCCAGAATTGGGTGTTGATCATTTCAAGGCCGTTGGCATCAACATAGGGGTGATCGGTCAGGTACTGTTGCGCATCGCCTTCGTCAATGGCACCCGCATCGCCATAAGCTGAAAGCTCGGTCATGGCCGCTATAACTCCGTTGTTGTAATGTTCTTCGGCGTTGCCTATGCCCCAGCGTTTAGCTGCATCGGCCAGTAAAAATTCAGATTCGGCATAAGTAAGTATCAAAGTTGGAGCGGTTGCGTTAAAAATGATGGGGCTTGGGCGTGAGTAAAGCGCCAGGTCGCCTAAATAATCCGGGCGGCTTTGAATGCCATGAGCAGTATTGCCGGCATCGTAACCGTTCGGCAAACCTACCTGGTCGTCGGGATTTGATGATCCGCCCGAAGGATCGTCGCCGGCAGAATATCCGTCGGGATAAACATAAGAATATACCGGTAGCCGCGGATCATCGTTATCCTTCAAAAAGTCGATAAATGTTTTGCTGATCTGGCCCGATAGCTGGATATCGCCATCTTCTCCTATACCGCGGTAAATACGATTAATGGTCAACGGATCGTTGGTGCCGTGGGCAATAATGGCATTATCATCATTGCTTTGAAAGGTTTTGCCCTGCAGCTTGGTAACGTAGGTTTTGGCGGTGGCGGGGTCGACCTTAGTGAGGCGCATGGCCATTTTTAACAACAGCGTGTTGCCAAATTTCTTCCACTGGCCAATTTGATCATCAGAATTTGAATACAGCAGATCGCCCACCGGTTTATCGGCATTTTCGTCGAGGCTGTCTGTCGCCTGTTCTACTTCTTTCAGCAGGTCCGCGTAGATAGCCTTTTGCTTGTCATAAACCGGGAAATAAATGCCACTGGTGTATGCTTTGCCTGCATTGAAATAAGGCACGTCGCCGTAAACATCTGTTACACGCTGAAAGGCCATTGCCTTTACAATACGCGCTATCTGGTGCAGATTCTTATACTGCGGCTTATTCATGGTATTGGTATACAGATCTACCGCATTTTTGATGGTAGAGGTGTAGGTATGGTCGAAGAATGAGCCCCAGCCGCCGCTGGTAGGCGCGCCGGTATATTTATCGCCAAAATAATAGCCCGATGTTGACGCCCAGTGCTGTATCATGCAGCCGGCGCCTTGTATCTCGGTTTCTTCCACTTCAATGGCGTTGTCGGTGCTGCCTGTATAATAAAGCAGGGTGGCGGTAAGGATATTATTGGGGTCGAACACATCAACAGATACCGAGTTCGGATCGGTATTGGTTTTGATAAGGTCTTTTTTGCAGGATGCCGCCGCAGTTAATAAAAAAACGGCTGCTACTATATATATCGATCGTAATTTCATGTTAAGCATTTTATTATGTTTAATAATCATCTTAAAATTTCATGTTAAGGTTAAGTCCCAGCGTGCGGGTGTACGGCACGGTTGCCTGCTCAATACCCTGCGGCCCGTTCGAGTAGTTCGATTCCGGGTCGATGTTAGGTGTGTGTTTCATAATGGTCCAAAGGTTCCTGGCTACAACGCTCAGTGTTATGCCCTGGATCTTTTCATGAAACATACTTGCGGGGAAAGTATAACCCAATACGATTTGCCTTAACTTTATAAAACTGTCGCTATACAGGAACATCGAGCCGTTGTTGCTCATGGCGTTGTAGTAATCCTGCGGATAAAGCTGCTCTGTTCCGTAGCGAAGATCGCGGCCAGGCAGGGTTTCTTTCGATAAACCGTAGGTATAGGCGTAATAATTGGTTCCTGAGAAGATCTTTCCGCCAAACTTACCATCCACCAGAATAGAAAGATTAACATGCTTGTAATGCAGATCGGTAGTGATACCGGTTGTCCAGGGATTGATGCCCGAACCAAGGTCCTTGTAGGTTGCAGTTGTTGGATCAGGAGCGCCTGTTTCAGGATTAATAATTGGTTTGCCGCTGGCATCGCGCGCAGGATCGAGCGCAAAGATCTGGTATGCAGATTTACCCAGCACCTGCGACATGTAGGCTATACCCACGCCTTCATCTTCACCGGCACGCGAATAACCCAGCGGGTAGTTGGTCGAGCCGGTAGATAATGACAATACCTTGTTGTCGTTATAGGTAAAGTTGAGCGTTTCAGACCAGGTGAAATTTTGCGTTTTAACCGGAATACCTGTAATTAACACCTCGATACCCTTATTTTGAATGGTACCCGAGTTTAATATCACCGCATCGTAGCCCGATGTTTTTGACGTTACCGCAGGAATAATTTCATGGGTTTCTTTCTTATCGTAATAAGCTACGTCGAAATGCAGCCTGTTTTTGAAGAACGCAAGTTCGGTACCAATTTCAAATTCCTTAGCTGACGACGGGCGCAGGTGATTATTGGGCACCGTACCGCCGTTGGCTATATTGCCAATAGCCTTACCGCTCAGGTTGCCAATGTTATTATAGCCAAGCAGTGTTTGGTAGGGCTGATCGGCTTCGCCGCCCACATCACCATAGCCAACTCTTAATTTGCCAAGATCCATCCAGTCCCAGTGCAGCAGTTCGGAAAATACGAAAGAGCTGTTTACCGATGGGTAGAAATAATCTGTTTTGCCCGGCGCCAATGTGGAATACCAGTCGTTACGGCCGGTAACGGTGAGGTAGAGGAAGTTTTTGTACGACAGGTCGACCGTACCGTAAATTGATTTATTTTCAATAACCGGGTTGCTTTCGTACTCGGTTGGGCTTGCAAGGTTACCAACCGTGTATAAATAAGGCGTTTCGAAAGTGTTCCCTGTAGCATCCAACTGGTTCACAACAGATTTACGTGAGTTTGCACCCACCAGTACGTTGGCGTTAAAATCTTTGGTCACCTTGAAGTTCTTGCCGATGATCGCGTCCATGTTCAACTCGGTCGATTTGATGGTTTCAAGGGTCATTGCGCCATCGCTCTGGTAGGCAGTACCGTTTGGCGTAACAATGGTGTTGATATCGTTAAAGTAGTCCTCGCCTACACGGAATTGAAGATATAAGCCATTGTCAAATGTGTATTTAGCGTCGGCCGAACCGATGAACCTGTTACGGTTGGTATTATTGATGAATTTATAGGCTACGAAGTATGGGTTAGTGGTATAAGCATCGTCGAGGAACTGATTTTCAGAACCGTCTGCTTTATAGCCGGGATACAGCGAAGTAATGTTCACGTTTGGCGGAAGGAACATCGGCGCGAAGTTGAGGCTTCCCGCCGCGTCTGAAACGCTTGGACGGTTATGGGTAAAGGCGTTAACGTAATTCGCTTTTAATTGTACATCGAGGTGCTTGTCCAATTTATAATTGGTGGACAAGCTGAACGATTGCTGGTTATAACCGGCGTTGGGAATAATGCTTTTATCGCGGAGGTCGCTTGCCGAGAAGCGCAGGCTTCCGTCGTCACCCAGGTTTTTGCTGAAAGAGACAGTGTTGTTAGCTTTGCCTCCGGTTTTGTAAAAGCGTTTCATATTGCCTGAAACAGCCGAATAAGGCCTTTGCACACCATCGAACTGGTAAACGGAAGAACCGTCTAACTTAGGGCCCCAGCTGGATAAGCCCAGCTCGAAAGCCTCATCACCGGTTGTTGGCGCAACGCCGTCGGAACCTTGCCCGTAAGTTTTTTGCCAGTCGGTATTATCAACTACGCTTTCCATTACATAGTTGGAGTTGATCTCCACACCCATGCCCTTCGCGTTTTTACCTGATTTTGTAGTGATGAGGATAACGCCTTTACTGCCCCGATAACCGTAAAGCGCTGTTGCCGATGCTCCTTTCAGTATAGTTACGGTTTCAATATCATCGGGGTTAATGTTGATGGTGCCGTCACCGCCATCGGCGCCCCCATAGCCGCCGCTAACATCTGTTGTGCGGTAAGTGGAGTTTTGCATCGGGATACCATCAATCACATACAAAGGCTGATTCGAGCCTGTAATATCAGAAATACCGCGGATCACCACGTTTGCCGAGCCACCAGGCCCTGTAGCTACGTTGCTCACGTTAACACCGGCCACCCGGCCTTCCAGTGAGTTCACGAAGTTGGTTTCGCGGGCCTCGGTGAGCGATGAGCCTTTTACCTCGGTAACAGAATAGCCCAGCGCGCGGGCCTCTTTCTTAATACCCAGCGCAGTAACCACAACGTCTTTCAACTCCTGGGTAGACGACTTAAGCTTTGCGTTGATGGTAGTTTGATTCCCGATGGCTACTTCGGCGGAGTTATAGCCAATGTACTTAAACACAAGCGTACCTGTGGGAGGAGCAGAAATGGAGTATGTACCGTTAACGTCGGTAATTACACCTTTGGTGGTGCCTTTGATGCTTACCGATACACCTACAAGCGTCTCGTTCGTTTGCGCATCGGTAACCTTACCCGTAACGGTAACAGAGGGTTCCTGTGCAAATACTGCACCGCTGCACAACAATAGCATCAATGCGGTAAGCACGAAACTTTTGAGAACGGAAGCAGATTTTTGAAAGTAAAATTTTTTTCTCATAGAGTGGAATTTGAGGATGAAAAACTAATTTCTAAGTGTAAATTAAGGTTAAGTTTATGATAAGAACGGGGTATCTTATTTATACAAAACAACAGGGGATTGTGCTGTATTTAAGATAGATAAGCTAATTTAAAGCTTTATTGTGTTAAATATTTGTACAATTTGATTTAATTTTTGTACCAAGTTCGTTACCGAAAGTTTATTATTAGTTTATACAGAGGTAATTAGCAAAAGAACGACAGGTTGTAGTGGTGGTGGATAAAATACGTATCTTCAACCTGAATTAGCTTTATTACCGCGCCGATTTGCCATGCAGCCTCACCACAAAAACAAAACGTTAAAAGCAGCCGCTTTTAAGTCATCATCAGGGCAATTTAAAAGCCCTTTTGTTGCTATTGTTTGTACTATGATGACGCTTGCGATGATAAATAGTTGCAGACAAAAAGCGCCGTCGCCAACCGTGCCCGCGCCTGCTGCAAAAGACGGTGCCAAAGTCGTTCCTGCTGACTTATGGAAAGCGCCTGATACCAGCACCATACCCGCGGGGAAAGCAGGTGCGCTGATCAGGTATGGCCACGAGCTTATTGCGCATACGGCTATCTACCTCGGTCCGCAGGGCGCTGTGGCCCACATTAGCAATGGTATGAATTGTCAGAACTGTCACCTCGATGGCGGCAGCAGGCTGTTCGGGAATAATTTTGGAGGGTTTATTTCAAGCTATCCTAAGTTCGTTGCCAGGAGCAACAAGGTAGAGCCCGCCACAAACCGTATAGTAGAATGTTTTAAACGCAGCCTCGGAGGCACTGCGCCTGATTCGAACACCAAAGAAATGCAGGCCATGCTGGCATACTTGAAATGGATAGGGCAGGGCGTAAAGAAGAACCAAAAGCTGTTTGGCAATGCCACTGAAAAGCTTCCGTTTATGGATCACGCAGCCGATCCTTTAAAGGGCAAAGTGATTTATGAAACCAAATGCAAAACCTGCCATGGCGCCAATGGTGAAGGTTTGTTTGCGGCGGATAAAAGATCATACACCTACCC
>DATCQV010000088.1:0-3314 GCA_036569325.1 Mucilaginibacter sp. | reverse complement strand
CCACGTTGCTGTTGATGAGCGTTCTGTCGTTATTCTGATCAGTATATGGAAACTCTTCGTTGCTAAGTGCAGGGTCTATGTTTTCAGATTTTGTTTTAAATACGCCCCACCTGTCTGTAGACATATAGGCATAGTCACCACTTGGGTTGGAGGTGCTTATTGTATTATAAGTAAAAGTATACGGATGATATTTCCCGCGGTCGATGTTCTGGTACTCAAACCATACTTTCTTTAGCGTAAGCTTACCGCCGGTAGCCGTTGGATTAAGCGGATCATTAAAGTTTGGCACCTTGGTACACAGCGTATAATCATATTGAAATTTAACCACCTTAATGGGTTTATTCATATTGGCTTTTGAATACAGCCTGATCTCTGTCAGACATTTTTGGCGCTGCGCTGTATTTTTTCCGCCCAAAGTCCAGTCGTCTGATGCACCAAGTCCGTCGTTACGGTCTTTAGTTATAAAATAAACTATTTTGGTTTTGGTCTCGATCGAACTGATGTACCAGATTTCTTTTTTACCGAATACTATACTTGCCTTGTCATCGTCCGGATCGGCAAGCAGCCCTCTGTTAACAGTGGCATTTTGATAAGGGGCGCGCCAGTTATATAAAAATGGCAGTCGTGAATAATTAAATTTCAGCGCTGTTCCCTGGTCGTCATCAGTAATACCATCGCCGGTTTTATCTACGTAATCGGGCGATAAAATAGCAGTCAGTAAAAAGCTCGAAGCGTATGGCGGTTTGGTTTCTTTTTGATAATAATTATCGATACCCTTATTAGTGCCCGGCTGGCTTGAACCGAAAGCAGGAACCATCTGGTTACCATTTACCACTGTATAATCACCAGGCGTATGGCCTATGGCAAATGAATATTCATCCTGCTTCATATTATAAACCGGCAGGCCGTAAACCATCCGTTTGCCACCATCGTCAGTAACCGTAATTTCTGATATGTGGTGATCTTTTCTGGCAGGATATTCATCCTTATCTGGCGAACCATCCGCAGACGATAGCTGCTTTGCAGGGTCAGGTCCAACATTGGGATCTATTCTCGGGTACTTATTTGTAGCAGTAGGTTTGGCTGGCAAGGTAGCAGGAATGGCGCCTGCGTCGATAAAGGCATAATCATCTATTGTAGGGTACAATCCGCCGTATGTTGCTTCCTGTGCGGTTAAATAAGATATCGACGTTTTACCTGCCTGGCGGCTTGATTTCTTTATGATCTGGGCCGTCATTCCGGCAAAATTACCATTAGCGTGGTTGCCACTCAAACTTGGCATTAATGCCTGGGTGTTCCCTACCGATGATGCATAAGAAGCATCCTGCACGCTCATATCGCCCATTTGCTTAAAATATACATGCTCGTTGTCGGGGTTTTTCGTATCCGGGTCCCGAAAGTCGCCATTTGCCGTATAGTCATTATCCTTGGTCCATTTGTGCGTGGATGAATGCATATCCTGCTTAAACAGGGTAACACCGGCGTGGATATCAGTTGGGCCTACGCCAAAATCACCACCGGCCGACTGACTGTCTGTTTTATCGTCAGCCTGATTATCAAAAAAGATCCCCGATCCGCCCCGGTAAAGCCTGAACTGACCGCTCCCTCCCTGGCTGGTGTATGAAAAAACGTCGGGCATCTGGACCGGAACAGCCAGGTTCGGCAACTCGGGTAATACCGGGTTTTCGTTTTCCCTGATAAAATCCATCTGGGCGTTAGGGTTATTCTTTCCCCTTTCAGCATACAGGAACCCGTACGATGGTGTGATCAATTGCGGTTTCAATACCCTTCTTTCTGTACGGTAACCGGTTGCACCGCCACCAACAAACACGCCCGCGAATGAAAAACCGCCATCGATACTGAATGTAGAAGACGTGTTGATATACGGAATATTTATTCTCGGGCTAATCGGCTCGGTATTGTAAGAATAATTTGCTCCTATGTGCCCAAGTTCAGACGATTGAAAAGAATTAACGCCAAATGATGCGCCCAAAGAAAGCGACTTAAGACCGGTACGCGTATTATAACCCAGGCTGGCACTAAGCCCGCTGTTTACGATAGATTTATCCTTACATTTTTCACTGATGCTTAATGAAGTATAAGGCGTAGCATCAACACCTTTTTGCGAGTCGGATGTAATTCCTAAACCCAATCCGGCCGTCATAAAACCATCGGCAGGTTTACCCATCGACATACCTACGTTGGCCGATAATTCCACGCCAAAACCGGTATAATTATTAGAATACACACCATAGCTTAAAGTTGCACTGCCATTAAGTACCGAGCTGCCAAAAAGCTCGGTCTTCGCCGATACCCTTCCGCCTGTGGTTACCATAGGCTTTGTCCAGTGGTTGGTCTCAACGGCATCGCCCGCCATATCGTCGGCAACGCCGCGCACCTGTCTGTTTACCGAGCCTGTGTTTAACGACCATCCCGCTCCTACCCAGCTGGCTTCATCGTCCATGCCGGTTCCGGATTGATAACTTAAATTCAACGGATAGCCGTCAACGTCCAGCAATGGGATGTTATATTTAAAATCGCCCGATTTTAAATCGACCATATCGGTAACTCCCGCAGGCTGAAACGCCTGGACTTCCGGCTGCGCCGGGCCCGAGGTTAAAGCGTAAGAAACGTAAGGCAAACAGATATTGGTAATCCAGATCAGTAAGAGTATTACCGCAATTTTTTTTCTTTGTCTAATCATCGCAAAATTTTATTTCCCTTTAGTTGCTATGCAGGGGTATTTTAACACTATATAATTTTTTGTTCAGGAACCTGTCTTTATAAAAAAAGCTCAGACTATCGCCCGTATTCTTATCCGGCTCAAATGCAACCAGGTACTCGTAGTTCCCTTTTTGCCCATTGTTTATATTCTGAACCATGGCCGGATACTTAGCTTTCTTTTTGTTCAGTTCATAAAAGCAGCTATCCATATCAAACTGAAGCTTTATATTATCCTCCTTTGCCAGTGATGCAAGCATTTTTGCCGATGGTATAATTCTTACCTTCAGGCTTATTTCACTCTCGCTGCTGTTGTCAATTATCTGCGATACCTGCAATTGCAAGTCCTTATCGCCCGTAGCCGACCGGTCGACCTTTTTGCCGCAGGCCGCAAGGCCCAAAAGCAGCGTCATAAAAAAATATTGCTTAATCCTCGTCTTCATTCGGCTCCTTATAAATAAATCGTAAACTTTTAACCTGTCCGTTTGGCAAGGTGATATTCAGCAGATAGTATTCACCATCCTTAAACCCGCTCCTGGTGCGCAGATCGATCAATATGTTATTGCCACCCGGGTCAAGTTTTATTTTGGGCA
>DATCQV010000087.1:0-10268 GCA_036569325.1 Mucilaginibacter sp. | reverse complement strand
GGTTACTCCAAGCGTGATATACCCGAAAATCTTGATACCCGGCTTGGCCGATTTTAAGCCCTGTATTATCGCTTTGGTCTTTGCATTATCCGGATGGGTTGCAAACTCAATGCTATCACCCAAAACAATAACGTCAAATTTCTTAAACTCATTTATTGCGTTATTAACATCACCGTTGCTATGATTTACCGCACTTGGATAGCCATAATAGATACACAAATATTTTGGCGGCTTCGGTACATCTTTAGGCGATGGCGTGGGCGGCGTATAGGTATAGGCATATTTTTGCGTGCTATGATCATAAGCGGTTACCGTGTATCCTATCGATTTCGAAAAATTGCCAATGGAGCCGTTTGCAGGCGAAACTACAGCCCCCGGCGAAATAGTAACGGTTTGCGCAAGAGCGGTTGGGTCGATGGTCGGGTCGAAACTGGCAGTTAAGGTATGGGCCGTATTGTTGATCGAAACTTTATAATTTGCCGAATTTAGCTGTTTGAATGATAATGTCAGCAAATCTTTAGCGCTCGTACTACCTGTCAGTATTGTTGCTACGTAAGTAACATAAGTGCCATCCTCAGCGGTTACGCTGAACGAAACTGGCTTTGTAAAATTAGCCGCAAAGCCCGAGGCTGGTTTAATATATGCCTTATCCGACGCCGTAATAGTCGGCACAAGTTTGGTCAGATCGGTTCCTGCCGGTACTGTTCCTGTTATTGTTTTAGCTGTATTATTTATGGTGCATTTTACGGCCGGGGTGAGGCCGTTGAACGCGAAAGAGAGGATATCCTTGGCAGCGCTTTTGTTTGCAGCAATTATAGTAACGGTGTATACCACAGTGCTGCCATCTTCGGCCGTCACCGTAAAGGG
This sequence comes from Mucilaginibacter sp., assembly GCA_036569325.1. Taxonomy (GTDB): domain Bacteria; phylum Bacteroidota; class Bacteroidia; order Sphingobacteriales; family Sphingobacteriaceae; genus Mucilaginibacter. Next base: position 9,401 of record DATCQV010000087.1, on the reverse strand, counting down.
CACTGGCTTGGTGAAATCGATCACTGTGCCCGATGCCGGCTTAACGCTTGCCTTAGCCGAAACGCCGATAGTGGGCACAAGCTTGCTCAGATTTGTGCCCACCGGCACCTTCCCTGTTATTGTTTTAGCTGTATTATTTATCACGCATTTAACTTCCGGGCTTAAGCCGCCAAAGGAAAACGCAGTAATATCTTTAAAAGAACTTTTAACGTCGGTCAGCTTTACTACGTAAGTTTTGGTGGTGGTATTATCCTGTGCTTTTACAGTGTACTTTACCGGCTTTGTAAAATCCTGCTGCATGCCCGATGCCGGCGAAACAGTTGCTTTATCGGCAATTACAATGGTCGGCGTCAGTTTAGAAAAGTCGGTGCCTTTTGGTACCGTACCGGTTATGGTGTCAGTTACGGTATTGATATCACACTTTACCGGGGGCGATGCAAAAGAGAAGCTTTTAATGTCGGCATCGGTGTTATCCTTTACCACAACCGTAACCTTATAGTTCATTACCTGTGTAATATCTTCGGCTGTAACAGTGTAATTAACCGGATTGGTAAAATCCTGAAAAGCGCTGGTATCGGGTTTAACCGTCGCCTTAGCCGAAAATTTAACAGCGGGCTTCAAATGGGTTACGGCAGTCCCGAAAGGAACATTTAAGTTAATATTGCTCCCGCTGATGGCGCCTTTTACCAGCGGGTTGAGACTGGCAAAATCAAATGAATAAATGCTATCGGCTTTGCTTTTTGCCGGCAGGTTTTTTATGATATTCTTTTCTTTGGAGCAGCCGGCAATAAGCACCGACAATGTGAAAATGGCAACGTAAAATTTATAGCAGGTCTTAGTTTCTTTCATATTTAAAGCCGAAAAGGTCAGGCGCTCAAACAGTTTAAATATACCAACAATGTTTATACTCCGCAATTCTTTATTGATACATATTCCCTTGCGGGGAAACATTTTACCTGTCTCCGCGTTTGTATCGGGTGATATTTAATTTAGCTTTGGATAAATATTTTCTGCATGCATCGCCCTAATCTTAAGAATATACATATCAATCCCAAATACGTGCGCATTGCGCTCATCGTTCTTGCCGCTCTTTTCCTGTTGCTGTTAATTGGCGGTTATGTAGCCTATACCAAACGCGAGGCCCTGCTTCAAAAGGCCATCGCAAAAGCGAAAGACAAGGCCCGCAGCACTTACAACCTCGATCTCGAGATCGGTTCGGCGCATTTTACCGGGTTAAGCACTGTGGCGTTTACAAACATTACCGTAGTGCCCCAGCATCGCGACAGCCTGCTAAACATTAAACAATTTACCGTAAGCGTAAAGCTGCTGCCGCTGGTTTTTGGCAACGTTAAACTGGCCGATGTAGAACTGCAGCAAGGCCACCTGAACCTCACCGATATTAATCATGTAAGGAATTTCGATTTCCTGTTCAAGAAAAAGAAGGATACTACAGACAAAACCAAGGTCGACCTGGCTGAACTGGCGGGCAATCTCATTAACCAGGTACTTTATAAAATACCCGATAACCTGAAGCTGAATAATTTCCTCGTATCGTTTAAGAACGACAGCGCCAGCGTTACCGCGCTGGCCCAGTCGGCGCTGATACGTGATGGTAAACTTACCTCCACCATTAACATCAACAACGGCCTTGCGCTCTGGCACTTTGACGGCCGCATGCACCCGTCTGATAAAGACATCGACGTTAAGCTGTATGCCGAGGGCAAACGGGTGGAGCTTCCGTTTATTGAAAAACGCTTTAAACTGAAGGTAAGCTTCGATACCGTGAGCACACGCCTAAGCAAGGTTGAACACAGCAGCGGCGAGACCCGGATTTACGGTTACTGGGGCGTTACCAACCTGCTCATCAACCATCCCGGTTTGTCAAGTAACGATATTATTATACCCAATGCGGGCATCGATGCCAATTTATTTATAGGCAGCAATTACCTGTCGCTCGATAGCTCGTCAACCATTCATCTTAAAAAGATCACCGCGCATCCTTACATCAAATACACGCTCAATCCTGTAAAGATCTATGAACTGAAACTGAACAGCGGCTGGCAGAATGCTCAGGATATTTTCGATTCCTTTCCCGATGGTATGTTCGAATCGCTGGAGGGCATCCAGGTTACCGGCAAGCTGAATTATAGCCTCAACATTGCGCTGAACACCGCCCATCCGGATGATGTTGTGTTTGATTCGCGGCTGGATAAAGATGGTTTCAAAATAAAAAAATATGGAAAGGCCAACCTGAGTAAACTTAACAGTGTTTTTGTTTATACCCCGTACGAAAACGGCAAACCGATGGCACCACGCGAGATAGGCCCGAATAACCCCGATTTTACACCGCTCGACCAGATCTCGCCAAACCTGCGTAACGCGGTAATGACGGCCGAAGACCCCTCGTTTTACAGAAATCACGGCTTTGTGGAAGAATCGATCCGGAAGTCGCTGGCAACGGATTTTAAGGACAAGAAATTTAAGCGTGGCGGCAGTACCATATCCATGCAGCTGATTAAGAATACCTTTTTAAGCCGCCAAAAAACGCTGGCCCGTAAAGCCGAAGAGATATTGATCGTATGGTTGATAGAGAATAACAACATTATGACCAAAGACCGCATGCTGGAGGTGTATTTCAACATCATCGAATGGGGGCGCGGCGTATATGGTATTGGCGAAGCATCGAGGTATTATTTTGGCAAAGCGCCCTCAGAATTGACCATAGGCGAGAGTATTTACCTGGCAAGTATAGTTCCGCATCCTAAAACGGGCTTATATTCTTTTGAGCCCGATGGCACCCTGCGGCCCGGACTTGTGGGCTATTTTAACCTGATAGGCAACCTGATGGCCGGTCACGGAAAGGCCCAGCGCGATACTACTGCATCTTACGGGTTTTATGAAGTACGTTTAAAAGAAAGCATGCGCCGCGAAGTTGCACCTGTTAGCCAAACCGTTGCCGACAGCCTGATACGGCAAAGTACCAACGACGATGATAGTGCACCGGTGCCGGTAGCGCAACCTGAACCTGAAGCGCCTAAAAAGCCTGGTTTTTTCCAGCGCCTATTTGGCAAAAAAGACACCTCTGCAGCAGCTAAAAAAGAAGAGGCTAAGCAGGTGGATGCCAAAGCGAAACTAAAAGCGGATATTGAAAGGCTTCGAAGCGAAGAAAAAGCCAAAGAAGACCTGATAGACACTGCAGGGAAAACCCGCAAAGAGATCCGGCAGGAAAAACGCCGCCTGCGCGATGAAGAAAAAGCTGCCGAAAAAGCGCTGAAGGACGCGGTTAAGGAATAGTTGATTGAGTGAGCGGTTGATTGGGTTGATTGAGGTAAACTGCATTTTTTATTTTACCAACTCAATCTAACTTAATCAACCTCCCGACGACTTCCTGATAAACAGCTTCGATTTCAGCACGTGCTCTTTTTTGCTTACAGGCTGGCCTTTACGTTCAAGTTCGTCAAATAAAAGATTGGCCGCTTTGATGCCCATATCATAAGCCGGTTGGGTAATAGTTGATAGCGGCGGGCATAGCAACGGCGCTATAGTCAGACTTGAGAAGCTGATCACTTTCAGATCGCGCGGAATATCGATGCCCATATCATTGCAAACATAGTAGGTGGCAAAGGCTAAACGTTCAACCGAGCTGAATATGCCATCGGGCTTTATTTCTTCCAGCACTTTTTTCAGGATGGTATAGTTCACCTTTTCGTCGTTACTGCAATCAACCACCAGGTTATCATCAAACGGAATGTTATGTTTCTGTAAAGCATCTATATAACCCTGCATACGCACCTTACCAATCGAAATGCTTTTGTTTACCACCAGGTAAGCTATTTTGCGGCAGCCGGTCTTGATCAGATGCTCGGTTGCATCGAACGAACTTTCATAGTCGTTAGTGGTTACTTTGGCCGCCTCGATATCCTCATACACACGGTCGAAGAACACCACCGGAATGTTCTTTTGCTCCAGCTGCCGCATGTAATTGTGATCATTCGCCTCGCCCGATACCGACATGATGATCCCGTCGGCCTTCCCATTATTCAGGTAGTTCACAAACGATACTTCCTTTTCAAAAACGTCGTCGGTACGGTATAAAAGAATGTAGAAACCCTTTTTACGGGCAATCTCCTCAATACCGTTAATAGCCTGCGAAAAGAAATCGTTAGTTATTTCGGGGATGATAACGGCGAGAGTACGGCTTTTTTTATCACGAAGGTTGCTGGCGTAATGGTTGGGCAAAAAATTATGCTCACGTGCAAAGGCCAGTATTTTCTCCTTAGTGTCCTTATTAATATCTGGGCTGCCGTTAAAAGCCCTCGAAATGGTAGAAGTGGAAATTTTTAACTCTTTAGCCAGTACCTTGATATTAATATTATCCATTTTTATTCCTCGTAGTTCTTAATCCTGTTCCAAATGTAATAAAAGTGATCAATTGCACTTTAAAAACAATATTATTAGCGCGTAAATATAATACGGTGTTGTTAAATCCTTAAAATTAGGCAGTTATATTTTATGATTTTTACAAATGGCATGCACTTTGCAATACTTGCAGAAATGAAATTAAAGGAAAAATATGCCGAAGAAAATATTAATAGTAGATAATAACGCCCTTATGCTTGAGGTGATGACCTACATATTAATAAATTACGGTTATGAGGTCTTCTCGGCAAAAAGCGGCGGCGAGGTTTTCAGCCATATTAAAACCGATCATCCCGACCTTGTAATTTTAGATGCCATATTACCCGGCATGAACGGAAAAGACATTTGCCAGCTCATTAAACTCAATAAAACTACCGAAGACTTACCGGTTATACTTTGCTCAGGCGATGACGATTCCATTGACGAATCCCTGAAGCAAAAAGGTGCACCCGATGACGTGCTGCACAAGCCGTTCGATATCAAGAACCTGATCGAGAAGATCGAGTATCAGCTGGCGGCATAACTTTTTATAATACAGCCACCCGCCATATCTTATTACTGGTGTCATCGGCAACGAGGATAGAGCCATCCTGTAGTACGGCAATGCCCACCGGCCTTCCGTAAACCTTTCCTTTGGCCTGATCGGCAATAAATCCGGTTAAAAAATCTTCAGGTTTGCCTGTTGGTTTACCGTTGGCAAACGGCACGAAGATCACTTTATATCCTACAATTTTAGAACTGTTCCACGAGCCGTGCTGCCCGATAAAAGCTCCGCCTCTGTATTTTTCAGGAAATGTTTTTCCGGTATAAAATGCCAACCCCAACGAAGCCGTGTGTGCTCCAAGCGCAACATCGGGCGTTATTGACTTTTTTACAAGATCAAGCCGCTCACCGGCATGGTTGGGATCCTCATGATGGCCGAAGTAGGCATAAGGCCAGCCGTAAAAGCCGCCTTCCTTTACACTGGTTAAATAATCAGGCACCAGGTTATCGCCCAGGTCGTCACGCTCATTTACCGATGTATATAAAACGTTGGTTTGCGGCTCGAAATCGATACCTACCGGGTTGCGCAGGCCGCTGGCATAAATGCGCTCATGTTTGCCATCGGGATCAATCTCCAGTATATCGGCGCGGCGCATTTCCACTTCCATGCCGTGCTCCGCATCGTTAGTTCCGGAGCCTACCGATATATAAATTTTACTACCGTCTTTATTGGCTCTCAGGTTGCGCGTCCAGTGGTTGTTGTAGCCGCCTGCGGGTAAATCCAGTAATTTTTCTCCCCTATCGCTCACTCCGGTCTGACCAGGCTTGTAATGGTATCGCCACAGCCCATCGGTGTTGGCTACATAGAACCAGTTATTCAAAATAAGTATGCCGTATGGTTGGTTCAGTCCGCTTAAAAATATTTTTTTTATATCGGGGATGCCGTCGTTGTTGGTATCGCGCAGCAGGGTAATACGGTTAGCACTTTTATTATAATTCTGTGCGGCAGCTGCACCAATAATTTTCGCACCCAACTTTTTTATGCCCGACAACTCAGTATTAGCCTCTGAAACGAAAATATCACCATTAGGCGCTACATAAATATTGCGGGGATTATCCAACCCATCAGCATATAAACTTACCTTAAATCCGCAGGGAGCAACGGGCATTTTACCCCTGGGCCAGCCTATTACATCGCAAAAGGTAATGCTCGACCGGGTTTCATAAGGCGCCGGAAGTTTTACCCGCTGACTTGCCAGGGTGGTTATATCATCAGCCATGCGGGGATCGGGTTTCTTCCTGCAAGCAACGGACAATAAAAGCAGGGCCGTACCTGCCACAAATAACTTTCGGTTCGTCATGAAGGCTTTGCATTTTAAAAGAAAACTGGCGCCCGAACGCTTTGTTTGATATAATCGCCACATTCGGTCTATTGTGCTGCCTGTAACAATTCTCTGTTAAAACCTGTAATTCAAACCTATCTGAAATGAGCTGGTATTTAAAACAAATACATAATCGTCAGATACGGGTTTCGAAAATACATAGCCTGCATTGATGTCAAATTTCTCATTTACCACTACCCCCGCCTTTGCTATCAAGGGTATATTCAATCGCTTAAAATTGAACGGCTCGGCGGAGCTTTCAAGGGCCGTACCGTCAGCGGTCTTTTTGTACGCTTTGCTCATGTTGATCTGACTAACTACCTGAACCCCGCCGCCCGCATATATTTTAAGATCCTTGGCGTTATAGAAATTATAGATAATTTGCGGGGAAATTGAAACGGCAAGGTTTGTATAGCCATAGGTTGTATTAACCATAGGCGTGTTTTTGCTGTCAAAAACAGACTGGTATTTAGCGAGAGCCGCGGCAAATTCAAACCGAATAGATATACTGCCGGTTTTAGGATCTAATAGAAAATTTACACCTGCATCAATGACCGGCAAAACCGATGACCCATTTTTCCCTCCGGCCCGGTAATATCCGCTTTTAGGATCTACCGTTGTGCTTGTAAAATTGCCCCCCACGCCCACATACATATAAGCGCCGGATTCATCGTCGTACCTGGCTTTAAATTCCTGATCAGTAACGTTGTTTATACGGCTTACTATGTGTAATATAGGCTGCTTCTGATAATCTGCTCTTTGCAGCAGGCTTATTAAATCATTATCCAGCGGCTTATAACCATTATGTTTTAAGGCCAGCGTATTCAGCTGTTTTAAATACGTACTTTCTACCTGCGTATGTTCTGATCCGTTGGCGTCGTTGGCGAGGTAAATCCGGTAGGTCAGCTCACCGATATCGCCTGGAGAGTCGCTGACGAAAAACCTGGTTTTTACGTCATCGGCGTAACTGTAAAGCGTTAGGTACCTGCCTTTTTGTAAAACCTTTAAAAATACCTGTGTTACTTTTACGGTGGTATCTCTGCCAGTATTCAAACGGTCTGTATTTATCAAATCCATACTTACAGGGCCGGTATAGGTTTGGTAAGCATCGGTGTTATTAATGTTAAAGAACTTAATATCCGCAGGCGTATAGCGGCGGCTTTCGCCGTTCATTTCTTTTTTGAAGGATATAACATCAGGATTACTAAACCACTCACGGTGGTCAATATAGCCGCGTGTAGTATCGCCATTGAGGCCAACTACATATCCAGGCTGATAGTTACTCTGAGCTAACGAAAAGAGCGGTAAACAAGTAAAAAACAATAAGATTCTGTTTAACAATTTCATTTTGAATAAGGTTTAAAAGTAATAAGTGATGCCGATAATATTATTGGTCTTATTCAATTGAAAGAATCCCCGGTTGGTGGTTTCGGCATTGGTAAAGTAAGTTACCGATGCTTCTATATGTTTTTGTACTTTGATACCTGCCTTTAATAAAACACGGGTATCAAAATTCACAAAAAAGAAATTCTGAGTTTCCGGAAAGTCTGTGCCGGGGTTCTGAGGGCCGTAATAAACATTGCTATATGATGATTTTACAACTACAACGCCCACCCCTCCAAATATTTTCAGGTTTTCGGCATTGTAAAAATTATAGACCATTTGCGGCGCAAAATAAAACGACGAGGTATTAAAAGACGTGCGGGCGGGTACACGCGGCGTTACCTGGTTAGTATAAAGCCAGTTATATCTGGCAAAGGCTGCACCCGCCTCCAGCCTGAAATTAACCTTTCCTGTTTCAGGATCGGCGGGAAAATTAATGCCAAATGCCAGGGCGGGCAGATGCGAAGTATAACTCCTGCCACCCACTTTGTAATAAACAGACTGGGAAGATGGCGAGTTAGTTTCGAAATTTAAGCCTGCCGAAGCATAGAACCCCGGCTTGTAGGTATTATCCGGTTGCTGTTGCCCAAAACAGAAAACCGGTGCAGTTGCAAACAGAACTATAATTAATCTAAAAAAATATTTCATAATGATCACCGGGTTATAAATTCCCCTTATTTATTTGAGTTATAACTTTTCCAATTCGGTACTCTTCATACGACAGGTCTTCAATATCGCGCTGAAGCGGCGTTGATAAAGCATTATATTTTAAGGCCAGCCCGTATAATTGTTTCATATAGGTATTTTCATTCACCGTCCTGCCGGTGTTGGCCACAGTTGTTGATATGGATAGCTCGGTGTAATAAAGCCGGTATATTAATTCCGTTGGCCTAAAAGCCGGCTGCTCACTAATAAAATAGCGCGTTTTAATATTATCGGAATAAGCATATAAACACACGTTTTTACCTTTTTTTAATACTTTCAAAAAAACGACAGCTATTTTATAACTCGTATCCCTGAAGTTATTTACGTGCAGATCACTGGCGCTATCCATGGTAATTGGTCCTTCGTATTTTGCATAGGCATCAGATTTGCCAACACTAAAGAACTTGATCTCTTCAGGCGTGAATTTTTGAACCTCTCCGTCCTTTGATGCTTTAAACCTGATGTACTCCGGGTTGGTATCCCAGCTGCGCTGATCGATAAAACCGCGAAGTGTATCCCCTTGGGTAGTCACGGCGTAACCGGGCTTATAATTGCTTTGTGCAAAGGAAATACGGGCAGCAGCATTGCCCATAACAACATAAGGCGATAAGATTTCATTTCGGATTTGGGTTTAATCGGCAATGAAGTTATATAAATATCTTAGGAAGTAAAATATTTATATAAAATACAATCGGCCCCAAAATGTCAATACGCTATAAACTTATCTATCTGCTCGCCGGTAAATTTTAGCGTATCTTTCTGAAACAGGTTACCATCGGCGTCGATCTCATTTTTAATATTGGAGATATGAATTTTCAGCGGCATAATATTCAGGTGCAGGTAATGGCAAACCCCGGTAAAATGCTCAACTCCCCGGATATTTCCATATTTGCCGGATGACAGCCCTACCAGCGCTGCCTTTTTATCATAAAAACTCTCGGGAAAATCGCAGGCATCAATTAAAACTTTAAGCACGCCCGGAAAACTACCGTTGTATTCCGGAATAATAAAAAGGAACTTATCGGTTTG
>DATCQV010000086.1:0-36704 GCA_036569325.1 Mucilaginibacter sp. | reverse complement strand
TACTAATATATAAAACTTTTATAGTTCAAGGAAATATTTAGAAAAATCCAATAAGCCTTGTTCGTCAAAATGTTTAGTAATCAGTTGCAGCCCTAACGGTAAACCTTTAGAATTATTGCCTGCAGGTAATGATATTGCGGGCGCCCCTGTTAATGACGCTTGTACGGTAAAAATGTCAGAAAGATACGTTACCACAGGATCTTTTTCTTTTCGGCCCAATTCAAAAGCGGGTTCGGGAGCGGTTGGCACGAGGATAAAATCGTATTCTTTTAGTATCTCGTCCGTCTTTTCGCGAATAAGGCGGCGAACTTTCTGCGCCTTTGCAAAGTAGGCATCGTAATAACCTGCGCTTAATACAAACGTACCCAGCATAATGCGGCGCTTTACTTCCTTTCCAAAACCTTCAGACCGCGAACGCTTGTAAGTGGTAAGCAGATCGGTAGCCTGTGGACTGCGGTAGCCATAATGCACGCCATCGTAACGGGAAAGGTTTGACGAGGCCTCGGCCATAGCCAGTATATAATAGGCCGGCACGAGGTAATCTAAATATTCGAAGGCGATTGGCTTTACAGTATGGCCCTCGGCGCGAAGCTTGTCGATATAATCAGCAAATGCATTTTTCACCTCTACGTCAACACCGGGGCTTGACAGCGCCTCTTGCAGGTAAGCTATTTTTTTGGGACCGGTGGAGGCAATATTTTTGCTGAATGCAGGCACCGGCGCATTAGCAAGCGTGCTATCGTATTCATCGGGACCGGCCATTACTTCCAGCAGCAAGGCAGCGTCCTCAACAGAACGGGTGATCGGACCAACCTGGTCGAATGAAGATGCGTAAGCGATAATACCATGGCGCGAGATCCGGCCATAGGTGGGTTTCAATCCAACCAAACCGCAAAACGAGGCTGGCTGACGCACCGAACCGCCGGTATCTGTACCGATAGCTGCATGGCACATATTGGCCTGCACCGCCACCGCCGAACCACCCGACGAGCCGCCCGATACCCTTGTTTCGTCAGCGGCATTCCTTACCGAACCGAAAAAAGAGGTTTCATTGGCTGCGCCCATGGCAAATTCATCGCAGTTGCAGCGGCCTATGATCACGGCATCTTCCGCCAAAAGGCGCTCAACAATGGTTGATGAATATATTGCAGTAAAATTTTCTAAGATCTTTGAGGAAGCGGTTACCTTGTGGCCTTTGTAACTGATATTGTCTTTTATGGCAACCACCATCCCGGCAAGCTTACCGCCGGTTCCGTTTTTGATGCGGGTATCAACTTCTTTTGCCCGGTCAAGCGCCTCGTTTTCAAATACTTCGTTAAATACGTTTAAACGCCTGTGTGCAGCTATGTTCTTTAAATAATCCTGAACCAGTTTTTCTACAGTGGTGTTTCCCGATTCAATTTCACTCTTTATCTCGTTTAGCGAGGTATAAGATTTACTCATGGGCCTAAAATAAAAAACTTATCCGTTGAATTATACAAATAATCAACAGATAAGTTAATATTATAAAGTTCGTACGAAATGGCCCCGTTAAAGGGCCATGATCCGGGCTTATTATTTTCTTTCTTCGCCGGTGTTGGTAGTGCTTCCCGAAGTTGTGGTGCTGCTGCTTTCGCCGTTCTGAGCATCTTTAAACTCCTTCATGCCTTTACCTAATCCTTTCATCAGTTCAGGAATTTTTTTACCGCCGAACAGTATCAAAATTGCCAAAATGATCAGAATAATTTCTGGTGCGCCTAATCCCATGATTTTTAATTTATTTTATGATTTAAAACTTTTGTTAATATCTGTTTAGGGGTATTTGAATTAATGGTGCGAGACATCGGCAGAATGACTATCAGCCGTGGTGCCATGCTCGCCTGTGTGTGTTTCCGTTACCGGGGTGCTGTGATCGTTCTTTGTCAGATCGATGCCATTACCGGTATGCCCTCCTTCATGCAGGCTGTCGGTTGTGGTTTCAACCGGCGGCTCGTAAGTATCTTTTATGGCGATGGTATTTTCAACAGGAGTAAATCTTGGTTCGTGCTCCGGCAGTTCCTTTGTTTCAGCAGCTTCCTGTTCTCTTTTGATGGTTTCCTCCATCTTTTTCTCTTCCCGCTTCTCCTCGTAACTGTTGATCTGCTCGTTGATCTCGCGTTTGATGCCTTCCGATGCGTCTTTGAAATCGCGGATACCTTTACCAAGGCCGCGCGCAATTTCAGGCAATTTTTCACCGCCGAATAGCAACAGCGCCACAAATACGATAAGCACCATCTCGGACGAGCCGATGTTCAGAAATCCCAATACTAAGCTGTGCATACGGAATATTTTTATTATAGCCTACAAATATAGGCAAATTAAATTTTATAAAGTCCAAACTAATTTGAAGAGAGCCATATTTTCGGGTTAATAGGCTCTTTCCCTTTGTACACCGAAAACTCGACGATCGCCTCGCCGGTAGCTGAATCTGTAGCCACGGTACCGATCACCTGCTTGGTTGTCACTTTCTGGCCCTCCTTTACAGAATATGAGCGCAGGTTAGAATAGGCGGTAAAATACACACCATGTTTTATGAGCACCAGCCAGGTACCGCTCACGTTAATAATGCTCGACACTTCGCCCTGGAACACCGCCCTTACAGACGAACCAGGGTTTGTTTTAATGTACCAGCCGTAGCTTTCATTTTTGATACCGATCTCATCGGTGTACATACCGAAACCTTGTTTCACACTGCCATTGGTAACCGGCCACGGCAACGAACCCCTGTTTTCCAGGAAATCGTTCGATAGCTTGGCCGCTTCCGGCGTAGCGTTCAGCACCTCGTTGTCTGACGACTTCTTGGTAATGGCCCTCGGCTTGGGAGCCGGCGCCTCCTTGTTCTCGGCTTTGGCCTTCGCCGCGGCTAAACGGGCTTCTTCCCTCGCTTTTTCCTCTGCTTTACGCCTTGCTTCTTCAATTTCTCTTGCAATGGCGTTATTGATCTCGCGGGTTGTACGTAATATCTTGCGCTGTACTTCCTGCTGCTGCTGCTTCAAAACGCCTTCGTGCTTCGACAGGTCGGCCACCACGGCAGTCTGCGCAGTTTTTTCATCGCCAAGGGTGCGTTTTTCCTTTTCCTGGTCGGCCAGCAGGTTGTTCTTTTCTTTCTTGTTCTTATCCAGTTCATTGATCTTCACATGCAGCTCGGTTTGCGTTTGCTGTATGTAATTGGCCTGCCGCTCGCGGTAGGTACCTATCTGCTGTAAATATTTTAAACGCTTGTAGGCCTGGTTAAAGTCTTTCGCAGCGAAAATGAACATCAGCTTATTGTGCGCGCTTTGGTTTCGATAGGAAAACAATATCATAGCCGCATATTCCTTCTTCAACTGCTCCAGCTGCCCCTGCAGGTTGTGCACAAAATTATTGCTTTCAGAGATCTGGTTATCGAGGTTCCGCACCTCCGAATTGATGTTGGAGATCTTTTCTTCCCTGATATTGATCTGCTGCTTTAAAAGGTTCAGCTGTTTCAGCGTAGCCTTTTTATTATTCAGTGTTTCCTGGTAATCGTGATTTAACTGATCAAGCTGTTTGGTTAACTCTTCGCGGCGCTTCTTCAGTTCGGCGCTGCTTTGGGCATGCACGCTGAATGCTGCAAAAATTAGAATAAGAAAAAATACTGCTCTTAATAATTTCATTGAGTGTACTGCTATTTAATCTGCCGGCTGATACCTTGACGGAATGGTGAACGGAAATTCCTGCGGCTGATCGTAGTCCGCTTTTGTATAGTGCAAATTAACCTGTATTTTTTTATCTTTTGTTGCCGATGCGATATCTATTTGCGAAGGCATGATCTGGTTGGTGGCCTGAATAAAGGCACTATTGGTTACCTGTAACGACTGACCCGCCGCCTGGTTGGTCAGATTTGTTTGTGAGGCTTTCAGATCAGGGCCTAATATCAGCTTAAAAATAACATCGCTTAAATTACCCGTAACGGTGGTGTTACCCGCCAGTGGTGTAAACTCGGCGTTTTCATTCAACAATTCAGGAATGGCATTGCCGATGAGCAGCGACTCGACGGTTTTATAATTAACCTGCTTGCCTGCAAATTTATTGATATAGCTGAACGGCTTGCGCAGGTACAGGCTTTGCAGGCGGTTTACCAGCAGCAGGCTATCGGGCGTGATCACGGCTCTTGCAACCTCGATGCCGGCAATAGCGGTGATAGATACCCAGATCTTTTTATCGCGCTGAATGCGGATATTGAGCGTAACATCGTTGCTGTTTCCGTTAATGTCGAGCTTGGTTTTCGCCTTACCTGCGAAAGTATTGAAATTGATCTGTTTGGCTTTAATAGCAGCTATGCGCGCAGCCTTGGTGTTAACTGCCGGCTTGTTTGAAACGGTACTATCGGCCACCCGTTTTACGATCGGCTTTTTGGCCTTGCAGCCAAATGCAGCCAGCAGGCAGCAAACAGCTATTAATTTGATGCAGCTTTGAAGCCTATTCAACGTATTTCTTTTCATTTATTTTTCTTTCCAAAATGGGCGATTGAATGCCTTTTTGTTTTGCCAGTATCCAGTTAGCTACTGCGCCGTCAACGTCGCCAAGGAAAAAAAGGATGTCCCCGCTATGCTCAATTTTTCCGGCGCTTTTTGTTTTATCGTCGGCAAGGGCTTTGTCCATCCAGGTTTTGGCGCCTTTGTAATCTTTTTGCCTGAATAAGATCCATGCATAAGTATCCTCGAACGACGCGTTATTGGGCTGAAGATCATTGGAATGCTTCGACATTTTCTCCGCTTTTTCCAACTGTTCCCCTCTTACAGACAGATAATAGGCATAGTTGTTTAACGTAAAAGCATTATCCGGATTATAAGCCAGGGCCTTATCATAAGCCTCGTCAGAACTTTTATTGTCTTTCAGATCGTGATAGCAATCGCCCAATGCAGAAAAACTCTGTGCAAGCAATTCTTTATCCTGCGCTTCCAGCGAAGTGGCATTTTTAATATAGTCAACCGCCTTGGTGTAGTTCTTCTTCTGCATGTAAGCCACGCCCACCAGGTAGTTCATCCACGCCTGGTTAGGAAACAGCGACAAGGCGTTTTCGCCATCTTTTATGGCAGCATCAATATCATTATCGCTTAGATCGAGCCTTACCAGCTGTTCCTGCACCTCGTAGGTCTGGCCGTTGAGGGTAAGGGATTTTTGATATTCGGTCTTCGCCTCCTTGAACTTTTCGCTCTGCATCAAAATGTCGCCGTAAATGGCATGCGCCCTGGCATCACCCGGATGCGCAACGGTGAGGATACGGCTTAGTTCCAATGCGCTGGCTTTGGCATTCGGGTCGGGGAACTGGGGCAGGTAGCCGCCGATGATCTTTATCTTTTGATTGATATCAAGATCGGGAATGGCAAATGCAAGCGTAAGCTCGTTATAACTTGCTTCAATGTTCTTTTTATCCCGGTAAAGATCGGCCAGCGCCAGGTGAATGAGGCCGTTGCCAGGGCTTAGCTTTTCTGCGGTTTGCAATACCTTCAGGGCTTTGTCGGGATAGTTGTTAGAGCTGTACAGTTGTCCTAAAAACAAATAGTATTTAGTTGCCGAAGGGTTGGCGGCTATCATATCCTCCAGCTGCTTTGCGGCCAGGTCAACCTTGCCCTGTTTCAAATAGATTTTTTGGCGATTGGCCAATAGATCGTCGGTCGGACCTGTCAATTCCTCCACTTTTTCGTAAACCTTCAGCGCATCATCGTACCGGGCCTGGTAAAAATAGGTGTTCGCCTTATCGAAATAGTAATCCGGCCTGTCGGGATGAATACGGATCAATTCGTTAAATACATTTTCCAGTTTATCGATGCTGTTTGTTTTTTCGTAGCAATCGGCAAGCGCAGTCCAATACCACTCGTTGTCGGGGTTAACGGTAACGGCTTTTTCGAGCAGGGTTTGGGCATCGGTATAATTGTTCTTTCCCCGTTTAATAATAGCCAGTTCATACAGCGATGCGTCGTTAGCCGGGTCGATCTGGGTAACGCGCTCAAAAAGTTCCGTAGCCAGTGTGGTATTTTCGATGGTTTTAGCTCCAAGGGCCGAGAAAAACAATTGCTTAACGGTGGCACTGTCAGTAGCCGTCATGGGTTTACCGGATACAACCACGACCTTTTTGTCTTGAGCATGGCTATTCAGAGCCAAGAGCCAAGAGCCAAGAATCAAGACAGCTGCAAATACCGCTTTGAGGCGACTTTGTTTGCTATATTTCTTTATGATGTCTGACATTCTGTTTTCTTAATTTCTTGTCTTGATTCTTGACTCTTGATTTCTTGCTTCTTTTTTTCCTGTCTTGATTCTTGGCTCTTGGTTCTTGGTTCTTGACTCTAAATCTTGGTTCTTGACTTCTTGATTCTTGCGTCTCTCAAAAATCTACCTTTTTAAGATCGCTCTCAGCTCTTTCCCCTCACTAATATAGGCGCCTGCTACAAATAATAGCAGCATTACGTTACCTGCAAATATATTACGTTTAAATACATAGAATGATAAATAAACGAGTACAACCGAAATAATAATATAGACGAGGTTTTTTTTTAAATTATACGGGATAGGGTAATTTTTTTGTCCCCATACGTACGACATGATCATCATACTTGTGTAGGCCGCAAACGACACCCAGGCCGATGCCATGTAGCTGTATTTGGGGATGAAGATGATATTGAAGACAATAGTAACGATAGCCCCTATACCTGAGATGTACAACCCGTATTTGGTTTGATCGGACAATTTGTACCATACCGAAAGATTCATATACACCCCCAGGGCTACATAGCCGAACAGCAGCGGCGGCACAACACCCAGGCCTTCCCAGTAATTGTGGTTATGCACGTAATATTTCAGGATCTGGATATTGGCAATGATACCCACGAACATGATACAGATGGCGATCACGAAATAATCCATAATGCGGGCGTAGGTTTGGCCTGCATTCTTGTTTTTAGCATGACTGAAAAAGAACGGCTCGGCCCCCAGCCTGAAGGCCTGCACAAAAATACTGAGGAAGATAGACAGTTTGGCACAGCCCGAATAAACGCCCACATCATGCTCGCTGATATTTGGCGGCAGTATCTTTCCCAATAAAAGCTTATCGAGGTTCTCGTTGATGATGTACGACAGGTTGGCCACCAGCACCGGCCAGCTATACACCAGCATATTGCTGAAAATATCGGCATTGAACTTAAACTGTACCCAACGTAGCTGCGGCAGTAACATCAAAAAGGTAACTAAACTGGCCACCAGGTTCGATAAAAACACATAGCCCACCCAGCCGTGCTGATACCAGCTATTGAACCAGGCTGAACCCGCATAGTTGTGTTTGATCCAAAACGGAATGCCAAAAATAAAAATGAGATTAAGCGACACCATGATAATGATGTTCACCAGTTTGATAATACCGTATAACATCGGCCGGCCATCGGCACGGAGTTTGGCGAACGGCAGCACGCAAAGATTATCTAACACCAGAATACCGATGAAGTATTTAATGTAGCGCTCAAATTCGGCCTGTGAGGTACTCTCCCCTATCTTTATAAAACCTGCTATCTGATGAACAAAAGGGAAAGTACAGGCAAAGAACAACGCCGTTAACATGGCAACTGCCCAGAAGCTGTTGTTGTACACCTCGCGTTTCTTTTCAGGGATCTTGTTCATATACCTGAAGAAGGTTGTCTCCATGCCGAAGCTCAGTATCGCATTAAATATAGATGCGTAGCTGAACATGGTGGTAAAGATGCCGTAGATGGAGGGATTGTAGGCAGTAGTATAAAGCGGTGTAAGTACCGAGGCCAGCAGCCGCTGTATTACAGTACTAAACCCATATATGGCCGTCTGGCCGGCGAATTTTTTTGCGGTCGACAATGTTGATCGTAAGAGGATTTAAATCAGTTGTACCAATACAACTATCTTTTCACCACAAAATTACTATAGTTTTTCAATTCACCTTCATTGGTTTCAACAGAAGTTACCTCTGCGCCTTCCGGCCCCTCATGGCACCAGTCTAAAAACAAGTCGAGGGAGAATTGGTCACCCTCGGCTTCGATGTAAACGCTGCCGTCGGGTTCATTTTTTGCGAAGCCCTTTACGCCCAACTGATCGGCGGTGGCTTTGGTTGTGGCCCGGAATGATACGCCTTGTACTTTTCCTTTTACCGTGATGTTAAGGTGGGTCATTTTGGGTGAGTGGTTGATTGTGTTGATTAAGTGAATGGTTAATGAAGGGCAAATTTATGAAATGAAAATAACATAAGTTGCCGGCCCCATCGGGGCCAAATATTGGTAGAAAAATAGCCCGCCTGAATATCGCTCCGTCAGATGCGTAACACCGCGTTAAGGTAACGGACTATGTGGCGTACCCACGCACGCAAATTGATTTATTACATTTTTCTACCAATATTTTGCACCTAAAGGCGCATCCAATCTACGTTATTGATTCAGTAGTATAATAACCCGGGGCAGCACATTGTCTTAAACTAAACCAGTTTTCTAACCTTACTTTCCGGCGTTATCTTATTGCCATCCAACCCCGTAATGAGATTAAGTCCCGGCGTTTTGCCAACTTCGATGGTACCTTTGTCATCATCAATACCTAAATATTTTGCACCGTTGATGGTTCCCCATTCCAGGAGCATCTGAGTGCTAATGGCCGGGAATTTTTCCTGTATGGTGCGCATTTCGCTAAGGATGCAGAGCTTGGTGTTCGACGCAAGACTGTCTGTTCCGAGGGTAATGTTGTAACCCTGACCGATGAACAACTCTATCTTGGGCAGTGTTCCTTCGATATAAAGATTTGCGTTGGGGCAAAAGCAGAAATTGATCTTGCGGTCGAATCGCTTGATGAAATAAATGTCTTTCAGATTGGTACAGGTGTTATGCACCAGCAATATTTTTTGCTTGCTGGTTAGCAGCGGCAGGATAGATTGTACCGAATTGCGGGCCTGCGGCTTGAAGTAGCTGATATCGAGGCCGAAATGCGCATACAGGTCGTTAAAATTACCGAGCTTGTAGCGGTAAAATTTATTCTCGTCCTCGCATTCCTGGTTGTGGATGCTGATGAGGTTCTCGCCCCCATCGGCATATTTCTGGATCAGCTTAAAAAGGTCTTTTGATACTGAGTAAGGCGCATGCGGCGTTATGGAACACGGCATAGGCTTAAACTCATTCATTAAAGTCAGTGCCTTATCAAAAACTTCCTGGGCCCGCTCGGGCAGGAAACCGAAAGTTTCTATAAAACTATGGTAATAGAGCTTGCTTTTGCTTTTTTGGGGGATGGTATCGGCAGTATTCGAAATATCACCAACGGCTACTATGCCATTGTCATACATCTCCTTGTCGGCCTTTTCAACGGCATCGGCAATGAGAGCGCCGGCGGCTCCGCGGGCTTTCTGAAGTTCAATAATAAAATTAACCAGCCCGATGCGCTGGCTAACCTTATCCCTAAGGTGCGAGAGCTCGAGGTGGCAGTGGGTGTTCACAAATCCAGGGCAAATAATTCCACTCACCTGCTCTAAAGGGGTGTTAGGGGATTCCGGGGATGTAGCGGGATCGATAACGGCGGTTATTTTTCCAAAATCATCAACGGTTACTATTCCATTTTTAATTGGATCGGCACAAACAGGATAAACGTAATCGGCTTTAAAACTTTTCATTCAATGTATGAGTAACACTCCCCCCGTGACATTTATTTTGAACAATCCCTAACAAAATTAATTACTTTAACTTTTAGTTATTGTTTTTAAATGTAAAAAAATGTCTTTAAAAAAGATAGTTTTTTTATTTAGTATCTTTGCACTGTGATAGATACAAAGAAAAAAATTGACATCCGCAGCCTAAGCCTCGAAGCTTTGCAGGAACATTTTGTCCGGATAGGAGAAAAAAGTTTCAGGGCAAAGCAGGTTTACGAGTGGCTATGGAAGAAATCATGCTTTTCGTTCGACGAGATGAGTAACATTTCAAAAGAACTGCGCACCAAACTGCATGACCTTTTCACTATCAATAATGTAAGGATCCACAACTCGCAATTCAGCGCGGATAAAACTATAAAAAATTCTTTTATTTTACACGATGCACACCTCATAGAGGGGGTATTAATTCCGACCACCGAAAGAATGACGGCCTGCGTGTCCTCGCAGGTGGGATGCAGCCTTACCTGCAAGTTTTGCGCAACGGGCTATATGGAGCGAAAACGCAATTTAAACCCCGATGAAATATATGACCAGGTGGTATTGATTGACAGGCAAGCCCGTGAAAACTACGGCATTCCGCTCTCCAACATCGTGTATATGGGCATGGGCGAACCGCTTTTGAACTACAAAAACGTGCTCGAATCCATCGAAAAAGTTACATCGGAAGAGGGGTTGAACATGGCTGCCAAGCGCATTACCGTATCCACCGCCGGTATTGCCAAGATGATTAAAAAACTGGGCGATGATAATGTGAAATTTAATCTTGCCCTGTCGCTCCACGCCGCCAACGACGAAAAGCGTAACACCATTATGCCTATCAACGAGCAAAATTCGCTAAAGGCACTGGCCGAAGCCCTTAAATATTACTACGCCAAAACCAAGAACCCGGTGACCTACGAATACATTATTTTCGACGGGTTTAATGATAATATCGAAGACGCCGCCGAACTGGCGCGTTTCTGCAAGCACCTGCCCTGCAAAGTAAATATTATTGAATATAACCCCATCTCAATGGCGGCCTTCATCAACGCCGGAGAAGACAAGGTAGAAGCCTTCGCCGAGCACCTGCGCCGTAACGGCGTGAATACCCACGTACGCCGCAGCCGCGGGAAGGACATTGATGCAGCATGCGGGCAATTGGCGATAAAGGAAGGCGTTAGTTAATTGTTGGTTAGTTGATTAGAGATTAGGTAAAAATAGACGCGATGCATCGCGTGTCCGAAGTGCAAGTCACTGCAGCATTTATACCCCGCGCGTTAATGACGCGCGGATAGGCAATTTCTAATCACCAATATCAATTCCTAATCTCTAACCTCCAGCCTCTAATCACCAACACCTACCTCACTGGCTTCGGATACACCGGCAAACTCTCATGCCCCTTTTCATCAACCGACTGCACCGCAAAAAAGTAATTGTCCTTCGAGTAATCCAGCGTTAAACCTGTTCCCTCCACGTAAAACTTTTTCTCCCAATACGCACTGGTGGTTTCGCGCATCAGCACATAGTAGCCGGTTGGTTTTTTGCCGGTTTTCGGCGCTTCCCATTTCAGGGTGGTTTTGTTGGTGAGGTCGCTGGTTACTACGCCCACTTTTTCGGGTTCTGATGACGCCATCGCCAGGTTAGCTAAAACGGAGAGATTCATCCGCGCTACCTTTTGGACATAATTAAAGTCGACAAAATCGGGCAGATCGCCATAATCAATTCCTTTTTCAGTGCGGATATCCTGATGCTGACGATGGAAGTCCTCATTCATTTCGGTAAAGCGCACTGCGGTAAAGCCCTGTTGCAGGAATGGCACATGGTCGCCGCCGCGGAGATACCGGTCGCGGCGATAGATCAGTTTCACATCCAACTGGTCGACATATCTTTCGGCAGTTTCCTTTACATACCGCGCCAGCTCGCGCGATGGACTATCATTCTCCCCGCCCTGCGATATCAAGTTCCTGATCTCGCGTTCATTACCGGCAGCAGTTGACGGAACGCCCTCGCTGAAAACACGAACACTCCGGTTGTCCTTCAGGTCGTTTTCCATACCGTGCGTATTGCCAACGATGTCGTTATTCAGCATGGCATCCACGTTCCATTTCTCGGCTTTGGCGCGTTTGGCCACATTGCCCGAACCATATAATCCCTGTTCCTCACCCACAACCGCCATAAAAATTATGGTTGAGGGGAACGACCACTTGCTCATCACCCTTGCCAATTCCATCGAAACCGCCGTACCCGAAGCGTCGTCATTGGCACCCGGTTCAACTGCATTAGCATTCATCACATCATTTACCCGCGAATCATAATGCCCCGAAACAATATAAATGCGGGTATCGTTCGGGTCGGTGCCTTTCAGGGTAGCCAGCACATTTTTTAAATGAAAAGGTTTATCCACCCGGTCGCTTTTAGGCTGTGTGAACGTATCGAACTGCACGGTGAGCCGCCCTTGAGATTCCAGCGCATATTTTTCAAATTCTGCTTTGATCCAATTGCGGGCCGCGCCGCTTCCTTCGGTTTTGCTGGTGGTATCGCTTAAAGTATGGCGGCTCTTAAAACTTACCAGTTTGCGAAGGGTGGCCTCGATGTTTTTTGACGACACCTCGTCGACCATCCGTTTAATGGCGCCATCCTGTTTAATGGTTGTTTGGGCTGATGCCTGCAAGGCTGTAAATGTGATAAGGAGAAGTAGTAGTTTTTTCATAATTCCTATGTAGAGACACAATACATTGTGTCTCTGTTAAATGTCATTGTTAATACGTCGAATATGTTGGTCAGAGACACAATACATTGTGTCTCTACCGGTTTTCATCTTGTTCTTGCATCACATCCCCCTGCTTAAAATTGCTCTTCACAAAATGGCACCAGTCGCACTCCTTTTTGCCGCAGCCGGTATTGAAATCGTGCGCCATTATTTTTTGGTAAACAGATGTAATCTGCCCTGTAACTTCCTTAACATCCGCCGGCGTTATCATTACCCTTTCTTTGTGATATTCGCCTTCGTTTACCGGCTCTACAAATTCAAACAGGGTGCTTATCACTTCCCAATCAAGGCTTGGGTCGTTGTCTATTAATATTTTGTAAAATACTGCCTGTCGCCAGTAATCGCCGCCATTGGGTTCATCATTGCTGGGGCGGTTAAATTTATCTTTGGCGTATTTCAGCTTGCCGGTTTTATAATCGACTACATTGACATGTTTACTGTCATTGAATTCAATTTTGTCGAGGTTGCCTTTTATCGGCACACCGCTAACCACCACGTTCTTGATGCTGCGCTCGGTAACAGCGTTTTTATTCCACACCTCTATGTTCTGGTTGTAATAGGCAGGTAGGATCTTTTCGCCGTAATCAAGCCTCAATTTAAAATCCTCTTTGGTGAACGAATCCCGATTCCGGTACATATACCAGCGGAATTCCTTCATAAAATCCTCCGTCAGCGGGAACTCGTCGCCGTTAACCTTTAAATTCCTAAACGCCTTATTCAAAGCCCAGTGCACCGCCTGTCCAAACGTAGCCGACGGACTTTTACCCGACGGCACCCTGATCAAACACTGAAAATAAAACCGCAGCGGGCAATCCAGATAATTGCTCAAATGCGTAACCGACAGCGTGTAATCCTGCAGCAACTGGTTAATATAATTGTTATCGAGTAACTCCACTTTCGGCTTATCCGCCTCGCTGAATTGCAGTGCCTCGAAAGCGATCATGGCATCGGCGGTTACCTGTGGATGCTGCACCGGCAGATCGGTATCCGCCAAAATCTCGCCCACAAACTGCGATGATTCCTGGTCCTTTCCATTCTTATCCTTATTAGCGTACGAAATAAATAGATGTTGTTTGGCCCTCGTCATGGCCACATAAAACAGCCTGCGCGATTCTTCCTTTTGCGCAATATCATCCCCGCTGGATTGTGTCAGCGTATCGGGGTAACTAAAACCGGTATTGCGGCCTTTGCCATCCCAGATCTTTTTAGTGCAGCCGATGAGAAACACATGTTCAAATTCAAGCCCTTTGGAGCCGTGAGCCGTCAGGAAGTTCACGCCATTCTCCGAGAAGATCACCTGGTTCAGCTCCAGCCTGATCTTGTTGTCTTTCATCAGTTTGATAATGGCAACAATTTCAGCCAGTTTGATCTCTGGATTTTTACGCGTTTCGTCCTTAATAAAATCGAAGAAGTTGGTGAGCACCTGCATGTACCAGCCTTTGTCGGGCTGCTGCATAATGTATTTGAGGATGCCCATTTTGGCGATCATCTGCTGAAATAATTGTTGCAGCGTATTGCTGGCCGAGTAGCTTAACAGGTAATCGATATCGCTCACCAGGTATTTCATACCATAATTCGGCGTTTTGTCGAACAGTCCCACCTGCGCGGGCGTGTGCATTTCGCTGATATAGCGCCGCATTGATGTTTTCGGCTCGTTATTTTTTGAGGTCGAGAAGTTTTCTTTGGCTACCGCAATGCTGGCCTTGGCAATTTCGATAGGCGCAATGTCGAAGAAATCATAGTGCATGATCTCGAACAGCAACTCATCCCCGCTGTACGGCGAATCCATTTCCATTGACAGGTACTGCATCAGGTTGATGATCTTCTCGCCAAAGGGCAGCGTGAAAATATCGATCTTCCGCTTGGTGTTCACGGCCACATTCTGTGTGTCGAGGTATTGGATCAGTTCCTCCACCTGGCTGTGGTTCCGGTAGATGACGGCTATCTCGCCCGGCTGAACGCCGCCTGAGAGCAGCTTTTTGATGTGCTCGGCAACATCCACCAATTCCTTTGCCGGGTTCTCGTATTCATTAATTATGGGATCGGCGGCCAATATATCAAAACGCGGATGCGCCGCTTTAAGGTTCTTGTCCAGCGCCAGCTGAGCGGTCAAACGCTCATGATTATTGTTGATGAGCGCCCTTGAAATATCCAATATCTGTTGGTTGGAGCGGTAATTATGCCGCAACACAACCGTATGCAAGGTGTCCACATAATCGCTCGCAAAATCAAGGATGTTCTTCATGTTTGCCCCCTGGAATTTGAAGATGGACTGATCGTCGTCGCCCACCACAAATACGTTTGGCGTGTCCCAGTAATTGAGGATGAATTTCAGTAATTCGTTCTGCGATCCGCTGGTATCCTGAAACTCGTCCACCAAAATATACTGGTAACGCTCCTGGTAGCGGCGCAGCAATTCTTCATTTTCGCGGAAGGCCTTCAGCACCCAGATGATCATGTCGTCATAATCATACCTGCCGCGGGCCTTCATTTTTTTATCGAAGTTCTGGTATTCGCCAACGGCGGCCAGCAGCTTTTGCATCAGATCGTACGCCTTGTCGATATCTTTTTGTTTAGGGTCGCCGGCCTTGATACCCGCTTTGGCGTTTGCTTTTTTGTAGATGAACTCTTCGCGGTTGGGTAAATCTTCAAGGTATTCTTTAACCGCTTTGGCAATGTGTTTTTCGTCCCAGCCCTCGCTCTTCATAGCCGAAAAAAGGCTTTTCAACC
The DNA here is from genome assembly GCA_036569325.1 of Mucilaginibacter sp. GTDB lineage: Bacteria > Bacteroidota > Bacteroidia > Sphingobacteriales > Sphingobacteriaceae > Mucilaginibacter. The sequence continues at coordinate 21,546 of DATCQV010000086.1, read as the reverse complement.
GCGGCGCCTCAAAGTAAATTTCCCCGGTAAAACGCTTCAATGGGTGATCGTTCGGAAACTCGTCTACCAACTCCCTGAACAGCATAGCCGACTCCAGGTCAGACAGGGCTTCCATATTCAGCTTACCGAAGTAATCGAGGTTTTCCTGGATGATCTCGTTGCAAAAGGCATGGAAGGTATAAATGTTAACCCGGTAAGCATCGGGGCCTATAAAATCAAAAAGGCGCTTGCGCATGGCCACAGCGCCGGCATCGGTATATGTCAAACACAAAATTTCGTGTGCATTGGCATCTGTTTCGGTCAGTATCTTGCCTATCCGCGCCGCCAGGATCTGCGTTTTACCCGTGCCCGGCCCGGCAATCACCAGTACAGGGCCGTCCATTTTGTTCACAGCTGCGAGTTGCTCCGGGTTCAATTGATCCAGCGCCTGCTGAAATTTTTCGTTGTATTTATTTTTGTTTGGGGTAGATGGTATCATTATCGTAAAGGTACGAAAAGATGAGGGGAGGAGGAAAGGGGAGAATTACGCCCTTTTGAGTTTTTCTTATAAGATAGGTTCCTGCCTGTTATCCCAGAAAAACAATATCATGATAGATTCCTGGTGAATCTCGTAGTACAGTGAAGTTTGGGGACTTATAAATGCTTGCCTTACATCAATACTGAACGATGATTTATACATATAGGGCTGATCGGAAATCAACTTCAATATTTTGTTAGTATGGGTTACAAATTTCTTTGAAGAAGATTCGCCCCATTCACTTTCAATAAAGGAAACAATGATGTCAAAGGTGTCTTTAGCATCATCAGACCAAAGTATAGCGAGGCTCATAAATACTTTGCATATTTCTTCATCACCTCATCGTGCGGTGTCAATTTTCCTTCTCTAACCTGTTGCCTTGCCCGCTCTATCCCAGATTTCACATGCTCCGGCAAATCGGTCCAGAAATCTTTCTCATTGTTCTCAAAAATCTCCTTTATTTGAGCAAGTACACTTTCGTCTTCCGTCTCAAGCAATCGTTTTGCCAGGGCTATCTTCTCTGTTTGTACGTTCATATTCAAATTTACACATTTTAAAATATATTTCGCTTTTGCATTCTATTTCGCTTTTTTGCATCACCTCCGCTCCACACTTTCAATTAAATTGGATAATATTGTAGTCTGATAGATATTTCAAACATTATCAATGAAAGTTGCTTTAATTACAGGGGTTACGGGACAGGATGGCGCTTACTTAGCCGAATTTTTATTAAAAAAAGGATACGAAGTTCACGGCATTAAACGCCGGGCTTCACTGTTCAATACCGACCGTATCGACCACCTGTATCACGATCCGCATGAGCCTAATGTGAAATTCAAACTGCATTACGGCGATCTGACCGATTCTACCAATCTTATCCGGCTGGTGCAGGAAATTCAGCCGGACGAAATTTATAATCTTGCCGCGCAAAGCCACGTAAAGGTGAGCTTTGATACACCAGAATATACCGCTAACGCCGATGGCATTGGCACCCTTAGAATACTGGAAGCCGTGCGCTTACTGGGTCTCGAAAAAAAGACCCGCATTTACCAGGCTTCTACTTCCGAGCTTTACGGTTTAGTGCAGGCCGTTCCGCAAAGCGAAACCACGCCCTTTTACCCGCGCTCGCCGTATGCGGTGGCCAAATTATATGGTTACTGGATCATCGTGAATTATCGCGAGGCTTACAACATGTTTGCCTGTAACGGCATCCTGTTCAACCACGAAAGCCCGGTACGCGGCGAAACCTTCGTTACCCGTAAAATTACCCGTGCGGCAGCTAAAATTGCGATGGGTTTGCAGGATTGCCTATACGTAGGTAACCTTGCCGCGCAGCGCGATTGGGGCCACGCAAAAGATTATATCGAGGCCATGTGGCTGATGCTGCAACAGGATACACCCGAAGATTACGTTGTTGCAACCGGCGTGACCACCACAGTAAGGGATTTTATCAGGATGGCGTTCGGTGAGTTGGGTATCGAGGTCGAATTCAGCGGCAAGGACGAGAACGAGCGCGGCGTAATTATAGATATCGACCAGCAGAAAGTGGAGGAATTTGGCTTGAATGCCGATGCCCTGAAATTCGGGCAAACGGTGGTAAAGGTCGATTCAAAATATTTCAGGCCAACGGAAGTCGACCTGCTGATAGGCGATGCGACAAAGGCAAAAGAAAAATTAGGATGGGTGCCTAAATATGATTTGCAGGCATTGGTGAACGATATGGTGTATTCAGACCTGCATGCAGTAAAAAAGGATGATTATTTAAAGAAGGGCGGATTTAACACATTGAATTACTTCGAATAATTGACGGACGTATGATAAGAAAGATACTTGGCGCATTGCTGTTGCTTTTTATGGTTGGCACTGTTGGTGCACAATCGGTATATCAGCCTTATTCATACCAGTTTTATCAAAAGCTCGATGCAAGTGTTTATTCCACCCAAACGCGTCAGCATAGTTCGCTCAAACCGTTCTTTGCCGATGACTCCTTGTTGAAACGGCGCTATGATTCGCTGATGAATTATAATGCCGACGGCAAACAACATACCGGCTTTTACAACAAGATCTTCAACGAACACCTCATCGATTATAAAGGCGCAAATTCCACCTTTTACGCCGATCTGTTGCCCGATCTCGCCATTGGCCGCGATTTTTCTACCAAAACCAACGTTAACAACGTGGCGCTCGGCATTCAGTTGGGCGGCACAGTGGGTAATAAGTTCAGCTATTATATTGCCGGGTATGAGAACAGCGCTGTAACGGCTCCTTACCTTTCAACCTACATCGACCAGGTAGGTATTGTACCGGGACAGGCTTATGCCAAAACATACAAGCCCAACGGCTATGACTGGGATTACATAACCGCCACTGCATCGTACACTCCGGTTAAATATTTAAACATTTCTGCCGGCCGCGACAAAACATTTATCGGCGACGGCTACCGCTCATTATTGCTATCGGACGCAGCTTCGCCATACCCGTTTTTCAGGCTGACGGCTACCTTAGGAAATGTACGCTACATGGCCATGTGGGCCAGCTTTAACGACCCGGTGAATTTGGAACCCAATGGTGATAACCGTAAAAAGGGCGCTGTATTTCATTACCTCGACTGGAATGTAAGCAATCGTTTTTCGGTAGGCTTTTTTGACGCTGTGATCTGGTATAACAAGGACGAGGCTGGTCATACCCGCCCGTTCGATGTTTCCTATATTAACCCGATCATCTTTTTGAGGCCGGTTGAAGCACTGAATGGTTCACCCGACAATGCGCTAATAGGTTTCACCAGCAAGTATAAAATTACCCATGGCATTACCGCTTACGGTCAGTTTGCCTTAGATGAATTTGAATCGTCGAGCTTTTTTTCGGGCAAGGGCAGTGCAAGAAATAAATATGCCTGGCAGCTTGGATTCCGTGGCGCGAGTCTTTTCGGTGTGAAAGACCTGAATTACCTGGTTGAAACTAACTCCGCCACGCCATATACTTATTCCGAGCGGGGTTCCATCATCAGCTACACCGAAAACGGCGAACCGCTGGGGCATCCATGGGGAGCCAATTTCAGGGAAGTGGTCGGCTTGCTGAACTATTCTTACAAAAGATTTGATTTTACCGGAGAACTCGATTACGGCCATTACGGCCTCGATATCGACGGCCTTAACTACGGTAAAGACCCTTTTCAGGACTATCTCACCCCGGCTAAACCTGAGGGTAACTTCATTGGCCAGGGCCTAACCACCAATATGATTTATGTAGAAGGAAAAGTAGCTTATTTATTAAACCCGAAATACAATCTACGCATCGAGCTTGGCGGTATCTTCAGGGATGAAAAGAATGCCCAGTTTCACGACAAAACCTCTATGATCACCATCGGCCTGCGCAGCTCATTCCGCAGCTTATATAACGATCTGGCAAGTTATAAAGCGCATTGATGCGTGGGATTTTGGATGTGCGAATGTGCGGATGATGAATTGACACAGTCGCTAAAAGGTGCGTAAATAAAAACAACGCGTCATGCCGAACTTGTTTCGGCACCCCACAGATATATAATCAACTATACATAACAAAGCGCTCGCCTACCTGTCAATGAGGTGCCGAAACAAGTTCGGCATAACGTGGAAGGGAGTTAGGATTAACTCGCTATAACATGCTCATTCTGTTTCATGCCTAACTGTTTCACCTGCCCGGCAATTGCTTTGGCATCATATCCGCATTCGGCCCAAAGTTCGGGCTGCTCACCGTGTTCTACTATCTGGTCAGGAATACCTAAACGCACCACCTGGGCTTTATAGTTATTATCGGCCATAAATTCAAGTACCGCGCTGCCCATGCCGCCTTCTAAACAACCATCCTCAACAGTGATCACCTTATCGAATTTTTGGAAAACTTCATGTAGCAGCGCTTCGTCTAATGGTTTAACAAAGCGAAGATCATAATGAGCAGGATAAAAGCCTTCGGTATTCAGTTCGGCAATTGCCTTTACGGCTTCGTTGCCAATAGCGCCGATGGTTAAAACGGCAATTTCATCACCATCGGTAACCAACCGGCCTTTGCCGACTTTAATAGCTTTAAGCGGACGCTGCCAATCCACCATCACGCCGTTGCCGCGCGGATAACGGATCACAAACGGACCCATATCATCCTGCTGTGCGGTAAACATGAGGTTACGCAGCTCTTCCTCGTTCATGGGTGCCGATACCGTCATATTTGGGATGCAGCGCATAAAGGCCAGATCGTAAGCCCCGTGGTGTGTTGGGCCATCGGCACCTGCAACGCCTGCGCGGTCGAGACAGAAAACTACGTTCAGTTTTTGTATAGCCACATCGTGGATCACCTGATCGTATGCACGCTGCATAAAGCTGGAGTAGATATTACAGAACGGAATCAATCCCTGTGAAGCCAACCCGGCAGAGAACGTTACGGCATGCTGCTCGGCGATACCTACGTCGAACGCGCGGTTAGGCATGGCCTTCATCATCAGATTCAATGAACAGCCTGAAGGCATGGCCGGCGTAATACCCATGATCCTGGGATTTTGCTCGGCAAGTTCTATAATGGTATGACCGAACACATCCTGGTATTTAGGCGGCTGCGGTTTATCTGATTTCGATTTCTTGATCTCGCCGGTGATCTTGTCGAACAAGCCGGGAGCGTGCCATTTGGTCTGGTCTTTTTCGGCCAGTGCATAGCCTTTACCCTTTACGGTAACGCAATGCAAAAGCTTTGGACCGGGAATATCGCGCAGATCGCGCAGTACTTTAACCAAGTGCTCCACATCGTGCCCGTCGATAGGGCCGAAGTACCTGAATTTAAGCGCCTCGAAGAAGTTGCTCTTTTTAAGCAGGGTGCCCTTTATACTCTTCTCTAATTTCTGAGCGATCTTGAATGCATCAGGACCGATAGAAGAGATCTTGGCAAGGACACTTGCAATGTCATCCCTGAAACGATTGTATGGTTTTGAAGTGGTAATATCAGTCAGATATTCCTTCAAAGCACCAACGTTCGGGTCTATCGACATGTTGTTATCATTCAATATCACCAACAGGTTCGAATTTTCGATGCCTGCATGGTTCAACGCTTCGAAGGCCATGCCTGCCGTCATGGAGCCATCGCCTATAACGGCAACGTGCTGCCTGTCGGTTTCACCTTTGTAGTGCGAGGCAACCGCCATACCCAAAGCAGCAGAGATCGACGTAGATGAGTGGCCAACGCCAAAGGTATCATAAATACTTTCCGAACGTTTAGGGAAGCCGCTGAGGCCGCCGTGTACCCGGTTGGTATGAAAGTCATCGCGACGACCGGTCAGTATTTTATGGCCGTAAGCCTGGTGACCAACGTCCCATACTAACTGGTCGTAAGGGGTATTCAGTACATATTGCAGGGCAACGGTTAGTTCAACCACACCAAGGCTGGCCGCAAAGTGGCCTCCGTTTACCGAAACAACGTCAATAATGTATTGACGTAATTCCTGGCATACTTGTTTCAGATCGTCCTCTTTAAGCTGTTTCAGGTCAGAAGGGGAGTTGATTTGCTGGAGTAAATTGCCTGCGGGTACCTGCATTTATAATTATGAGTATATAACCTGCAAAGTACGGCATTTTATTATTAATTAAGTCCAAACTTTTGTAATATTTAATGAACATAGGCACCGCACGTGTTAATAACAGCCGAAACATAATACTTTTGTAAAAGACATTTATCACGCAAAAACACACCTATGGAAACGATCACCGTAAAGCTGGCTAACCCCAGCGTTTACAAACTTTTTGAGAATATGGAACAGTTGGGGCTTATCCGCATAGTGAAAGACAATCCCGATGCACCGCCGGTAACCATTGCAGCCGAAGCCGGTTTAACCGAGGAAGAAATTGAAAAGCGGTTGAACGAGATCCGCAGGGAATGGCAGCGGGATATGCTTTAAGTACCTGTTTCGTCAACCAAAATTCCGGCCTTTCCAACTCTTAAAAATTAATCTATTTTTGAGGCCATGACGGTCGAAGAAAATTTTGCGATAAAGCTGCCCCAGTTCGAGGGGCCGTTCGACCTGTTACTTTTCTTTATCGAGCGCGATGAACTGGAGATCCACGATATTCCCATCGCCAGGATCACCGACGATTTCCTGAACTATCTGCACCAGATGACTATCCTGAATATGGAGATAGCCAGCGAGTTTATTATCGTAGCCGCCACCCTGATGCGCATCAAGGCCAAAATGCTGCTGCCGCGCTACGAAGCCGACCCCGATGGCGATCAAACCGATACCAAGGAAGACCTGATCCGCAAACTGATTGAATACAAAAAGTTCAAGGAGGTTTGCGAAGAGCTGCACCCACTGGAAGCAGAGCGCTTTATGCAGGAAAAACGCGGCAATATCCAATACGACATCGAGCAGGCCGGAACCGCGGCGTTGCCCGGTGAGGAACTTTCCGACCTTACCCTGTACCGTTTGGCAAAGGTTTACCACCGCATGATGGAACGCTACCAAACCCGCAGCGAAGAAGTAAAGCATACCGTTGTACAATACCCCTACACCATAGAGCAGCAAAAGAAAGCCATCGCCGATCTGCTCCGCATCAACAAAATGATGGATTTCAAAACCATCGCCGGCAACTCTGAAAACAAGGTGCATTTCGTGTACAACTTCCTTGCCGTACTCGAAATGCTGCAGCAGGAACTGATAGATATACAGGTGGGACTGGGTTATAATAATTTCTGGATTTCGGCGAAAGAATAGAAGAGAGAGTCAAGCATCAAGAACCAAGAGCCGGGACAGCTGCAATTTAACCGGGAGTCTTGAGCCTTTAGCCTAAGTATTTTTATAGCAATGGACGCGTGGAGTTTTGTAATTTAGCCTTACCGATGCTTCAGGAGCGCAATATTGGTAGAAAAAGGTGGAAAAAAGCATTCCGCTCCCTAGGTGCGGCACCTTGTATGCATGCTGAGCCATGCTCGCCGAACGCATTTTCCGGTAGCGGCTTAAATTAAGATTCTTCGTTATCGCTCAGACTGACAAAATGGGAGTATCGTTACACTTATCGACCAGCCATACCTGATTATCAATCACCAATTGCGGCTTCCAATCTACGGATCCTGTTAATAAATCGTAAACTTTGAGAAAAAATCTCACGTCTCAAATCTCAAATCTCCCGTCTAAATAATTACATTTGCCGCTGTTAAACGCCCACATCAATGAAAAGAGATAAACTGATTTTTAAGCTATTGGACGAGGAGCAGGAACGCCAGGAAGAAGGTATCGAGCTCATCGCTTCTGAAAATTTTGTTAGCAGGCAGGTAATGGAAGCAGCCGGCTCGGTTGCCACCAACAAATATGCCGAAGGATTGCCCGGAAAACGCTATTACGGCGGCTGCCAGGTGGTTGATGAAATTGAACAGATAGCTATAGACAGGGCTAAACAACTTTTCAATGCCGAATGGGCAAACGTGCAGCCGCACTCGGGCGCACAGGCCAATGCTGCCGTTATGCTGGCGGTTTTGCAGCCCGGCGACAAAATTTTAGGGTTCGATCTTTCGCATGGCGGTCACTTAACACATGGCTCGCCGGTTAACTTTTCTGGTAAACTGTACGAACCTCATTTTTATGGGGTGAAGAAAGAAACCGGTTTGGTTGACTATGATATGTTAAAGGAAGTTGCCCTTCGCGAAAAACCAAAACTGATCATCTGCGGCGCTTCGGCCTACTCGCGCGATTGGGATTACGAGTTTATCCGCAAGGTGGCCGACGAGGTTGGCGCTTTGGTGCTGGCCGATATTTCGCACCCTGCCGGCTTAATTGCCCGCGGTTTGCTGGCCGATCCGCTGCCGCATTGCCACATTGTTACTACTACTACACACAAAACCCTGCGCGGTCCGCGTGGTGGAATGATCTTACTGGGTAAGGACTTTGAAAACCCATGGGGGCTTAAAACACCAAAAGGCGAGATCAGGATGATGTCGAACCTGCTGGATATGGCGGTTTTTCCCGGTACGCAGGGTGGTCCGCTGGAGCACATCATCGCAGCAAAAGCTATTGCATTTGGCGAGGCGCTGAGCGAAGATTATATGGACTACATCGTTCAGGTGAAAAAGAACGCCGCAGCAATGGCAAAAGCGTTTGTTGACCGCGGTTATGAGATCATTTCGGGCGGGACAGATAATCACCTGATGCTGATTGATCTGCGCAACAAGAACATCACCGGTAAAGCTGCAGAAAATGCACTGGTTGCTGCCGATATCACCGTGAACAAAAACATGGTTCCGTTTGATGATAAGTCGCCGTTTGTTACTTCGGGGATCCGCGTTGGTACCGCCGCCATCACCACCCGCGATATGGGCGAAAAACAAATGGACGAAATAGTTGACCTTATAGACCAGGTAATCCAGGACCCTGAAAACGAGGACAACCTGAAAAAGGTACGTAAAAAGGTACATAAGCTGATGCACGAGTATCCGCTGTACCGCCACTCGCACCACGAAATAGATTAGATAATATAATAATGCAGAGACGCAATGGTTGCGTCTCTGCAAATTTTATAACCTTTTTGGTATTTGTTGCGTTTAAGCGATAATTACAGCTACTAAACTTTTGAAAATTGGAAACCGAATTACATATAAATGTGCTGGTTGTTGACGATAACAACATAAACAGGCTTTTGATAAATAAGGTGCTGGGCAAATGGGGCGCTACTGCCGATTTTGCCGAAAACGGCCTGCAGGCTGTAGAAAAAGTTACTGCCAATCAAAATTACGATGTTGTTTTAATGGATGTTTACATGCCCGAAATGGGAGGCATTGAAGCAACACAGGTTATCCGCTCAAAGCCCGAAGCCTATTTCCAGCAATTGCCCATCATAGCCCTCACCGCCTCGATGCTCAGCACCGAACGCGAGCAGATCACCAATGCCGGCATGAACGATTACATCCTGAAGCCCTTCGAACCAAAAAATCTTTTTGAAAAGCTGAGCGCATACCAGAAAGTTTAGTTAGAGAGTCAAGAGCTAAGAATCAAGACAGCTGCAAAATAAATACGGCGTCATTGAGGTACGAAGCAATCTCCGTACAGGATATTCGGCCATACGTGAACTAACTAAGCAACGCCTCTCATCTCTGATCACCATTCTCTAACCTATTCTGCATACGCTATCGTAGCTATACTCAACTTCAATCCGGGTATTTTCAATAATTCGCTGCCGCAAGCTTCCAATGTTGAGCCGGTGGTGATCACATCATCCACCAACAAAACGTGCTTATCTTTTAATTTTTCAGGATTGATCACAGCGAAAACTTCCTGCATATTCTCAAATCTTGCAAAGCGCGATCTCCGCGTTTGGGTTGACGTGGCACGTTGCCTTACCAGGTTACCAACCTCAACGGTTGTATTTAATTTCACAGCCAACCCTTCGGCAAAACATTCACTCTGATTATAGCCGCGCTCCCGCAACCGTTTTTGATGCAGCGGGACGGGAATAATATAATCTGCTGAATTAAATATTTCATTCTTCAATAGCTGTTCACCCGCCATTTTACCCATTAACTTTCCCACCTCCTGTTGCCCGTTATATTTCAACTGATGCAGCAGGTTCTGGACCTTGCCGCCTTTGGTAAAATAAAAAAGTGCAAAAGCCGCCTGCACATTGATTTTCCCCCAAAACTGCTGTGCCACAACGTTATCGGCCGGTAAATGAAAATTAGTATAAGGCAGATTAAACCGGCAATCCATGCAAATGATCTCCTCATTCGCCATCAGGCTTTCCTTGCAGGCCGCGCACAGTTCCGGAAAAAGCAGGGAAACGAAATCGTGCAGGTAGGTACGGGCAAGGTTCATGGTTTGAAGGTAGGAAAAAAGAGCCAGGAAATCTACTTCACACTCTTCTTCAACACAATAAAATAGCCAACAATAAACACCGCTACGGCTACTATCAGGCTTACCCAAGTATCTTTGGTTAACATTTCGATGCTAAGCTGCGGCATCGCTGCTGGATTACCTTTTTCACCGTGCTGTGACAGGGCGCGCATGGCCATCATGGGGTGCGAGTATGGAAACAGCCAGGCATATTCCCAGTTATTGGCCGAAAGTATGCTGCCGGTGATGGTGCATACAAAGCCGATTCCCATAGGTTTAATAAAGTCGCTGAAGAGCAGGCTGAGCAGGAACTGGATAGATAAAATGCCTAACGATGCCAGGAAGAATTTAAAATAGATCTGCGCCAGGGTGCTGGCTATATTGTATTCGTTAAACTTTAATACGGGCTTTACTGCGCCCAACAAATTCCCGAAGCCAAGCGTGAACAGTACAAATAGCGACAAACAAAAGAAGATAAGAAAGAAGGCATACGCATATTTGGCGCTGTAAACAGACAGTTTGGAAATGGGTAGGCTGAAAAGCGTTTTCCAGGTATCGGCTTTATGTTCTACATTATTGACTGAGTAAGCGATGAAGATAATGAGCATAGGCATCAGCAACAATCCCATCACTCCTAAAATTGCACCGGCAAACTGGAACCAGAGCGCTATGCCCGGCGTACCCGCCAGCTTTTCGCTCTTCATAAAAAATCCTACAAAAAGCAGCGTGCAAAGCAGCAGCGGCAAGATCACCGTGCTCCAGAAACCCATGGTTTTGCGGGTTTTATAAAATTCGGACCGGAACGATAGTATAAATCCTTTCATGGGTTCAGGCGGTTTGGGTGATGGATAAAAACAGTTCTTCCAGGTCTTTTTGCTGCTTATTGATGCTGTAGATGGTAAAGCCGTTCTGATTCAGCAGAGCGTTGATGTGCGCCATTTCTTCCTTGCCGGTAAACGGAACATACAAATGCTGTTCGGTCACTTCAGAAACGGCAAAATTATTTTTCTTGAGGAAATTGGCCGCGTCGACAGTTTTATCGGTCTCGATCTGAATCAGGGGCTGACTCAAAGCACCTAATTCGTCGATGCTGCCCTGGAACAGCAGTTCGCCAAAATTGATAATGCCCACGTGGGTAGCCATACGCTGAATTTCGGCCAGTAGATGGCTTGATATGAAGACAGTCTTTTTATGTTCGGTAGTAAGCCGAATGAGCAACTCGCGAATCTCGATGATCCCATTGGGGTCGAGGCCGTTGGTAGGTTCGTCGAGGATGAGCAGCTTCGGGTCAGACAGTAGCGCCAGGGCTATGCCGAGGCGCTGTTTCATCCCCAAAGAATATTGTCCGGCTTTTTTATGCGCTGCATCCTGTAAATGAACAAGAGCGAGCATTTCGTCGACCCGCTTTTCGGGGATCTGCAGCAGCAAGGCCCTGTTCATCAGGTTTTCCTTGCCGGTGAGGTGTGCGTAAAGGGCAGGCTGCTCTATCAATGAGCCGATCTGCGAAAGGATTTCGATGCGGTTGCTTTGCAGCTCCTTACCGAAAACGTGAATGCTGCCCTCCTGCGTTTTCAGCAGGTTGAGCAGCAGTTTTATCGTGGTGGTTTTTCCGGCCCCGTTTGGGCCAAGGAAGCCGTAAATGCTTCCCTCCGGAACTTGTAATGATAGCGACTTAACAACCGTTTGGCTGCCAAATGTGAAGGTTAGGTTGCTGGTATTAATTACCATACTTTTTCTTTTGCGACAGAGCAAACGGTTTTTACTAAACTAACGCCCTTGTAAAATAAAGAGGTAGCATGAACTGTAGTACCAACAATTGTTTCCTTTTTTTGGTGAAACTGGTAACTTACGCCCATTATTAAGGCAAAGAATACCGGAACAAGTAAAAGGATAAAAGGATTGGAGTTTTTGATAAGCGTTTTCATCGTGATTGCTTTTGATGATACAAATAAACTGCAAAGGTTTAACCTGCTAAAATGTATTAGACCAACACACAGGATTCATAGATGAACCGAAAACACAATAGACGAGCCCGTTCGTCGGAGAAAAATGGCAGTTTATCGACAAAACGATGTGCTATATATAATATAAATGCTTTAGCGGCGCGTAAATATTAACTTAGATGTGATGAAAATGCGCAGGCAAATATTCTGGCACGCACTGTTTTGGGTGGTGATGATCTCGCTTCTGATCTTTATTGCGCAGATGGATTCTAAAATTACCATCAACGAGATCCTCGTGATCTATATCCTGTATCCGCTTATCAACGTTGCCGTCTTCTACCTCAATTACCTGCTGCTGCTGCCACGCTTTCTGGCCCGTAAAAAATATACGCAGTATGTGGTAATTGCCATAATCCTGCTCATTGCTGTAGGCTTTGGTAAATATGGCCTTGCACTGGTGTTTAAGCAGTACATTTTGATGCGCGCCAAAGGCCACGTATTGGGCTTCGGGGCTTATTTTTTGGGAGCGATGTTCACCAGCCTGTTCTTTATGTTTTTGAGCACGGCGCTAAAATTCGCTATCGACTGGTTTTTGAATGAGCGCATCCAGCGCGACCTGGAAAATCAACGTTTAAGCGCGGAGCTGGCGTTTCTGAAATCGCAGATCAATCCGCATTTCTTGTTCAATTCGCTCAATAGTATTTATTCGCTGGCCTACCAGCGGTCGGCCACCACGCCCGAGGCCATTTTGAAGCTGTCGGAAATTATGCGGTACATGCTGTATGAATGTAACGATAACAAAGTCGACCTGTCGAAAGAACTGCAATATCTTCAGAATTATATCGACCTGCAGAAGATCCGTTTCAGCGATAAGGCTTATATCGATTACAAGGTGGAAGGGACGGTTACCAATCAAAAAATTGTGCCGCTGCTGCTGATTGCTTTTATTGAAAATGGCTTTAAACATGGCGTGGCGAATGATCCCCTTACCCCGATCCGCCTGCTGATTGATGTTGACCCCGAGCACCTGCATTTTTATATGCAGAATAAAAAACATACCAACAACCGCGATGCATCGGGCGGTATTGGTTTGAATAATGTAAAGCGAAGACTAAATTTGCTGTATCCGGACAAATACAATCTGGATATAAACGACACCCCCGATAGCTATACCGTTGAATTATCGTTAGTTTTATAAAATGATCAGATGCCTAATTGTTGACGACGAGCCTTTGGCGTTGCACATACTGGAGGATTATATTTCGAAGATCCCGTTTTTGCAATTGGTTAAGGCCACAACAAATCCTATTGAAGCACTAACCTTGGTGCAGGAAAAACAGATTGATCTTGTTTTTCTTGATGTGCAGATGCCCGAGCTTACCGGCATTCAGTTTCTGCGGATTGCCAATGGCAAGGCAAAGGTTATTTTAACCACCGCCTACCCGCAGTATGCATTGGAAGGCTATGAGCTTGACGTGATCGACTACCTATTGAAACCCATTGCGTTCGACCGTTTCTTTAAATCGGTACAGAAAGCACAGGCCGTATTACAACCTGCGGCAGCCCCCATGCCTGCCCCGCAGCAAGACCCTGTACCTCAGCAAAAACAAAAGGATCTGTTAAGCGATTTCATCTTTGTAAAGACAGAGCATAAGATCCAGAAAGTTTATCTGAACGATATTCTTTTTATAGAGGGACTGAAAGATTACATTTCGATTTTCACTCCTGCCGAGCGAATCATCACGCTTCAGAATATGAAGAAGATGGAGGATGCCTTGCCCGAGCAGCATTTTATCCGCGTACACAAATCGTACATCGTATCCATCAACAAGATCGACAGCATCGAGCGCAGCCGTATTTTTATACGCGATAAGATAATCCCGGTAGGCGATACTTACCGCGAAGACTTTTTTAAGATCATTGACGGGAAGAATATCTAAAGAATTTCGGAATTCGGATTTACGATTTCGGATTTTTTAGACCTCGTTCTGCCCTATTGCTTTTTTTATCGCGATTTCTGCCTCCGCCACCACCTCATCAGCTTTGTGGCCTGTCGGGTCTATCGGTGCAAGTACTGTCCAGCTCATTTTAATAAATGTATTGAGCGGAAACTTCCCGTAACGTACCATTTTCCAGGAGTTGTTAATAGCCACCGGCACGATCAACGCCTCGGGACATTTTTTGAGCAGCATGGCTACACCGGCGCTTTGGAAGCTGCGCACAACACCATCAGCAGAGCGGGTGCCCTCCGGAAAGATCATCGCCGACCAACCCTTTGTTTTCATATCGGTACCGAGCCGGCTCAGTTCGGTCATACTTTGGCGCGGGTCTTTACGGTCGATATTGGCGGCGCCACCATAACGCAGGTTGTAGGAGATAGACGGAATTCCTTTGGCGAGTTCGATCTTCGATACGAATTTAGGGTGATATTTCCGCAGGAAATAGATCATCACCGGGATATCGTACAAGCTCTGGTGGTTGGCAACAAAAATGATCTGGCGGCCCTTCGGCAGCTTTGGCTCATCGATGAACGACACCGTATTGCCTAGTAAATAATAAGTGCTTACCAGGAAAAAGTTCAGCACATCAACAGAGCGTTTGTGCGCCTGATAGCCGAACACGTTGAAGCAAAACCATTGGACAGGCTGGAAAATAACCAGCACCAGTCCAAAGAAAATATAGTGAATGGGGGATAATATAATGCCGAAGATTCTTCTCATAAAGTAGCAAAGTTATTAAAAAGTCCGGAAAGTCGGGGAGTCGGAAAAGTCCGGAAAATTGAGAAGAATAGTTATTGTGTGCAGCTCTATTCCTGCATCATTGTTTCTCATTTCACAGGGGGGCACGCTGAGGCTCTCGAAGCATGTGGGGAAGGCTTCGCCTCAAGGCATCGACCGCCATGCATACGGATTATGCCTTTGCGTTCATCCTTCGAGAGCCTCACGATGACCCACCTTTAAGATGCGGCTATTTTAATTTCCCCTCCTGTAACAACAACTGTACCTTTAACACACCAGCCACGGTTACAGAATCGGTTATTTCGCCGTTGCAAACCATGCTGTAAACCTCTGCAAACGGCAGTTTCTTTACCATAAGCTGCTCGGTGTCTTCGGGTTCAGCTTCATGCTGTTCGAGGTTGCGGGCGAGATAAATAATGCACAGCTCGTCAGTTACGGAATTGGAGAGATAAAGGCGTTGGATTTCGGTCCAGTTTTGGGCTTTGAGGCCGGTTTCCTCTAAGAGCTCGCGTTGGGCAGACGCCAAAGAATCTGTGCCGACAGGACCGCCGCCTTCGGGTAGCTCCCAACTGTACTGGCCTAATGCGAAGCGAAATTGGCCTACCAGGTAAGTATTCAGGTCCTCATCCAACGGCAGTATGCCGATTGCTATGTTCTTGAAATGCACCTTACCGTAAATACCCGGATTGCCCGATGGATTGATAACCTGGTATTCAGTTAAATTGATCCAAGGGTTATCGTAAACCTCTTTTTGAGAAGTGATTTGCCACGGGTTATCTTCGGGGATATGCATGGGGTGAAGATAGGGAAATTAACGTTCACAGCTTACACGCCGTTGTCATTTCGAGCAAAAGCGAGAAGTCTTAGGCGTTTTGCATCCGGACCATGCATTGGCTTCAATGCATTAACGTTAATGTCGCTTCTCTAAGATTTCTCGCTCTCGCTCGAAATGACATAAGAGAAGATTAGAATTAATCCCCCTATCTCCCAAACGCCCAAACCAAAAACTTAGGCATCGCTTTGGCCCAGGTTTCGGTATTGTGGGCGCCGCCGAACATTTCGAGATACTGAACATCTGCCGGGCGGGTGAAGCCTTTATTTTCGAGTTCTTTTATCAGGTCAACGGTGTCGTCGATGGAATCGATGATGCCGTTTTTGTTGCGGTCGCTGGTTTCGTCTTTGGTGCCGGTTTGCAGCCAGATCTTGATATCGGGCTTTACCGGGGTATTACGAACGATAGCGTGCATAATACGGTCGGCCTCGGTGTAGCCTTTTGCAAGGTCTTTGCTTCTCCACCAGAATGAACCGGAGAATACGCCCACCTTATCGAACAGAGCAGGATTATTCCAGGCGATATCCAATGCCGATAATCCACCCAAAGAAAAACCTGCATAGGCGGTTGAATTGAACTTTTCGATACCGGTCATTTTGGTAATTGCCGGCAGCAATTCTGTTTTGATAAATTGGGTATATAAAGCCGCCTTTGATCCGCGTTTTTTAAAATCGGGCTTGCCGGCAGTGCCGTATTCCTGTAAACGCTCTTCACCGGCATGGATTGCTACTACCAGCGTAGGTTTGATGCGGTTGGTATTGGTAAGGTATTCCAGCGTTTCTTTGAGGAAAAGGGCCTCGATCTCCTGACCATCGTTAAGCAGCAATAAATTAAGGGGCTCAGTTATTTCGTCGTCTTCGGGCATCAGCAACGTAACGGTTACGTCGCGTTTAAGCACCTCTGAGGGTATTGTTATATTATTTTCAGTGATAGTTATCTCCATCTCCTGCCAGCTCGCGTACATCTCTATGATAATTAATTAAGAGCGCAAAGATACGTGTTTTGATTTGACGGTTGATTTGAAGATTTGACAATTTGAAGATTTGATGATGATTTATTGATTTGACAATTTGGTAATTCAAAATCATTCGCACATCCGCACATTAATAATTCGCACATTTATTCTTTCCATCTTCAAATTTTCAAATCCCCACATCATCAAATTAAAATTAAATCCCTAACTTACAATCACAAATAGAGATAAAATATTGAAAGAACAATATCACCGCTGGTACTCCCAGAGCATGGGGCTTGATGTAGAAATGCTGGTTTTCGGCGACCGCGGTTACCCGGTTATTCTTTTCCCTACTTCGCAGGGGCGTTATTACCAGAACAAGGATCATGGCCTGATCGATAGTGTGCGTTGGTTTGTGGACGAAGGCCTGGTGAAAATATACTGTCCGGATAGCTTCGACTGGTTAACCTGGTACGATAAGGGTGTGCATCCACTGGAACGGGCAAAACGGTATAACTTTTATGATAAGATGCTAACCGACGAGCTTGCGCCCTGGGCCATGCACGAAACCGGCGTGAATAAGGTGGCTACGGCAGGCTGCAGTTTCGGCGGTTACCATGCACTTAACTTTGCGCTGAAGCATCCTGAAAAGGTAGGGAATGTTTTCAGCATGAGCGGGGCTTTCGACATTAAACAATTTATGGACGGGCAGTACGGCGACGAGGTGTTTTATAACAATCCGCCTGATTTTTTGCCGGGCAGTAATAACCCGGAGCTGTGGCATATCAACATTATTCTTGGTGTGGCCGAGCATGATATTTGCCGGGAAGATAATAACCGGATGTCAAACATTATGAGCCAAAAACATATTAATCATTGGCTGGATGTGCGCGGCATAGGCAGCCACGACTGGCCGATGTGGAAGGCCATGTTTCCGCATTATTTGTCGACTATAAGATAGTTATGCTTACATATAAACAAATTCAAGACGAATACCTGAAAAAATTCGGTAAAACAATTAAGACTTGTTGGATTGCGGATGTCAAAGAACAACTTGGCTTGACCAAAAGATATTCAAGTTCACCACGATTGCACCCATGTCCTAACAGTAAAATCGAAGGGATCAAGAACATAATACGTCCAAGCATGGTCTCGTGAAAGGGATTCTGAGTTAGGGGCAAGACAGCGCAGGGTCTTTTACGAGAGACTCTGTGGAGACGGAAAGATTAGGTGCGTGTGGTCGATGGGTACTAAAACTTAGATTTGACATTATTATTAGCTAATTCAGAAACATCATACAACAAAACCCAATCTACTACCATGAAAAAAATCGGAATCTTATTTGGTCAGGAAAGATCGTTCCCGGAGGCATTTGTGGAGCGCATAAATCAGAAGGCCGAAAAAAATATAAGCGCCGAGTTTGTGCGCATCGATAAGGTGATGCAGGCCGAGCCGCTGGATTATGCGGTGATCGTCGATCGCATTTCGCAGGATGTGCCTTTCTATCGCGCAGCATTAAAAAATGCAGCCATCTGCGGTACGGCAGTAATCAATAACCCTTTCTGGTGGAGTGCCGACGAAAAATTTTTCAATAATGCGCTGGCGGTGAAGATCGGCGTTCCGGTACCGAAAACCGTGATCCTGCCATCGAAGGAATTACCTGACGATACCACCGACAAATCTTTCAGCAACCTCGCCTACCCGCTGGATTGGGAAGGCATTTTTAACTACGTAGGCTTCCCCGCTTACATGAAACCTTTCGACGGCGGCGGCTGGAAAGAGGTTTATCAGATCAATAATTTGGACGAAATGTGGGACAAGTACGCCCGCACCAAGCAATATGTAATGATGCTGCAGGAGGAAATTATTTTTGAGGATTATTTCCGCTGCTACTGCATTGGCGGCAAGCACGTGCGCATTATGCAGTACGAGCCGCGCAACCCGCACCACCTGCGTTACGAGCATGGCAAGGCGCCGGCTGCTAAAAAGCTGCTGGATACGGTAAAAAACTACGTTATCAAACTAAATAAATATTTAGGGTACGATTTCAATACGGTTGAGTTTGCCATCCGTAACGGCGTGCCGTACGCCATTGATTTCTGTAACCCCGCACCGGATGCCGAGGTAACCAGCGTAGGCCAGGAAAACTTCGAGTGGGTGGTGGAAACCGCCGCCGACTACGCCATCGAGCGCGCTAAAAAACAAAAAGACGATACCGATAACCTTACCTGGGGCGAGTATGTAAAAACCAGCGCCGCGAAGGAACATTTGTTATCGTCTGAGAAAAAAGTAGAGAAGAAAGCCGATAAAAAAGAAGCTACCACCGGGCAGGTTGACCACCCGATTACTGATGAGGGGACGATCATTTCGGGGCCTGTGAAGGCAACGAGAAGAAAACCGGCTGCGAAGAAATAGGAAGCCTATTCTCCCCGCTTGTCATTTCGACAAGGAACGAGGAGAAATCTTATACGTTGCGCATCCCGGCTATGCATTGGCGGTAATGTAATAGCGTTAATGTCGCTTATATAAGATTTCTCGCTCTCGCTCGAAATGACAAACGTGGGGGATTGTGGCGAAAGCACAACCAAACCAAGACCCAAATAAACCTGATTAAAATGAACGAATTCACCTTAGGCGTTGAAGAAGAATTTATGGTGATTGACCCTGTGAGCAGGGAGCTGAAATCGCATGAGCAAAAGATTGTTGAGAGTGCCCAAAAGATCCATGAGGACCAGGTAAAGGCCGAAATGCACCAGGCCGTTGTGGAGGTGGGCACGCATATTTGCCGCAACACCGAGGAAGCGCGTAAAGAGGTGACCAAACTGCGGGGCACAGTGGCTCAACTGGCCGGCGATATTGGCCTGCGCATCGGCGCGGCCGGAACGCACCCGTTTTCGCACTGGCAGCACCAATTGATCACCGATCATCCACGGTATTTCGAGATCGTGGACGAGATGCAGGAAGCTGCGCGATCGAACCTGATCTTCGGGCTGCACGTGCACGTGGGTATCCAGTCGCGCGATTTGGCGGTACACATTGCCAACCAGGTGCGGTACTTTTTGCCGCACGTGTATGCGCTATCAACCAACTCGCCGTTTTGGGAGGGCAGGAATACGGGCTTTAAATCATTCCGGACAAAGGTGTTCGACAAGTTTCCGCGTACCGGTATTCCCGATTATTTTAACAGTATTGAGGAATATGACCGCTATATCAGGTTGTTGGTGAAAACCAACTGTATTGATAACGCCAAAAAGATCTGGTGGGATATCCGAGTGCATCCGTTCTTCGAAACCATTGAGTTCCGCATTTGCGATTGCCCGATGCTGATTGATGAAACGATGGCCTTTACGGCGCTGTTCCAGGCGTTGTGTGCCAAGTTATATAAATTAAGGCTGCAAAACATGTCGTTTATGACGTATAACCGGGCGCTTATTAATGAAAATAAATGGCGGGCGGCGCGCTATGGCATCGACGGGAAAATGATAGACTTTGGGAAGGAAATGGAAGTTAATACGCGCGCCCTGATACTGGAACTGCTGGATTTTGTGGACGATGTGGTAGACGAGTTAGGCTGCCGTGAAGACCTGCAATACGTGCACAAAATACTGGAACACGGCACCGGGGCCGACCGGCAATTGGCGGTTTATCAGCAAAATAATAACTTTGCCGACGTGGTGGACTACATTACATCGCAAACGTTGAAAGGGATTTAAAGTAAATGATGATGCAAACAGAAAAACCGGAAATTAAGGTTGCCATCCTTGACCTGTACAATGGTATAGCCAATGAGGGCATGCGCGGTTTCCGTGAAATTTTAGAAAGATACAAGGCAAAACACCGGTTAAATTTAAGCTACGAGATTTTTGATGTGCGCAAAAAGGTGGAAGTACCTGATGCGGACTTTGATATTTATATATCCAGCGGCGGTCCGGGCGACCCGCTGGAAAGTGAGGGAACGGAGTGGGAGAAGAAATATTTTAACCTGATAGATAAGCTGGAAGATCATAACCTGGGGAACACTTCGCAGAAGAAATATGGCTTTTTTGTGTGCCATTCGTTTCAGCTGCTGTGCCGTAAGTATGGTTTAGGGCACGTTGGTTTACGCAAATCGCCCTCATTCGGGGTGCTGCCGGTGCATAAAACTGAGGCTGGCCTGCATGAGTCGGTGTTTGAAAACCTGGCTGATCCGTTTTATTCGGTTGATTCACGGCTGTGGCAGGTAATTAATCCTGACGAAAAACGCTTTGCCGATCTGGGTATGCAACTGGTAGCCATTGAAAAAGAGCGCCCGTATATTGATTTGCCGAGGGCAATGATGGCGATCCGTTTCAGCGAATATTTTTTCTCGACGCAGTTTCATCCCGAGGCGGACGCTAAGGGTGTTAAATCGTTATTGCTGAAGGAAGAGAAAAAGAACGAGGTAGTGAACGAGCATGGCATTGAGAAATACAACGAGATGCTGGCGCGTTTGGATGATCCGGATAAGATAACACATACGCAGAACACCATGATCCCGAACTTTTTGGACCAGGCGGTGCTGAGTTTGCAGGAGGCGTAAACCCTCCCAACCCTCCCTGAAGGGAGGGCTTGATTAACAATGGCGGTAATGGATTAGCGTTTATGTATTGGCGGTACACACCCCTGCCCCCTCTCAAGAGGGGAATCGCACGAGGCCGGGGCTGTTTGAAAAAGCGACCTTTGAATTTCACTACGGTCGATGCTTTTAATT
>DATCQV010000085.1:0-23604 GCA_036569325.1 Mucilaginibacter sp. | reverse complement strand
CCGCCGTTGTGGGGACCGCACAGCTATAATGATGCTGCCGGAATGTATCGATTAGGTAATTTAGCAGGTTTTGTAAAAAATAACATGCCTTTCGGTACAACATGGCAAAGCCCGCAATTAAGCAACGAAGACGCCTGGAATGTTGCCGCATTCATTAACTCACAACCAAGATCGCATCGTGATCAGCATAGTGATTGGGTCGATCTCAACAAAAAACCCGTCGATATGCCTTTCGGACCCTATAATGATAACTTCAGCGAAAAACAGCACAAGTATGGCCCATTTAAGCCGATAGCTGATTTTTATAAGGCGCATCATGGAAAGAAGTCGTAGGATTGATGTGTGATGAATTTACCTCATCTTTATTAGATTTGATTGTACAACCAATTATGTGTTCCCACTTTAATGAATCAGGATCATGAAAAACAAGTCTGACCGCAGGGTTTTTCTAAAAAATATAGGTATCGGCGGCGCGGCAGCTTTACTGCCGGTGGGGCCGTTCAGTGTTGCTGAAGCTAAGGATAAAGCAGAGAGCTTTAAGCCTGCAGAACCAGGCGAGCATAAATACAATGCTGCTTACACCGGCCAGCACCTTAACAGGGTGGCCTTCCCTATAGGCGGCATTGGCGCCGGGATGATCTGTATGGAAGGAACGGGCGCTTTATCGCACGTATCAATACAGCATGTGCCGCAGATCTACAATGAGCCGGGAATGTTCGCTGCCATATCTGTGAAGGGGGTGAAAAATGGCGCAAAAATACTGGAAGGCCCGGTCCCCGACTGGAAAAAGTTTGGTTTGCATGATTCTGCCCTTGGATTGGGCGGCTCGACTATAGGCCTGCCGCATTTTCATAATGCCAGTTTTTTAGGGAGATTTCCTTTCGGTTACATCGATTTGAATGACAGGGATTTGCCGCTGAAAGTTCAGATAACAGGCTGGAGCCCGTTTATCCCGACAGACGAAGATAATTCGAGCATGCCTATCGGAGCTTTGGAATATAAATTTACCAATACAGGAACTACTGAAGCCGATGCTGTGTTTTCTTTTAATACCCGCAATTTTTTGGCTACCTCAAATGGCAGGGATTCGATAAAGCCGTGGAAGAACGGTTTTGTTATAACCCAGCTCGGCACCAAAGAAAAACCCCTGCGTACCGATCTGGCATTTTTTACAGATGATGACGCCACTGTTGTAGATCATTGCTGGTTTCGCGGCGGCTGGTTCGATCCAACAACTATGGCTTGGAATGCGGTTAAAACCGGGGAAGTAAAGGCCAACCCTGCGGTAGAAAGCGATGCACCGGGCGCAAGCTTGTATGTACCCTTTAAACTGGCGCCGGGAAAAACAAAGACCATCAGATTGCGCATGGCCTGGTACACGCCTGATACCGATCAAACTTATGGAACGGCCGGTCCCGCAAAGAAAACCGATGCAGCAAATGGTATTTGTAATTCGCCATCCGATATCGGACTGGATACATACGACCAAAACTTCGATGGCAAGTTTTATAAGCCCTGGTATAGTAATCGTTTTGCCGGTATCGATGCTGTATGTACCTACTGGACTCAGCACTACGACGAGCTGAAACATAAATCAACTTTGTTTAAGGATGCGCTATTTGCATCTACGCTGCCGCCGGAGGTAATGGAAGCCATCGGTTCAAATTTATCGATCCTGAAATCGCCAACCACGATGCGCCAATTTGATGGCCGTGCCTGGAACTGGGAGGGAAGCGGTGATAGCTGGGGCAGTTGTCATGGTTCATGTACTCACGTGTGGAACTACGCCCAGGCAACGGCGCATTTATTCCCGGCGATGGAACGCAGCCTGCGCGGTACTGAATTTTGTGAGAACCAGAGCGAAGAGGGGCATCAAACATTCAGGGCTACGCTGCCCATTCAGCCCAACGTACATGACTTTCATTCGGCTGCCGACGGGCAGTTGGGCGGTATTATGAAGGTTTACCGCGATTGGCGCATTAGCGGCGACAATGAGTGGCTGAAAAAGATCTATCCTATGGTAAAGGTAAGCATGGATTACTGCATTAAAACCTGGGATCCGCGCCATCGTGGCGTAATTGAAGAGCCGCATCATAATACTTACGATATCGAGTTTTGGGGCGGTGACGGCATGCATACCAGTTTTTACAACGGCGCGCTCAATGCCATCAGTAAAATGGGTAGGCATTTAGGAAAGGATGTTGCTGAATACGAGGCGCTTGCTCAAAAATCAAAAGCCGCTATGGAAACCGAGCTTTACGACGGCGAGTATTTTATACAGGAAATTGAATATAAAAACCTGAAGGCGGGTAACCCGGCAACGGCTAAATCGTTCGGCGGGGAATATTCAAAAGAAGCGCGGGAGCTGATGGAAAAGGAAGGACCGAAGTATCAATATGGCAAAGGCTGCCTGTCTGATGGCGTGCTCGGCGCCTGGATTGGCCGGATGTGCGGCGTGGATGATACCATCGACCCTAAAAAAATAAAAAGTCATTTGCTGGCTGTTTACAAATATAACCTGAAACAGAATTTGAGCGAACACGCTAACCCGCAGCGGCCAAGCTTCGCGGTAGGCGAGGAGGGCGGTTTGCTGTTATGCAGCTGGCCCAAAGGCGGTAAACTTTCGCTGCCATTTGTTTACAGCGATGAAGTGTGGACGGGTATTGAGCACCAGGTAGCATCGCACCTGATGCTGATGGGTAATGTGAAGGAAGGCCTGGAGGTGTTACGCGCCAGTCGTGACCGGTATGACGGGCGTATTCGCAACCCGTTTAATGAATATGAATGCGGCAGCTGGTACGCGCGGGCCTTATCGAGCTACGGTTATCTGCAGGCGTTAACCGGCGTTCGGTACGATGCCGTGGATAAGACTTTGCATATCGACTCGAAAATTGGCGATTTTACCAGCTTCCTGTCTACTGCAACCGGCTTCGGAACGGTAACGCTTAAACAGGGCAAAGCCTCGGTTAACGTGGTTTATGGCGACATCGACGTAAAAAACACCATTATTTCAAGCAGGCAAGTGTAATTAGATATGAAGAGACTTTTCCTTTTGCTGACATTGATCTGTACGCTGCCTCCCGTGCAGGCTCAATTTTCAGTAAGCGACAATAAACATTTTATTTTGAAAGACGGGAAGCCGTTCTTCTGGCTGGGCGATACGGCATGGGAGCTTTTTCACCGGCTTGACCGCGAAGAGGCCGACCTCTATCTGAAAACACGCAGCGAGCAGGGCTTTACCGTTATACAGGCTGTTGTGCTGGCCGAACTTGACGGGCTGCATACCCCGAATGCCTATGGCGAGCGTCCGCTGATTGATGATGATCCCACCAAACCAAATGAAAAGTATTTTCAGCATGTTGATTATATCATTAATAAAGCTGCAGAATATCATATCAATATAGCCCTGCTACCAACCTGGGCCGATAAGATCAACAAAAGTACCTGGGGGATGGGGCCGGAGATCTTCAGCCCTCAAAATGCAGCCGCTTATGCAAGCTGGCTGGCTCATCGTTACAAAAACAAAACCAATATCATCTGGATTTTAGGCGGCGACCGGAATCCGCGCGGAGCAAATGATATTGCTATATGGCGGGCGATGGGTAAAACGATCATGCAAGAAACCGGTGGTAAGGCTTTGATAAGCTATCATTGCCAGCCCAATGAACTTGGCTCTGCCGAGTGGTTCAGGAATGAAGACTGGTTTGCATTTAATATTTTTCAGAATGGCCATTGCCGCGACGGTGCCATCTATGATAAGATGCTGAAGAGTTATGCTGCCACACCGCTGAAACCTGAGATAGATGCGGAGCCGATATATGAAGATCACCCGGTTTGTTTTAATGTTTATGATCTCGGTACCTCGAGTGCTTACGATGTGCGCAAATACGCGTACCTCGATCTGTTTTCGGGAGCGTTTGGGCATACCTATGGTTGTCATGATATCTGGCAGATGAACTCGCCAAAACATGAACCGGTAAACTGTCCGCATATAACATGGCAGGAGGCTTTGAAATTGCCCGGCGCCCGGCAAATGAGTTATGTACGTAAACTTATGGAATCGCACCCGCAATCAGACCGTGTGCCCGATCAGTCTATTCTTGTTGAAAATAACAATGCCGCTTCAGAACGCATCCAGGCAACACGCGGCAACGATTATGCCTTTATATATACGGCAGCCGGCAAACCGTTCAGCGTTAATCTTTCAAAAATAAAAGCAGAAAAGCTACGCGCCTATTGGTTTGATCCGCGCAGCGGAAAGGCTAAAGAAGAAACTACGATAGCCAATACAGGGACACATAAATTTGTGCCGCCGTCTGGCGGATATGGCAACGACTGGGTTTTGGTATTGGATGATGCCGCGAAAAATTACCCGATACCATAAAAAAAATACGGTTGGTAAGGCCGGTTTTGGTGTTTCACCTGAAACAGCAAAATGGCTGAAAATTGGCTATTTTTTGTTTCAAACTGTTTCAGGTTGTTTCACACTCATGGGTTAAGTGGCTGATTTTCAGTGACGGGTTGTTTCAACTGTTTCACTTTGTCTCACCTGTTTCACGTTTGTGTGAAACGGTGCAACAGTGTCAAAGCTTAGCGCTTATTCACAATGGTAACCTGCCCGAAAAACGAAACGCCTCTAAGCACTAAGATCTTTTTAGAGTTGTAGCTCTCGCCTGCATTGGTACGTTTATCCTGGATGGTGGAGAAGATGTGCGAAGTACGGCTTTCGATAAACCAATCGTCGGGAACGGCAATTTTTACTTCGCCGAAGCCCTGGGTAATATCCAGCACTGCCACACCGGCCATATCGGCATTGGTGAAGTTCAGCTTGGTTTCGCCAAATACATTTACGATCTCGCCGCCGCGGAAATCTTTGGTGAAAACGTTCTTGTTTACGCCGGCGAAAATTGCGGTGGTATCGATATAATCGTCAAGGTTATCGAAAGCGCAGGTTGATTGGTTATTCATGGTCTTTTTAATTTATTGTTGACCAAAACTAAGCGGCGAACGTGGCTGATGAAAGATGATGCAGGCAGAGCGGATAAAGTTGTCGGTAAAGACAGCAAACGGGTCGGTGAAATAGGAATTTTTTAAGCGGACTGTATTTCACCGGAGTACAGCGGCGTTGAGGTAACCACTACCTGCATTGTTGGTAACCTGAAAAGCGTTATAACCGACTATGTAGCACAGCACCACGTAGAACTGCTGGTGATGGGCTTAACCGGTGCTACAGGCATCAGCGGTATAGTAGGCAGCAATGCCAGCACCATGGTTGAGGCCGTTAAAATACCTACGCTGTTTATCCCTATCGAAAGTAAGTTCTCGCCATCGCCGGTATTAACGCTGGCTACCGATTACGAAACCCGTTTATCAGCCGATGATGTGAATGCCATCAACGAAATGGTAACTGCTTTCGGATCGGGCACTATGCAGGTGGTGTATGTTGATGAGCATGCAGCAGCACAGAATAAAACTACTGAAGAAGCAAAATTGCAGGAACTGATTAAAGGCGCTACGCTGGAGTTTAACTATATTAATGACGCTAACACCACTAACGGGATCCTGTCATTTATCGGAGAAAAACCAACCGATATACTTTGTCTGGTAAAACACCATCACAACATTGTTTACCGTTTGTTTACCCGCGGTACCATTAACCAGGTGATGAACCGTTCAGTAAAAGCTATCCTTGTTTTACACGAATAGCCGAAGATATTTCCTGACTCACAATGATTTATTAAAGCGAGCCGCCCCAACCAGGCGGCTTTGCTATTTTATTTATCCGCCGAAGGCGACAAACAATTCTGCGATGTCATTTTCGTGGCGCCAATTTGCCGATATTGCCGCTTTGGTTTCTTTCAGTATCTGGAGTAATTGATCTATTACCGATGGATTTTCGTCGATAGCTACCGGGGTATCCGGCGCTATGCTTGCAGGTGCTATATGTTGAGATTTCATGATGTCAAAATTTAATGAAATTCAAAAATAGCAGCCGGATGGCCGGAGTGGAAGATGAATCAAGCCGGCGGCGGGGAGAAATCGGTGAACGGAGGAAATGGAGCGGTAAAAAGATTTAGACGGAAATAAGAATGCCTCCTGGTTTCTCAGAAGGCATTCTTTCTCGGCATCATTTTATTGTTTCTTCTCATCCAGTCCGCCTCGCCTTGTGGCTTTGACTTGTACCGGCCATTTTACGCCTTCGGTCTTAATGTTTTTGGTTTTCTCAGGGTCTTCGCTGGCCATATAAGCCAACATGGCGGCCAGCATGGCGTTGTTTTTCAGGTCGTCGAAAACGATCTTGTCGTAGGTGTCACGGTTGGTATGCCAAGTATAATTGCCGTACGACCAGTTCAACGAACTCAATGAAAAGCCTGGTGCACCTACCGCCACAAACGAAGCAAAGTCGGAACCGCCACCGCCCGGCTGACCAGGGAATGTGGTTTTGATGCGATTTTTAATGGTATCGGGCACTGCAGCCAGCCAGCGGGTAAGATAATCTTGAGCATCGGAATAACCCTGGCCGCTCAGGTTTACCACGCGACCGGTTCCATTATCCTGATTAAAAAGCGCCTGCAGGTTTTTTACGATTTCCGGATGGTCTTCCACAAACGCGCGTGAGCCGTTCAGGCCTTCTTCTTCGCTGCCCCAATGGCCAACAAGAATGGTACGTTTTGGGTGCGGGTAATATTTTTTAAGCAGGCGCATGGCTTCCATCATGGTAAGGGTGCCGGTGCCGTTATCAGTCGCCCCGGTTCCGCCATCCCATGAATCGAAGTGGGCGCTGAGCATTACATATTCATCAGGCTTTTCGGTGCCTTTTATCTCGGCAATGGTGTTAAAGGTTGGAACCACGCCCAGTTCTTTTGATTCGGTATGCAGGCTGATCATCGGTTTATCGCCCGATTCAACAAGGCGGTAGATCATTCCATAATCTTCCAGGCCGATATCAACCGTCGGAACAATCTTGGTATAAGCGCTGAAGATCTTATCAACCCCAAAACCCGCCGACCAGGTGTTGGTCAATATACCAACAGCGCCTGCATTTTCAAGGGCAACGGGCAACGTACGTGTGGTATAGCCGGTTTTCTTGATACGGGCGCGCCATGCGTCGGTTTGCGCGGTACGCTCTTTTTTCATTTTATCGAAGGAGGTGGGAGTAGCAAACTCTTTCCAGTTATCATCAGGACGGCCGGTTGGCTGGCACATCGAGATCATCACCAGTTTACCTTTTACATTAGGCAACCATTGTTGAAAAGCTGCGGAATCTGCAACATCCGGCAGAATGATCACTTCGGCTGTAACTGTCTTTTTACCCATGCCGGGGCTCCAGGCCAACTGCGTACCTTCAAGCGATTTTACACGCGGCGAAACCAGGTCGATATGCGAAATGCCGCGTTCCCAGCCGCGCCATTCGCCCCATTTTTCGTTATGGGCAGGAATATCCCAGCTTTTGTATTTGGCGACGGCCCAATCGTTGGCCATCTTCATTTGCGGGGTACCTACCAGTCTCGGGCCTACGCCGTCGAACAGTTCGTGCGCCATTTTCTCCAACTGGGAGTTGTTGGTCTCCTCAGTCATAATATCGTCAATAACCTTGTTGTTTGTTTGCGCGGCGGCCATACCGGCGCAAACCAGCATGCCAAAGGCAGCTGTGGTAAATTTGTAGAGTTGCTTCATGGTCAGTTATTTTAGTTCAGGCATTAATGTACGACATTTTTACCGGAACGTATTTTTGTTATACTATTTTTACACTACATGCGCTGTAAAACCGGTTGGCGTAGTTGATAAAACGGTAACTTAGAACCATTCAACCTAAAATACCTAACCAAATGAAAAGATATTTTTTTCTTGCTTTAATGTTAGTGAGTTTCGTCAGCTCGCGCGCTTTTGCTCATGCACCGGTAGATAGCCTTTACCAGGTGAAGGGTTTTGCCATAGCAGCCCCTAAACCCAGCGGACTGAACGATTTTATCAAGTTTATCAATGAAGAACTGGCTCCGCGCAAGGTGAATACGCTTATCCTGCGTGTCGATTTCAATTACCAGTTTAAAAGCCATCCTGAATTACGGGATTCCGCAGCGCTTTCAAAAAGCGATGTGAAGAAACTGGTAGAAGCCTGTAAAAAGAATGGCATCAGCATCATTCCGCAGATCAATTTGCTGGGCCACCAGTCTTGGGCGGCGAAGATGGGTAACCTGCTGAAGGTATATCCCGAATTTGATGAAAACCCCTGGATAAAAATGCCGGCAACCGCTGCCGAATACAAATGGCCAAATGCCGATAACCTGTATTGCAAAAGCTATTGCCCGCTGCACCCCGGTGTACACAAGGTTGTCTTTGATATAGTTGACGAGGTGCTGGATGTATTTGAAGCCAAAGCTTTTCATGCCGGTATGGATGAGGTGTTTTATCTCGGCGAAGACAAATGTCCTCGCTGCGGCGGCCGCGATAAAGCCGTACTTTACGCCAACGAGGTGCAATTGATCCGCGATCACCTTGCCGAAAAAGACCGCGAGCTTTGGATCTGGGGCGACAGGCTCATTGATGGCCGTACTACCGGTATAGGCGAATGGGCCGCCAGCTACAACAACACCTGGAGAGCGGTCGACCTGATTCCCCGTGATGTGGTAATTTGCGACTGGCAATATGATCGTGATAATCAAACCGCCGTATATTTTGCCATGAAGGGTCTGCGCGTAGTAACCTGCGCCTGGAACCGCCCGCAGGTTGCAGTGAACCAGGTGGAAGACCTTTATCGTTCACGCGCCATATCAGGTAAGGAGTTAAAACCAAGATTTTACGGTATAGCCGAAACGATCTGGTCATCCTCAGCGCAGTTTCTGGATGGGTATTACGGCAGAACCACTAACACCCAGCAGGGAGACAATACCCCCTGGAATACTTTCAAGATAATGTTTGACAGGATGGGGCAATTGGAGCAAACTGCAGTCACCACAAAATAATTTGCTGTATGAATGAATAGCAGATAACTGAACGCGTATCTGCTATTTTTTTTAATTTCTTTTTCTTCGATGCAACTACCTTTAATATAATTCATCTTTTATAGCGATAACCAACCGACTCGCTATGAAGATCTTTCAACTTACATTTCTTTCTCTCCTTCTTGAAGTTACAAGTGTTATGGCACAACCGGCCAAGCCGGATAGCTTTGTTTATAAACAGGTAGATAACACATCGTTAAAGGCCTATGTAATTATGCCAAAGACCGCCGGAAAACAACACCCTGCAATACTGATGTTCCATGGCGGTGCATGGCAGTTAGGTGAAGCCGGCTGGATGTTTGACCGCGGTAATAAGTTTGCAGAAATGGGCATAGTGGCCATAGCAATCGAGTATCGCCTGGCCAATAACGGACTTACGCCTATTGACGGTGTAGCCGATGCCATAGATGCGTTTGCCTGGGCAAGAAAAAATGCCGCAAAGTTTGGCATCGATACTAAGCGGGTGGCTGGTTATGGCGTGTCGGCGGGCGGGCACCTTGTTGCTGCTGCAGGTACCATCCCGATGGTTGACGGCAGGAAGATTCCGGAATCTTCGCGGCCGGATGCAATGCTGCTTTATTCGCCCGCGCTGAATATGGCGCACGACTCGTACTTTGTGCGGCTGATAGGCAACAAGGGAAATCCTGCCGAATATTCGCCATCAGAATATATCAGCAAAAAATTAAAGCCCACCATTATTATACAAGGCCAGCAGGACAGTATAGTTTTTACTAAAGATGCCATCGCCTTTCGTGATTCAGCTGTAAAGTCGGGGGCGAATTGCACGTTATATATTTATCCCGGCGTTGGGCACCTGCTTACCCGGAATATTAAAGTACAATACAAAGATTTTGACTCTGACCCTGCGTTTGTCGCCGATGCATTTAAGCGGGAAAATGATTTTTTAATGTCGATAGGCTATATCGGCAAGTAATAAACTTTTGATTTTAATTTTAGGTAGAAGCAGGTAGAGAGCGAGTCTCGCCTGCTTTTTTTGTTTAGCTGGCAGCCCGCCGGCGGCGTGATATTTATCCGGCTTGTCGTTACACCTATTAAGAATACTTCCTTTTTTTAGGAATTTTTCACCTGTTTGGAAAAATCAAGACCTCAGGCCGCGGCATCGCGATTCCTTTTATTTAGTATAAAATTTATCCTCATCCGGCAATTAATTTACCGGTAGGAAAAAATATTTATTCAATTCAAATTAATAATAATATCTAAAAATACAAGCGTAAAAATACGTGACGTTTATTTTTATAATGCGGGTTTTTACGCTTGCTAATAGGTTAACAATCAAATACTTTTAGATTATAATTTCTAACCGAAAGAAACATTTACGCAACCTTAACATAATATTTTTTTAACCAAGTATTACTGAAAAAACGTTGACCGGCTTTGATGCCGTTTGCTTAATACTTAAGTAATAAGATCAGGTTACTATTCAGAACAAAGCGTTTAACGGCTGTCCGTCAGGTTAGTATGTGAAAATGACTTTTCTGTACACGTTGCCTTTAGGGGCGGGGTGTAGCGGGTATGCTTTTGAAATAATATTAACAAATATGCATTTAACGCAGCTGCATTTATGATAAACGAAACTTTTAAGTTCCTGACGGAGGAATTGAACAAGTATTTAAGTCAGAAAATGGGAGTTATCACCGACCCTCGCGTGGTTTGGGGTAATGTAGGCAAGGCGTTTGATAATGATAGCGGGGGGCACAATGCATTAAATGGTAAAGCCATTATAAGTTTGATAAACGTTGAGGAAGACAGGGTAGCCAAGCAGCAGGAAAACTTTATTAAAACCACAACCGGCGTAACCTATAAAAGTCCGCCGCTATTCCTTAACCTGTATATGCTGATCTCGGTTAACCGGACAGATTATGGCGATTCGCTGAAATGGATAGCATTCATCATCCAGTTCTTTCAGAACCAGAATGTATTTACGCCGGCCTCGAATCCCAATCTCGATCCACGCATCCAGAAACTGATATGTGATTTGTACACCGTGAATTTTGAGCAGCTTAACCAGATATGGAGTGTGTTGGGCGGCAAGTACTTACCATCAGCATTATATAAAGTGCGCCAGATAACCATTGACGAGGACGCAATAGAATACGAGGGCGGCTTTATCAAGGAAGTTGATTTTAATGAATTTCAAATAAACGCGGTTTCATGAATCTGAGCTTTGAAATAGTATTTACGATTGAAGTGCTTAACGACTACTTTACAAGCCTGGAATGCGCTGCGCTCGGCTTTATTGCTGCAGATGAAACCGTGACGATTTTAAAAGGGCAGCAGATGCTAAGCAAAACCATCGGCAATAATTTCATCGTTATTACCAAGATAAATGATGCAGGCCAGCCTTATATTGAATGGCCTGCGGCAACCAAACTGCGTTTTTACATTGCCATAAACGATACCGATTTTTCGAATTATACCAACATAGATTACCGGCCATCGACCACTGCAAAGTATTATTTCTCCAACCTTAGTCAAAATAGCGTGGGCAATGTATTAAATGTCAGTAGCGCAGTTTCGCTTTATAACAATACCAAAACATATAATATAGGCAGTCTTGCCGCCGATAACACGGGCAATGTTTTCGAAGCTTTGAAAAAGAGTGAGAAAACAAATAAACATCCTTTAACCGACACAGCCTACTGGCTGCCGAAGACTGCGAACACTCAATATGTAAACAGTAACGATTCACTGCCTTTTACCGGCGATAGCTATATGGCGCCTGCAGCGTCGGCAACTGATTTTACGGTAAATGTATTTGCCCTTAATACGGCAACCAATGCATTTGACCAATTGAAGCGCACATCCGTACAGAGTTTTAATGCGGCACAAACTTCTGTGCCGGTTGACCTGTCGGGATTACCCGCCGGGAGATATAAGATTTCGGCTAACGCGACAGATACATTTGTGTATTATGATCCGGCTGCGGTAAATCAAAACATACTTGGAGTACTTGAAATATTCAATCATCTGCCGGCTGTAAACGCGTTCTCATTGTTCGATGGTTCGGGTGTTGCGAAGGAGAGCAAATTTACCCTGCGTTTTGCAAACCGCAGTGCGGTATGGCGCTACCTGGCCCGCACCACAGATGTAAAGGATGTTACCGATAGTTCCTCAACTTACACGTTTACCGCTGTAGGACCGGCAACGGTTTTTGCCTCTTCCGTTCCCATCCCTCTAAAAGAGCAGCCCATCGGCACGCTTTCTATCGACACAAAGAAACACGGCATTGTTACCCCTATTGGTAATCCGAATATTAACAGATTAACGAATATCACCCAAAACGGAGAATTATATTACTGTATTGAGAAGCATTTAAATTATTAAAAAAGTAAACTTAAATCACATGGCAGCATCTTACAAAACACCTGGTGTCTATATCGAAGAGATATCGAAATTTCCGCCTTCGGTAGCACAGGTTGAAACAGCGATACCCGCTTTTATCGGGTACACCCAGCAAGCATCCAAAAACGGCAACTCGCTGATCAACATTCCAACGAAGATATCATCGCTGGTGGAGTATGAGCAGTATTTCGGCACAGGTTTCGATCCTAAGGAAATAAAGGTAGTTATTGACGAGAATAACAACTATGCTGTGAATTCGGTGACGGTAGACAGCGATAAGCGCTTTTATACTTATGATGCTGTACACCTGTTTTATGACAATGGTGGTAACGAATGCTACATCACTTCAGTTGGCCTTTACCTCGACAGCACCAAGAACGTAAATGCTGTAACGTTTGCCAATATGAATGCAGGCTTGAATGCCGTTGAGCGTGAACCGGAGCCGACCATTATTCTTTTCCCGGATGCAGGTGCATTTGCGACGGAGTCGGATCTGTACAGTTTGCAACAGGCTGCGTTAATGCAGTGCGCCAAACTGCAGGACAGGGTATCGATATTCGATCTTTACGAAAGAAAGTCGCCTTCGAGCATCGCTACACCTGTAGCTAACTTCCGAAGCTTTATCGGTATCAACGACCTCAATTACGGACAGGCTTATACACCATGGCTATATTCGAGCTTTGATAAGACTATAAACTACGGCCAGTTCTTTGATGGCGGCGCGAGTACTACGCACGGCGTTTTCCTTTCAAACGGAACAACAAAAGTTACCAACCTTGCCACGCTTACTTCAGACAGTAATTTAAACTCGCTGGTTACTTATCTTGAAAATTCACTGGCTGATGCCGCTACTATAACTGCTGATATAAACTCAGTTATCACGCAAAGCGGCGTGTCTGCACCAACACTGGACGACGCCTATAAAAGTGTTGCCAATGATGTTTTGAATGGAACAGATGCAACTATAGCGGCGAAGGTACTGGCCGCGGTTGTTTTTGTAAGAGGCGCTGTGATCCATATTGAAAAGGCATGGAATAGCAGCACTCATTTTAAAGGTGTGCAGCTTACCAACGATGTAAAATCGTACGGAATGTCTGATAATCTTTTCCGCGGAGCAGCTTATGATATCATATCGCTCGAAAAGAACGCTATTCTTAAAACTTTTGATTCCGACCCTGCTACCGTTGATTCAACGCTTTACAACTTTAATGACACCACCTGGTTAGGTTCTACTGTTGCAAACGTTCCGATCGGTAATACTAATTACGGTTTGGGCAGTCCAACCAAGAAACAGGAGGCCTTGATGGTACTTGGCGATATCACCAAGATCTACAACAAGCTTTCCGCATTCATCAATACAGTGATCAATGCTGCAGCTAATTATGTTGCCATCAATCAGCAAACACTTTATAATACACACCCTATTATCGGTAACATCGTCAACAACATCGAAAAAGAACTGGACAGGGTTCCTTCAAGCGGTGCTGTTGCAGGCATTTATGCACGTGTAGATGCCGCACGCGGTGTCTGGAAAGCCCCCGCCAACGAAAGCATCAATTCAATCATCGGCCCGGTTTATGCCATCAATAATGATGAACAGGCCGACCTGAACGTTGACCCGATTGCCGGAAAATCTATCAATGCCATCAGAGCCTTTACAGGTAAAGGTGTTTTGGTTTGGGGCGCACGTACCCTGGCCGGAAATGATAACGACTGGCGCTACATCAGCGTTCGGCGCTTTATGGTGATGGTTGAGCAAAGCTGTAAAAACGCTGCGGGCGGCTTTGTGTTCGAACCGAACGATGCCAATACCTGGGCCAAAGTTCAGGGCATGATCGAGAACTTTCTTACGCTGCAATGGCGGGCAGGTGCGCTGCAAGGTGCAAAGGCCAGCGATGCCTTCTTCGTATCGGTAGGCCTGAATAAAACCATGAGCGCATTGGATATTCTGGAAGGCCGCATGATTGTAGAGATCGGTATGGCGGTGGTTCATCCGGCAGAGTTTATTATCCTGCGCTTCAGCCAGCTGATGGCCCAGAGTTAATTGACGCGGCTTTAACCTAAACAAAATTTTAAACCTTTTAAACATTTAAATAATGGCAAATTATCCTCTACCCAAGTTTCATTTTATTATAGAATGGGGCGGTGCGCGTATCGGTTTTACAGAGGCAACAGGCCTTGACAAACAAGTTGAGGTAATAGAATATCGCGAGGGCAACAGCTACAACTACAACAAACAAAAAATGCCCGGACTGCAAAAATTCAGCAACATTACGCTGAAACGCGGCACTATGGACGGCGATAAGGACTTTTACCTGTGGATCAATACCGTGAACCTGAACAAGGTTGAACGGCGCGATATCACCATCAGCCTGCTGAATGAAACGCATGCGCCGGTGATCAGTTGGAAGGTGATCAATGCTTTCCCGGTAAAGGTGCAGGCCAGCGATCTGAAGGCTGACGGCAATGAGGTGGCGATCGAGACATTGGAGCTTGCTCACGAAGGTTTTGACGTATTACTATAGTAGCTAACCAAGCAGTAGTAAGTTTATGCCCGATTCAAATTCAAATTCGGCCACAGCCGGCGGATATTACCCGCCCGTAGGATTTCATTTCAAGGTGGAATTCGTGGGGATAGGTAACGATAACGACAGCCGGTTCCAGTCTGTAGGCGGCTTAAGCGTAGAGTACGATACCGAATCGTACAAGGAAGGCGGCGAGAACCGGTTTGAACACAAGCTGCCCGTTCGCACTAAATACGCCGACCTGAGCCTGAAACGCGGCATGTTGGTAAACAGCTCTGTTATCAACTGGTGCACCGATGCATTTCAGAACCGGAAATTCACCGCCGCCCAGATCAATATCAGCCTGATGAATGAACAACATCAGCCATTGAAGACCTGGACGGTGTTTGGCGCCTGGCCAAAGAAATGGTCTGTGTCTGATTTTAATGCACAGGAGAACAGCATTGTGGTTGAAAGTCTTGAGTTAAGCTATAGTTATTTCACCATCAATTAATACAGCGATGCCCATAGAGATACGCGAACTGACGATTAAGGTCACAGTAGATCAGCCCAGCCCGAAGGAAAAACAACCTGCGGGAGGCGCAGGCGGCGCTAAAGATGATAAAGACGCTATTTTACAGCAATGTGTTGAACAGGTATTGAACATTATTAAGGACAAGGACGAGCGCTAACATTTAATTAATAAGAGCTGTGCAAAAAGTAACCATAACGGCCTACAACAACGAGGATCTGGCGGATGCCCATCAATTCCAGGACCCTTCGAACCCGTTTGTGGCGATGATCAATCCGGAAACTTATGCGCTCGACTACAAGGTTGAGTTCACCGAGGCGCAGGGGCATGGAACCAGCGCCACTAAGCAGAAGTTCAATTTTAAGGCGCCCGATGAGATGAGCTTTGAATTTTTGTTCGATAACACAGGCATCATCGACAATAATCCGAAGACTGATATTGCAGCAGACATTGAAGCTTTTAAAAAGCTGCTGCTGGAATTTGACAGTGAAAGTCACGAACCACGCCACTTTAAGCTGATATGGGGCAAGTTTTGTTTTAAGGGGCGCTGCAATGCGCTCACTATTACTTATAAGCTGTTTAATGAAGACGGGACACCTATCCGCGCGGTTTGTAAAACAACCTTTAAAGGAAGTATAGATGAAACCTTGCGTGTTGCCCAGGAAAACAGAAAAAGCCCCGACATTACCCATTATCGCGTAGTGAAAAGCGGTGAAACTTTGCCCTGGTTGTGTTATCTGACTTACGGCGACAGCAAATACTATTTACAGGTGGCAAGTGTGAACAACCTGGTTGATTTCAGGAATTTAAAACAGGGACAGGAGCTTTTTTTTCCGCCGATAGTTAAAACGCAGTAAATGGCTAACGAGGGTATCATACCATCAGAAGGATCAAAGAGTGTTTGTACATACACACTGCTGTCCAACGGTACAGAATTGAGCCGGGTACAGCAGGTACTGTCTATCACGGTTAACAAAGAGGTGAACCGTATACCCACCGCCACTATAATTATTGCCGATGGTGAAGCCAGTAAGGGGACCTTCGATATAAGCAATGCGCCGGATTTCGAACCCGGGAAGGAGATTGAAATAAAGGCCGGTTACAGCAGCAGCGAGGATACCATTTTTAAAGGCATTGTAATTAAGCACGGAATTAAGGTTAGGAAAAGCGCCAGTGTGCTCGTAGTTGAGTGTAAAGATAAAGCGATAAAAATGACTGTTACCTGTAAAAATAAATACTATAAGGACGTGAAGGACAGCGATGTCATCGATCAGCTTATTGGCGGGTATGGCCTGGACAAAGATATAGCTGCTACCAACCTGAGCCATAAGGAACTGGTGCAGTATAATACCACCGACTGGGATTTTTTAATGTGCCGGGTTGATGTTAACGGCCTGCTTTGCATTCCTAATGATGGAAAGGTTACCGTTGCCAGGCCCGACTTTTCGTCGGCGCCGGTGCTTACGGTTCAGTATGGTAGTACCGTGCACGATCTGGATGCCGAGATAGATGCCCGCTTTCAATATAGCGGCGTAAAGGCCGAAGGCTGGAGTCAGAGCGATCAGAACGTAGAAAATGTAGATGCTGCCGATCCATCGGTACCGGAAACAGGGAATCTGTCGGCTTCAACGCTTTCGAACGTAACGGGAACAGATCCTTTTAAACTGATCCATAGCGGTACGCTGGTAGAACAGGAACTGCAGCAATGGGCCGACGCTAAACTGCTGAAGCAACGAATGGCTAAAATTCGCGGACGAATTACCACAGATGGTACTCCGGCAGTTACACCGGGTAAAATGATAAAGATAGATGGCGTGGGCGACCGGTTTGCCGGGAATATTTTCGTAACTGCCATCCGTCATGAAATACAAAAGGGACAATGGCAATCGTCGATGCAGTTTGGGATCGAGCCCGACTGGTTTGCTGAGCGTTTCGATATTGAGCAAGTGTTGGCAGGCGCAATGGTTCCGGCCATACAGGGATTGCATATTGGCATTGTAACTAAACTGGAAAGCGATCCCGACGGCGAGAACCGTATACAGGTGCGTGTGCCGACGATAGATAATGCCGATGATGGCATCTGGAGCAGGGTTTGCACGCTGGATGCGGGTAAAAATCGCGGTACTTTTTTTCTGCCGGAAATAGGCGATGAAGTGATCGTAGGTTTCATTAATAACGATCCGCGCCACGCCGTGATATTGGGGATGCTGAACAGCAGCAAAAATCCGGCAGCGCTGACCGCAGCTGATAAGAACGACGAAAAGGGTTATACCAGCCGAAGTGGTATGAAGATGATATTTAACGACGATAAAAAGTCGATAGATATTGAAACGCCGGCAGGGAACAAGTTTGTGATATCGGAAGATGAGAAATCCATCAAAATGGAAGACCAGAACGGCAACAAGTTCACGATGGATAAAGACGGCATTAAGCTGGAGAGTATAAAAGATTTTACAGTTACTGCAAAGAACGAGATGAACCTGTCGGGTTTGAATGCCACGATGAAGGCTGATTCGGCGGCTACGTTCAAAGGCGGTTCAAGTGCCGAGTTCTCATCAGGCGGAAGCACCGCTTTGAAAGGCAGTGTTGTACAGATTAATTGATAACTAACGATAAAAATTATGCCCCCGGCAGCAAGAGCAGGTGATATGCACGTATGCCCCATGGTAACAGGGGTGGTACCCCATGTAGGCGGTCCGGTATTGCCGCCGGGGTGTCCAACCGTAATGATTGGCGGCATGCCTGCAGCACGGGTAGGCGATATGTGTACCTGCGCCGGCCCGCCCGATGTGATCTTACAAGGCTCATCAACGGTAATGATAGGAGGAATGCCGGCAGCAAGATTAGGCGACCCGACGGCGCACGGAGGCTCGATAGTAGTGGGTTCACCCACGGTGATAATAGGTGGTTAACATTTTAAAACGAAAGAACCTTGGCACAGCAAACATTCATAAACGACGACTTTTTGGGCAAAGGCTGGAGCTTTCCTCCAACTTTTAATATTACCACAAAAAGCGTAGAGGTAACCGAAAAGCAGTTGGATATTCAGCGCAGCCTCGAAATACTGCTCACCACTACCGTTGGCGAACGTGTGATGGAGCCGAAGTATGGCTGCAACATGACCGACCTGTTGTTTGAGCCCCTGAACACCAACATGAAAACCACCATGATAGACAGGATCCAGACTGCCATCCTGTACTTCGAGCCGCGCATCGACGCTAAAAACATAACCCTGGATACCGCTGATGAACTGGAGGGTGTGATATTGATCCAGATCGAATATGCGGTGCGCGCCACCAACTCGCGGTTCAACTTTGTGTACCCATACTATATTGATGAGGGTACCGAAATACAACAATTAACAACCAATACACAGATAGCCTAAACGATATAACCTATGGCTTGCAACGAATATAAGAACCCTTTACAGCGCGGTGGCACCGACCAGCAGCAGCGACAACTGCCTGCGCTTGAAAGCGGTTATGTATTGATAGAAGAGCGCGACTTTAAAGAATGGATTGTGTTTGCTAATCAGTTTGCAGGTTATGTAAAATATTACGATAACTCGAATAACGTTACTAATAACTGGCAGCCATTCTTTAATTCAGACATATCGGCCATTTTAGGCACCGTTGCCATACAGGATGTTAACGAATACCGCCTTACCGTAAAACAAAAATTTGATGCGTTGCGTGATCCGGCGAATAAATCCAAAACCGATTTGTTGAAGACCACCTTAAATTCATTATTCGGTGGAATACTGACGTTGACGGAGGCACTGGATAGCTATACCATAAAGCTTCCGGATGATAATCCGCTGAAAGCAACCATCACTAATTTAGTTAAAACAAAACTTCAAAAGCCTTTTGCAGCTTTGTTGGCTTACTATAAAGCGGCTTATAACGTAACCCCGGCATCCTCGCTGGTAAAGGAAAGCGATAACAGCCAGTGGGTAATACTAAACCGGCAGGTGGAGAACCCGCAGTTGCTATTGACCGCCGAAAATTTATCAGCCATTTGGTTGAATGGAAGCACATCGTTGGGGGCTTACTACGCCACGATAACCGCAGATGCAAAGATCTACGGAAAAGGCACCGCGGCAGCCACCAAAATTATTCATGCGTCAACCCATAACCTTTTCACCGGTATATTTGATATCTACCTGCAAACCTACGCCCGTATCATAACCGAGGCCGAAAGCCAGTTACTGCTTACGCTCGATAGCGACAATAGCCATACACCGCACTACGCATTGTTTTTATCTTTTTTAAAACTTTATAAATACGCCAAAGAAAGCATTAATACGATAACTCAGCGGCATCTCGATTTTTATTACAAGCAGGTATTGCAACTGGTTCCTAAAAAAGCCACACCCGCGCATGCTCATATCACAGTTGAGCTTGCCAAACAGGTAAGCGAGTTTATGCTGCCTGCCGGGACTGGACTAAAAGCCGGTAAAGACGGTTTAGGTAAAGACGTTACCTTTACACTGGATGCCGATACCGTTTTCAACAAAGCCGGAGTTGCCAAACTGATGAGCATTTACCGCGGCGATGACAGCGACAAAATTGGCACTGTGAATAATAAAGGCCGGTGGTTTGCGTCGCCGGTTGCCAACAGCGCCGATGGTTTAGGCGCTAAACTAACGACTGACAATGGTGAATGGCACCCATTTTACAACAAAACATTTACCGATGGCACGGTGTCGGCTATTAACATGCCGAAAGCACAGGTAGGTTTCGCGGTAGCCAGCCATTATTTGTTTTTGAATGAAGGCAAGCGTGTAGTTAACCTGTTCCTGGAATTTACCAATACTTTACTCGATCTGCCTGCAAATTCGGTCGACTGTTACATCACAACAGCTAAGGGTTGGTTCAAAATTCCCGATGCACAGGTAACCGTATCCCCGCAACAGGTTAACACTGCCACAAAGAAATGCAGCCTTGTTCAATTTAATCTTACCGGTAACGATCCGGCTACAGCAAATTACAATGCGGCTTTACATGGCGGCACTTTTAAAGATGCCGTGCCTGTGGTGAAGGTTTATCTGAAAAATGATGATACTGCGGTATTCCCTTACGATGACCTGAAGGATTACGCGCTGCAATCGGTAGAGGTAAAGGTTGCTGTTGGTGATACCACCGCTTTTGCTGATAATGGCTTGAAACAGCTTTTTGTGTCAGGCGGCAGCGGTCCGTTTGATGTGTCGAAACCATTTCAACCGTTCGGCCCGGCGCCGAAGCCCAATGCATCGTTTGTAATTGGCAATAAGGAGATATTTACAAAGAAGGGAGCCAATATATTCCTGAACTATAAATGGATCGACTATCCTACAGATACTACAAAACTTTATTACCCTACAAAATTTGGATGGGATATTGGTCATTGTTCGCAATTGAGTAACGGACAGTGGATAGCTGACCCTAATATTGAATTGTTTAAAGATACAGTCAGCAGTTCGGTCGTGAATGTAGGGCCATTATCTATTAACGTTGATGATTTGGCTGTGGTAAATTATGAAGACGATTACAACGCCTACGATAGTAAAAGCATACAGGGCTTTTTAAAATTGACCATCAATGCCGATTTGGGTTATGACGCTTACCAGCAAGCGCAGATAGCCTACCTGATCGGCCTTTCTATGCCATGGTATTATTCATCGGGTAACCCCGCGCCGGCACAACCCTGGAAGCCTTATTCGCCAACCATCGACGGGATTTATATCAGCTATACTGCGGTGGCTAATTACGCAATAGCTGAGAATGACGAGACCAAATTTAACGACCGC
Source organism: Mucilaginibacter sp. (assembly GCA_036569325.1). Taxonomy (GTDB): domain Bacteria; phylum Bacteroidota; class Bacteroidia; order Sphingobacteriales; family Sphingobacteriaceae; genus Mucilaginibacter. The sequence goes on along the minus strand of DATCQV010000085.1, from coordinate 2,415 downwards.
TCCTTACAATACTACCATTTATCACCATTCGGCGAGGCTGAACAAAGCAAATTCCTGAACCCTGACGATAGCGTATTCATGTTGCCGCAATTTGGCCATGTGGAACCTGATGGCACAAAAGAAGACGACATAGCCGAATTTTTTGTAGGCCTCGGTAACCTGCAGGCGCAGCAAAGCGTGAATATTCTTTTCCAGGTGATGGATGGCACATCGGACCCGCAGGTGGATGTTTATAAAAAACTGATCACCTGGAATTACCTTGGCGGTAATCAATGGAAACCATTCACCGATCAGCAGGTAGTAGATGGTACGGCTTACCTGCGCCAGTCGGGTATTATCTCGTTCCAGATTCCCGAAGATGCTTCGACCGATAATACCATTATGCCCGCCGGTTATTTATGGCTGAAGGGGGCAATATCTATCCCGACAGACCCAGCCGCACCAGCCGGTGCAAACAGGGCGGGAGCAGTATGCAAACTGTTAAACGTATTGGCACAGGCTGCACAGGCTACGTTCGTCGATAATAATAATGATCTCGCATTTTTGATCAATGCGGTACCGGCGGGTACCATTAGTAAAATGGTGGTCGCGCAGTCATCAATTAAAACTATAGCGCAACCATACCCATCGTTTGGCGGGAAGCCGGTTGAGAATGATGAGCACTTTTACCTCCGCGCCAGCGAACGTTTGCGCCATAAGGACCGCGCCATCACCATTTGGGATTATGAGCGCCTGGTGTTGGAGGCCTTCCCCGAAATACACCGGGTTAAATGCCTCAATCACACAAAATATGCAAGCGGTGTGCTGTATGAAGATGCGCCGGGCTATGTTACCGTAATTACTATTCCCGACCTTACCAATCATAACGAAATAAATCCGCTGAAGCCTTACACCAATGCCGCAACGCTGAACCAGGTGCAGGAATACCTGGAAGAACGTATCTCGTGCCATGTAAACCTGAATGTGAACAGCCCGATTTTTGAAGAGGTACAAATGGTCTTCAACCTGAAGTTGATGGACGGCAGGGACTTTAGCTATTACAGCAAACTATTGCAGGACAGCATTACCCGTTTCCTTAGCCCCTGGGCTTATGGGCAGGACGATGATGTTCAATTTGGCGGCAAGGTTGAAAAATCGGTACTGATCAATTTTATTGAAAGTCAGCCTTACGTTGATTATATAACCGATGTACAACTGTTCCTGAAAACCGCCAACCCGGCAAATGAGCCTGGCGACCAGGACGAGGTGGTTGCCACAACGGCTATATCTGTACTGGTATCGGTTCCTTCAGAAAAACATTTGATCACCGAGATACCCGATGCTGCCGCCGGCCCGAATAATACAACTTGTACCGACAGCTATAACATGATAACCATATAACCTATATCGAATTGTAATGGCAGATAATGTAACCATATTAAAAAATCCACCGATGCCTTCCGCGCAGGACTACAACTTTTTGCGGGAGCAGGGAATGGACTACATTCAAGCCCTGGGGAACAGACTTTGGACCGATTATAATATTCACGATCCGGGTATTACCATACTCGAAGCATTGTGCTATGCCATTACCGATCTGGGCTTCCGCTCGTCGTTCGATATAAAGGATATTTTGGCGTTACCCCCAAAGCAGGCCCCCGATCCTGATATGCAGGCCTTTTATACGGCTAAAAACATTCTCACCGTAAATCCCTGGACAACGCCTGATTTCCGCAAACTAATGATCGATACTATCGGCGTGAAGAATGCCTGGATCAGATGCCTGAAATGCCCTTGTGATATATTCCTGTATGCCAACTGCTTAAAAAGCGAACTTCAATATAAACCCGTAACCGAGCATCCCATTATAATTAAAGGGATGTACGATGTAAAGGTTGAATTTGAAGATGACATTACCGAAGGTGATCTGAACAGCGGAAAGATCTTCCATACCTTCTATTTCATCAGCGATGTGGCGACCAATACAACCTCATCGGCAGTGATAGAAATGCGCCTGCCATCGTTCAAGGCGCTGGAGGATGACGATGCATCGATGGCCTTTTTTACCACGCCGGGAAATATTGTAAAAAAGGTCAATACCCAATTTGTATCGGGCAATAAGGGCGATAATATGGATATTCCGCAGGCCGATCTGGGTAAACGCTTGCGCAACCCCATGTTTGCCACCTTTGATGTTTTGCTGAAGCCATCAGGCAATCTGAAGCACATGGCCGATATCCCATTCACCATCTGGTTCAAAAGCGATGCCGACAGGAAGGCCGTTCAGCTTGCAGATATCAAAAACGCGATAAACGATGTTACCGACCAGGGGATTATGCCCTTGTATATCGCCAAAATAAATTCGGCCGGTGTGATCTTAGGCAATGTGCGCGATACATTGATGGCACACCGCAATCTTTGTGAAGATTATTGCAC
>DATCQV010000084.1:0-43166 GCA_036569325.1 Mucilaginibacter sp. | reverse complement strand
CTATCTTCATAATGCCCGCTCGTTTTCAACAAATCATCTACAAAACAAAATATTCCTATAATTTTATCCTTGGTAAGCATCTGAGCATCCTTTAGTTGTGGTAAACCAAAGTTCTTACTTTTGATGCTTACTTCTTTTTTTTATAACCCGCAACTTGAGTTATTTAGCAAATTGAACTTTAATTGCAGTAACTTGTTTAATACAGCGTGCGGGCTTTTTCTCATCCTGTACAATTACGCGGAACGGCCCGTCGCGCGGGTCAAGCGGGTTACCATCGATGGTGTTAGCGAGGATGATCTGCCGGTCGGTGAAATCTTTATCCAGCTCCGCAAGGGCAAACGTAACCTGGTAGCCATCGTTCGCGCCGACCAAAACATATTTAGTAAGGTTTTCGCCGCGCAGATCTTTGCCTAAGGTAGCTCCCGCTTTTTGGAGGATATCGCAAAGTAACGGGCCGGTGTACGAATGGTCTTTTCCATCCCTGTCCTTACGCTTTATTTCCCATTGCTTAAACTGCTGTATTTCAGATAGTTTAAGTTCGTAAGGATTGGTTACCTCTCCGCCTATTTTTACAAAAGCATCCTGGCTTTGAGCCAATAACTTTGTGGCATCTGTTGTTATGAATAAGGCAATAAAGGCAACTACAAGCGTACATCTTCTCATTTTATATCAGTTTTTATTTCTTTTTGATGGAATATTCGGGTCGGAAAAACGGGGGGCGTTTACAAAGGCAGTGTCCGTCAGCATATTTAAGAATGCAATGAGATCCTTCTTTTCCTGCGCGTTTAAATGTAAGGTTTTGCCGTTGATATCATTCGATTCGCCACGTAAAAAGGTGCTTAGTGACGGTGACTCCCTTACATGATTACTATAATGATCGATGACTTCCTCCAAAGTTTTGAAACGGCCATCGTGCATATATGGCGCGGTCAGCGCAATATTCCGCAGTGTGGGTGCCTTAAAACGCCCCCTGTCGCCAGGCTGACCGGTCAGGATTTCGATGCCTGTGTCTTTCGGGATACTATCCAAACCATTATTATGAAACAGCTCCATATAGGTTTTAGGGCCGCCGTGGCAATGTCCGCAATTAGCGCCGCGCAAGTCTTTGGCTGGATTTGGTGCAGTCATAAATAGTTTCATGCCGTTTGTTTCCGCAATTGTTGGCTGATAATTACCGGCGAGATATTGATCATACCTGGAATTGCAGGAGATCAGCGTCCGTTCAAATTGTGCAATGACTTTGCAGATGCGATCGCCGGTAATGGCTCCATCACCAAACACTTGAAACATTTTTGATGAATTGCTATTAGGTTGTGTGCTATGTAGTTTTCTGCCGAACATTATTATCTCAAGCTTATATTTCGGGCTATGTAAAGATGTAAAAATGTTTTAAGGCTGTCAAAAATTAAAGCTCACCGAACCAGTCGATCCATTTTTTTATGAGCGCTACCCTATCCTTCAAAAATTTAGGGCCAAAGAATATATTCGACCAGTCGTCGAAGTTCTCGTACTGGAAACCGAGGTAAAATATCCAGAAGCCAAATCCCAGGTAACACATTGCTTTTAGTTCGTCTTCATGCAGTTGCCTTACTTTACGATAACTATTTAGAAAGACGCCAAAAGCGGCTTCGGCATCGCTCCTGCTCATTTTCCCATAAGTAACTTCGAGGAAGTAATGAATATAGAACGACATGATGTCATTCATTAAATAGCCTTCGCCTGCAAAATCAAAGTCAAAGAAAGTGATATTATCGTCATCGTCGAAATGAAAGTTCTTGGGCAGGAAATCATACTGGCAGTAACCATAACTGAAGTTACTATAATTCGTTTCCTGAAGCTTTGCCGTAACTTTTGCTGCTGTTGTTATCAAATAATCGTACTCGTCTCTTAACTCTGCAAAGGCGGGCTTTATTACCTGCAAAGGAAGAGTTATCGTGGTGTCGATATCAAATCTTATTCTATTGTATACCAGTGGGGTATCTGAAGTTATGTTATGTAAGACGGCCATTTCTTTGCCGAGTTCTTCAAGCTGGGTTTCGCTTAATTCTACTGATACTTTTCCTTTGGCATAAGTGAACAGCACGCCATAACGGATACCCTCGGCAGCGTTAAAAGGGTGGAAGTATTTTCCGGTCAGATCGGCAAGCGGGTAAGATACCTTTGCGCCGCGGCCTTTCAGCGTGAGCAGCAGATTTATCTCGCCTTTAATTTCATCAGGTTTTCGGTGAGCATCGCGGTAGATCTTAAAAATATATTTACCGTCGCCATTTTCCAACAAATAAGTGTCCGAAACATTATGGATCAGCAAACAACAGGCAGTATTATCTAAATCATAAGCCTCTGATAAATAATTATTTAAAGCAGTTGCCGAAAGTACTGAATATTGTGTGGGGAAGACGTTCATGGGCTCTTGATTAAGCTGCGGCAATTTAACAGGATAAAGCTTTCGACGCTATGAAAACTAAAATTAGTAATTTGCATTCCTATTAATGTTATGAGCGTACCTACTTATGGTTTGCAGGATATAAAGAAAGAAGTTCAGCATTTATCTGCAGAACAGGTTGCCGAACTCTGCCTGCGTTTGGCCCGGTATAAAAAAGAAAATAAAGAACTGCTGGCCTACCTCCTTTTCGAAGCTAGCGACGAGCAGGCCTTTGTAGAAAAGGTAAAGGCAGAAGTCGGCTTTATGCTCAGTCAGCTGCCTTCGCAAAGCTACCAGGCGGCAAAAACAGTGCGTAAAGTATTAAGGCTGATCAGCAAATACAACAAGTTTATTGCCTCAAAACCAGCAGAGATTGACCTGTTATTGAATTTCTGCTTCAACTATCTGCAATACATCAGCCGCAATGTTTCTTACAAGCCGCTGCGCATGATATTGGTAAGACAGGTGCAAAAAATAAACGGAGCTATTAAGAAACTACACGAGGATCTGCAATTCGATTACGTTAATGAATATGACCGTTTACTTGACGAAGCCGAAAAAAAATTCCCGTGGTTTTATAAGAATGATTATTCGTTGTAACATCTTTGCGGTTACAAAATCTAACTATTAAAAATTAACTGATAACGTGGCAGATAAAGAAGCAGCTTTTAAAAAGATTTATGAAGCCAATTCGCGAAAGATCTACCATCTGTGTTATGGTTATACCGGTGATGATGATGCTGCGAGCGACCTTTTACAGGAAACATTTTTAAAAGTTTGGCAAAACCTCGATAAATTCCGTAACCAGGCCATGATCTCGACCTGGATTTACCGTATTGCTGTTAATACTTGTCTCACGTATCTGCGCTCTGAAAAGCGCCAGGCGAAAGACGAGCTTACACCTTTTATAGCGGAAAATAAGAAAGAAGAACTCTCTGAAAAAAATGAGCAGGTAGCCCTGTTATACAAGTGCATATCGAAATTGGAAGAAACGGAAAGAATTATAATTACCCTGGTGCTGGATGAAGTGCCGTATCCTGAAATTGCCGAAGTATCAGGCATTTCGGAAGGAAATCTGCGGGTGAAGATCCACCGTATTAAACAGAAGTTAACAGAATTGTATAACCACTATGAAAGAATTTGAGCACTTAATGTCGGTTTGGCAGGGACAGCCAAAGCCCGACAAGCTTTCGGTGGACGAGGCGCTAAAGCAGGTAAAAAAAGGAATACGCGGCATAACCAGCAGGTTGTACTGGGGTATTATAGGGATGATTGCGTTAATAGCCTGTGCCTTTATTATAACTTTCTTTTTTGCATTCCGCTCAACGGCCACCATTGTTGGCATTATGATCATTTTAGTAACCATGCTGATGTACCTGTCCCTTATTGTACGTCACTATCATATCCTCAATAAACACGACCTTACCCAGAATCCTTCTGAATATCTCGATACACTTAAAGCATACCAAAAAAACCGTAGCAAAGTAATAGGCTGGTTTTACTATTTCTTTATGCTGATGATCAGCACCGGGTTAGCTTTATATTTCGTTGAAGTACTGGAAGAAGCACCGACTTATTTCAAGCTGATCACTTATGGGTCGATCATTCTTTGGTTCCTGTTCATTACATTTTACCTGAAGCCCCGGATGTTTAAGAATGAGGAAGAAAAACTGAACCTGATGATTGACCGCCTGATAAGATTACAGGAGCAGTTTGATTGATTGATTTGAATATTTGACGATGTGTTGATTTGAAAATTGCTAATCTTGCGATGAATAGTAATTTAAAATGGCATTGAACAATTTTCGGATAACCAGAGTAGCACCTGATCAGGCTGATGCGTTGCTTGATTTTAGCAGAACTACTTTTTTTGACTTTTTCGGTCCGGTAAATGAACCGGCTAACATGGATGCCTATGCTGCAGTGGCATTTACCCCGGAGAAAATGCTTTCTGAATTAACCAACCCCGATTCAGCGTTTTACTTCGCTACGCTTGATGGAGAAATTGCTGGGTATCTAAAACTCAACTACAACAACGCCCAAACTGAATTCCGCGATTCAAACGCACTGGAAGTTGAACGGATCTATGTATCACGCCAGTATCACAAAAAAAATATCGGTAAGGAATTGCTGCATTTCGCGACTAATAAGGCAATTGAAAACAATTTTGAATACATCTGGCTGGGCGTGTGGGAACATAATCATAACGCTATTGGTTTTTATCAGCACCATGGGTTCGAAATATTCAGCAGTCATGAATTTATGCTGGGCGACGACCGGCAAACAGATTTGCTGATGAAGAAAATACTCAAATGACTTTACCATCAGACCATTCTTTAAATGATCTTCTTATAAAAAGGGTTACGATAGCTGATACGGAAATATTAGCTAACTTCAGCAGAGCAGTTTTTTTTGAAGCCTTCAGATCGGTTATAGAAGAGGCTGATATAGCTGATTACGAAGCACTCTTTACTTTAGATAAAACACTGTCAGAATTAACAAACCCTTGTTCGGAGTTTTATTTTGCCCTACTGGGTCACGACATTTCTGCGTACCTCAAGCTGAACTTCGATAGCGCGCAAACAATGCCAGGCAATGAAAAAGGGCTTGAGATTGAGCGCATTTACGTATCGGCCAGGTGTAATAAGAAAGGAATCGGCACAAGTCTTTTGGACTTCAGTACGAATATAGCCTTTGAAAGAGATCTTAATTACGTTTGGTTAAGCGTATGGGAACACAACCATAATGCCATTAAATTTTACCGCCGGAATGGCTTTAAACCCTTTGGCAGTCACGAATTTGCCATTGGCAACGATGATCAGAAAGAGTTGCTAATGAAAAAGGTATTAGCGGTAAGTTGTGCGGCTGATATTATCCCCGCATAAACGGATTAAAATTCCTCGTCCCTATTTCCATCCCGGCTGCCCTGCAAACCGTTTTCTCGCCAAAGCGGAAATTAATGGTATCCATTGCCTGGTAAAGCCTGACGCGCTCTTCGTTATCTTCAAACAGGTTGATCTGATAGCTGCCCGTGCAAAGATTACTCAGCCTCACGCCTATTAGCCTGATGGGCCGGTGCTGGTTCCAGGCTTTTTTGAGCAGGTTTTTAATGCCGGGGATAAGGATATGCTCAGCAGCAGTCAAATTGATCTTTTCCTGCTGGGTATGTGTCTCAAAATTGGCGTAACGAACTTTTATAGCGAGACATGACGCCAGTTTATTCTCTTTGCGGAGTCTGGACGCCAGTTCTTCGGTCATTGATACCAGCGAAGTTTCGATCACTTGCTTGTCCGATACGTTGGTATGAAAGGTATGTTCGGTGGAGATTGACTTACGTTCGCTGTGCGGAATGATCTCACCCTCGTCGATGCCATTTGCCTTTTCCCACAGGTAGCGCCCCATCTTGCCGAAAATAGTTTGCAGAAAGCGAACATCTACCTTCTGCAGCTGTCCTATCCTTTCAATACCATACTGATGCAATTTTGTCTCCGCACTTTCGCCTAAACCAGGGATTTTGCCTATAGCTAACGGCGCCAGGAAATCCTTCTCCCTTCCATGCGGTATATATAATTGTCCGTTTGGTTTGGCCTGGTTGGTGGCTATTTTGGAAACCGTTTTGCCTGAAGACATGCCGAAAGAAATAGGCAACCCGGTTTCGCGGATGATCTTTTGCCTCAATTCACTTGCATGTTTATAGCAATCGTGGAACCGGTCCATCCCCGTATAATCTATATAAAACTCATCAACGGATGTTTTCATAAACAACGGGACCTCGTTATTAATGATCTCGGTTACCTCGCGGCTGGCTTCGCCATATCTGCCATGCGAACCGCGGATCAATATGGCATGCGGACACAGCTGCAAAGCCTTTTTAGTTGGCATAGCCGAATGAATACCAAATTTTCGTGCTTCATAGCTGCAACTGGCCACAACACCCCGCTCGGCCGAGCCGCCTATAATTACCGGCTTGCCTATGAGCGACGGATCGAACTTGCGCTCAACGGAAACGAAGAACGAGTCGAGATCGATATGCATAATGACGCGCCTGGCTGACATACAGCAAATGTAGAAAATAATAATTTTAATTTGCTAAATTATTTAGCATTTTAGCGCAAAATATTCACCTCTTTTTGATGAACGCTTACGCCGATTACCTTATTATTATCTCTCTCCCGCCCGAACTGGAGAAGGAAATGAGTCGGTATAAGCGGGCATCGGTAAACGCCATCGGTCATTTTGAAGGGATGCACAACCGGGCGTATATATCCGTTACACACCAGGTGCGCTGTAAGCCATTTTTAGCGCAACCGGCGTTGGCTCGGATGGGCCAGCGGATAAGTGCCCTGCCGCCGGTTGAATTACAAGTGAATGGTTTTCGTTATTTCAGCACAGGAAACTCGCGTACTATCTATGCTAATATTCAGCCTGATACGCGGATGGAAAACTGGTTTAAACTGCTTACCATGCAAATGCACCTCAAGCTAAAAGACTTTATACCACAAATCGACATCGTTAAAAATATTCCCATACCTGCCTTTAATAAGCTTTGGCCTAATTTCGAAGACCGCGATTTTAAATATGCGTTTACCGTTGAATGGCTGACCATTCTGCACCGCGATACTTACAGCGAACACCCGGAGTGGAGGATTTACAAGGAACTGCAATTCGGTAATAAACTGCTGGCTTTTTGATTTTTACATGACCGAATATTTGATGAAATATTTGCAAATACTAAAAACATTAGTAATATTTGTTTAACAAAAATAATTGCCATGACAAGTTACCAGGATTACCTCATTGTGCTTACCCCATCAGATAGTGTTTGCAAGCGTGTAAGGCGTTTTAAGGACGACAGCGCCGCCATAGTTGGAGATTACGATAGCAGGCGTTCGAAAGCACACATCAGCATACAGCAATGGCCTCGTAAAAAACCGGTATGGATAGACACGCTGATGCCTAAACTGGAACGCGAACTGCTGACCTTGCCCCCGCTTACCATCGGCATTAATGGTTTCGACTTTTTCCATCATGAAGAAAACCCTACCATATACGCCCGGCTGGAACAAACGCCCGGCACATCTGTATGGTTCAAACATTTGAAGCGCTTTTTCAGCGGCGGCAGTTTCGTACCCCATATTACCATTGCCCGCAGCTTGCCTGCTCCTGCCTTTAAGAAGTTATGGCCCTACATTAGTAAACAACAATGGCAGGAAGAATTTAAGATAGATAAGCTGACTATACTGTGCCGCGAAATGATCGGGCACGATAAAAGTTACCGCGTTTACAAGGAATTGCCGTTTAACCGCCGGCTGGATTTTGATACATTTGTGAATTCGAAACTAAAAACTGCCGGACCGATAGAAAAACCCGTTAGTACACAACAGTTTAGCCTTTTTTAACAATTTATTAACCAAAAACAAACCTTTTTCTATCTTTGCGCCGGGGTAAGTCTTTTACGGCCAGCTCCTCTTGAACTCCCCCAGGGTGGGAACGCAGCAAGGGTAGAGAGTTGAGCGGCGCGATAAAAGTAGCTTACCCTTTTTTGTGCCTTATACTTCGCGGCCCATCGGAAACTCCCTTTTCGCGTGCATTCTAATCTTATAAGAACAACAGGATGTAGTTATTGTCAGTCTACTCTTATATTCCTCAACTAATCTCTGATCTCTAACCTCAATTCATTAATTTCGCAATATGCTCGATATACTCATTATAGGTGGCGGTCCCATCGGAATAGCCTGCGGACTGGCAGCCAAAAAAGCCGGACTAAGCTTTCTTATCGTCGAAAAAGGCTGCCTTGTTAACTCGCTTTATAATTATCCGTCGACCATGACATTCTTTTCCACTTCCGAGAAATTAGAGATTGGCGGTATTCCTTTCGTAACCATCAGCAATAAGCCTACCCGCGCCGAAGCACTGGAATATTACCGCCGTGTGGCTGTGTCTAATGAGTTACCCGTTAATCTTTTTGAGGAAGTGACCGGTGTAATCAAAAAGGACGATATATTTAGCATAACTACCAGTAAAGCCACTTACCAGGCAAAGAAAGTTATCCTTTCTACCGGTTTTTACGATATTGCAGTGAAGCTCGATATTCCCGGAGAAGGCCTGCCGAAGGTTAAACACTACTATAAAGACCCTCATTATTATGCCATGCAAAAAGTGGTGGTGGTGGGATCAAGCAACTCCGCTATCGATGTTGCTTTGGAAACTTATCGTAAAGGCGCCGACGTAACGCTGGTAATTCGGGGTGAAGAGGTTAGTCAACGGGTAAAATATTGGGTGAGGCCCGATATTCTGAACCGGATAAAAGAAGGCAGTATCAAAGCTTATTTCAATTCTAACCTGAAAGCTATTCGCGAGCACGAGGTAGATATCAAAACGCCTGATGGCCTGGTCACTATCCCCAATGATTTTGTGATGGCGATGACAGGCTACCGGCCCAATTTTGAGTTCCTGAAAAAACTGGGTATCATTTTAACCGATGATAAGTTTATCCCACATTACAACCCGGAAACTATGGAGACTAATTTGCCCGGTTTATACCTGGCGGGCGTGGTTTGCGGTGGATTGGATACACATTTATGGTTCATAGAGAATTCGAGAATCCATGCCGATATGATAATTAACGACATCATCCATCAATAAGGCCATGAAAACCCAAAAGTTCGTTCGCTGCGGCGCGCATCTGCCGGTTATCAACCTCAGGCAAACGCTGGATTATTACCGCGATACGCTCGGCTTTTATGATGAATGGACCGAAGGCAATACCGACGGCGGCATCAGGCGCGATGATATGCGCTTGCTTTTCGGCGAGAATCCTGATCATGTGGAAAAAGTGAACGGTGCGCCCGCCCGGTTGAACTTAATGTGGTTTGTAGATAACATTGACGAGGTATATGCGGAGTTTAAAGAACGCGGCGTCAAACTATCAAGTGATCTTCAAACCTATCCCTATGGCTTACGTGAATTTGCCTTTATTGATATCAATGGTTATTACATTCGCGTTACCGAGGGGGGATGACGCAAAAGGTTAAGGCAGTTCGCTCTGTTACAGCCGGATATTAGAGCGCAATTATCGATTTACGTCGTTAATGTAAACTGAATATTATAAAGTGATTTTTTTCTTGCATAAGTAAAATTTTATGCAAACTTTTGCACAAAAATTAAAAATAACAAAAATGAATAAACAAAGCTTAAACAAGCCCGCGCTGAGAGCAATATTTGCTCCGGTTGCCGCTGCTTTGGTTTCAACAGTTTTTGTATTTTCTCCTTCACGACGAAGGCCCTATATGCCACGGGCTTGATTCGTCGTTCTTCTCTTAGCCCTACGGTGATATAATGCACAAAATTCGCATTCACCGCCTACTCAAAAACCAATTTATTGTTAACGCCATAACAGGCAAATATTTAACGGTAATTTTTCTATTTCAATGATTAAAGATTTTGATATACAGGTTGCAACTGCACAGCACGTTGATTTTGCATCCGAGATATGCGTTGAAATGGCCGAATCGGCCAAGGCCCGCGGAACCGGTATTGCACAGCGCTCACCTGAATATGTAGCCAATAAAATGCTGGAGGGCAAGGCGGTGATTGCCCTGCATAAAGACGGTACCTGGGCCGGCTTTTGCTATATAGAAACCTGGAGCCATGGCGATTTCGTGGCCAACTCCGGATTAATTGTTAGTCCTAAGTTCAGGAAGGAAGGCCTGGCTAAAGCTATTAAAGAAAACATCTTCGCATTATCACGTAAGAAATATCCCAATGCTAAAATATTCGGATTGACTACGGGTTTGGCTGTAATGAAGATCAATTCCGATTTGGGTTACGAGCCTGTTACCTATTCGGAACTAACGCAGGACGAAGATTTCTGGGCGGGCTGCAGAAGTTGTGTGAACTACGATATCCTGATGAGCAAGAACCGCAAAAACTGTATGTGCACTGCCATGCTGTTTGATCCTGCGGAAAAACAAAAGGAATACGAGGAAAAAATGAAGAAGATCACGCATAAGGCAACACTTCTCGAGCGCATCGAAAATGCGATCAAGAAACGCATGCACTTAGACAACGAATAACATAGAGACGCAATACATTGCGTCTCCCATCAAACAACAAAATAACTTCCCAGAGGCGTAAATATTACGTCTTTATACAAATATAGATCAATGAAAAAGAAAGTAGTTTTAGCTTATAGCGGTGGATTAGATACCTCATTCTGCTGCATCTATCTGACACAAGACTTAGGTTATGAAGTTCACTCTGTAATTGTAAACACCGGTGGTTTTTCGGAAGAAGAACTGAAAGGTGTTGAAGAACGCGCTTACAAAATGGGCGTTACTTCACATCACGTGGTTGATGAGACTGAAAACTTCTACAATACCTGCGTTCGTTTCCTGATCTATGGAAATGTGTTAAAGAATAACACCTACCCCCTTTCTGTAAGTGCCGAGCGTGTGAGCCAGGCTACTGCAATTGCCAACTACGCCAAAGAGATCGGCGCCGAGTTTGTAGCCCACGGAAGCACCGGTGCTGGTAACGACCAGGTAAGGTTCGATATGATCTTCAATATCCTGGTGCCTGACGTACAGATCATCACTCCTATCCGTGATCTGAAACTAAGCCGTGAAGAGGAAATTCAATACCTGAAAGATCATGGCGTGGATATGAATTTTGAGAAGGCTAAATACTCGATCAATAAAGGTATCTGGGGAACATCGGTTGGTGGCAAGGAAACCCTGACCTCCAACTTAGGCTTACCTGAAGAAGCATGGCCAACGCAGGTTAGCGAAAGCGGCTCGCGCGATATCGAGCTTACCTTTGAAAAAGGTGAATTGACCGGCATCGACGGACAAAAATATGACCATCCAACTAAAGCTATACAGGCGTTACAAGCAATTGCGCAGCCTTATGGCATTGGCAGGGATATTCACGTAGGCGATACCATCATCGGTATTAAAGGCCGCGTAGGTTTTGAGGCTGCTGCTCCTATGGTGATCATCAAAGCGCACCACACATTAGAGAAACATGTATTGACCAAATGGCAATTATCATGGAAAGACCAATTATCGTCATTCTACGGTAACTGGCTGCATGAAGGTCAGTTCCATGATCCGATCATGCGCAACATTGAGGCATTTTTGACCGATACACAACAAAATGTGAGCGGGAAAGTGTTTGTACAATTGCATCCGTATCGCTTCCAGGTGGTGGGTATCGAGTCAGCACATGATCTGATGTCTAATAAATTTGGCAGCTACGGCGAGATGAACAATGCCTGGACCGGCGAGGACGTGAAAGGTTTCTCGAAAATATTTGGCAACCAGGTAATGATCTACCACAAGGTTAATTCGTAAGCCCCTAAATCCTTTAAAGGAGACTTAAAAAATTAGTAATGAGTGAAATTCAAGAAAATATAAGTGCTGCGACTGCCCCGTCAGGGGGCCGGGGGGCTATCAGAGCCGGCATAGTAGGCGGCGCAGGTTATACCGGCGGCGAAATGCTGCGGATCCTGCTGAACCACCCGAACGTGGAGATCATGTTCGTACACAGCACCAGCAATGCAGGCAATCATATTTATGATGTGCATACCGATTTGTTTGGTGACACGAATATGAAATTCGCGGCCGAGTTGGCTTATAATATCGATGTCCTGTTTTTGTGCGTGGGCCACGGCGATGCGAAGAAATTCCTCGAAGCCAACCCAATCCCTGCCGAGATCAAAATAATTGACCTGAGCCAGGATTTCAGGTTGAGCAACGATCCGGCAGGACATAAAACCCGCACAAAGACATTTGTTTACGGTTTGCCGGAATTAAATCACGATAAGATAAAAGAAGCACAAAACATTGCCAACCCTGGTTGCTTTGCTACCTGTTTGCAGTTGGGCTTGCTTCCGCTGGCATCGAAAGGGCTGTTGAATAAAGAGGTGCATGTTACCGCAACCACCGGCTCAACAGGGGCGGGACAGAGCCTGTCGCCTACGTCGCATTTTACCTGGCGCAACGATAACCTGTCGGTTTACAAGGCGTTTGAACACCAGCATTTGGGCGAGATCGGCCAATCATTAAAACAATTGCAGCCGGGTTTTAACCAACCGATTAGCTTTGTTCCTTATCGCGGCGATTTTACCCGTGGTATTATTGCGTCGATGTATATCGATACAGACCTGCCTGAAGTAGAGGCATTGAAGCTTTACCAGCAATACTATGCCGCCCATCCGTTCACTCATGTTACCAACCATAACATCGACCTGAAACAGATTGTAAACACCAATAAATGTTTTTTACAGGTAAAGAAATATGGCAACAAGCTATTAATTATCAGCATACTGGATAATTTACTAAAAGGCGCATCCGGACAAGCGGTGCAAAATATGAACCTGATGTTCGGGCTGGATGAAAAAGCGGGGCTTCGTTTGAAGGCAACAGCTTTCTAAGCGAAAAGCTGAAAGACCAAAGCAGAAAGCAAAAGATAATAGGCAAGAATAATGCGGGATTTTAAAAAATTGGAAGTATGGAAAAAGTCTCACGAATTAAATTTATTCGTCTATAGGAATTTGCTGCCAAAATTTCCCAAAAGCGAAACCTATGATTTATTGAGTCAAACCAAACGAGCAGCATATTCTATACCGCTAAACATTGTCGAAGGTAGTGGTCGTTTTACCGAAAAAGATTTCGCTCACTTTCTTGATACTGCGCTTGGATCGGCTCATGAATTAGAATATTGCTGTTTACTCTGCCGAGATTTAAATTACATTGACGAGCAGCTATTTACAATAACGAACAAATCAATTAATGAAGTGAAAGCCATGCTGATCGGATTAATTAAAATCCTAAGAAAATAAGAAGCTTTGGTCTTTTTGCTTTTCGCTTTAAGCTAAAAAAAATGAAATTATTTGACGTATATCCTATTAATCCCATCAACATAGTTAAAGGTATTGGCAGCCTGGTTTATGACGACAAAGGCACTGAGTACCTTGATCTTTACGGCGGGCACGCTGTGATCTCTATCGGACATACCAATCCGCATTATGTGAAAAGGTTGGAAGCTCAGTTGCACCAGCTCGGGTTTTATTCAAACTCGATTGAAATTCCGTTACAAAGGGAATTGGCGGCAAAACTGGGCTATGTTTCGGGTAAAGAAGATTATCAACTGTTTTTATGCAATTCTGGCGCCGAGGCTAATGAGAATGCATTAAAGCTGGCATCGTTCTACAACGGCAAGAAAAAGGTTATAGCGTTTAAAGGCGCATTTCATGGCCGTACGTCGCTGGCTGTTTCAGCAACTGACAATCCGAAGATCATTGCCCCGGTTAATGAAACCGATAACGTGATCTTCCTGCCCTGGAAAGACGAAGTGGCATTGGCGCAGGCGTTTGCTGAAAATGAGATCTCGTCTGTGATCATAGAAGGTATTCAGGGCGTTGGCGGTATTCAGGTTGCACCTGAAAGTTTCCTGCAAAAGATCCGTTCGTTATGCAACGCGCACAATGCAGTTTTTATAGCTGATTCTGTTCAGTGCGGTTATGGCCGTACCGGCAAATTCTTTTCGCATGATTTTGCCGGTGTTGATGCCGATATTTATAGCATGGCTAAAGGCATGGGCAATGGCTTTCCTATTGGGGGCATTATTATATCGCCAAAAATCCAACCGGCTTACGGCATGCTGGGCACTACCTTCGGCGGCAACCATTTGGCTTGCGCGGCAGGTTTAGCTGTACTTGAGGTGATGGATCAGGATAACCTGATGCAAAATGCTGCGGAAGTTGGCGGTTACCTGATTGACGAGCTGAAGAAATTTAAACAGGTGGTTGAAGTTCGTGGTCGCGGGTTGATGATCGGCATTGAATTACCGGCAGAACTGGCACATGTGCGTAAAGACCTACTGTTTAAGCATCACATATTTACCGGCGAGGCTAAACCAAACGTAGTAAGGCTTTTACCGGCGCTGAACTTAACTAAAGCCAATGCCGACAGGTTCCTGGAAGCGTTTGCGACGTTGTTAGGTTAAGGTTAACTCCAATATAACTACGAGGGGATGATAAAAATTGTTCTCCGGTTAATTTGAATTGAGTTTTAAAAATAGAGTTATTGAAATAGATTTTTACAATTAATCTCTGCTAAAGAGAAATATACCGGCCCCATGAAACTATTTTCTTCCGTAAATGATGTTCCTGATGTAAGCGCGCTTGTTAAAGAAGCGCTGCATTTAAAACAAAATCCTTACGCTTATAAACACCTCGGCGAAAATAAAACAATGGCATTGGTGTTTTTAAATCCAAGCCTGCGTACCCGCATGAGCACCCAAAAAGCCGCGCTTAACCTGGGGATGAACGTAATGGTACTGAACATGGACAAGGAAGGATGGGCGCTGGAGCTGCGTGATAATGTGATCATGAACGGAACAACCGTTGAACATATTCGCGAGGCGGCTGCGGTAATGGGGCAATATGCCGATATTATCGGTGTACGTTCATTCCCGGGATTGAAGAATCGGGAGGAAGATTATAGCGAAATGATCTTCAACAAGTTCGTACAATTTTGCGGTGTGCCTGTGGTAAGCCTTGAATCGGCTACCCGTCACCCGCTGCAAAGTCTGGCAGACCTGGTAACTATCGAAGAATTAAAGACCCGCAACAAACCCAAAGTGGTTTTAACCTGGGCGCCGCACGTAAAACCGTTGCCGCAGGCTGTACCGAATTCTTTTGCCGAATGGATGTGCCAGGCCGGTGTCGACTTTATTATTGCCCATCCTGCAGGATATGAGCTGAATACTGATTTTACTAAAGGCGCTACCATAACACATAACCAGGATGAAGCTTTGGCCGATGCGGATTTCATCTATGTAAAAAACTGGTCGGCTTATGAGCCTTATGGAAAGATATTCCCTGGTAATGAAGACTGGATGCTCACCAACGATAAATTGAAAGGCACCAATAACGCAAAGGTGATGCACTGTCTGCCGGTAAGGCGCGATCTGGAGTTATCGTCAGAGATATTGGATGGCAGCCATTCGATTGTGGTTCATGAAGCGGCTAACCGGGTATGGGCAGCGCAGGCTGTCATCAAACGCATGCTGGAAAATTTGAAATAATGTATATCCCATCTTTTAACCGGTTTATTGATGATGCAGAAGCCATTGCTTTTATGCAGCGCTATAGCTTTGCCACCATTGTTACGGTAAAAGATGGTATTCCATCTGCTACACATTTGCCATTTATAGTAAAAGAAGCAAATGGGCAGTTAATTTTGCTATCACACTTCGCGAAGGCAAATCCTCAGGCTGGTGATATTTTGCAAAGCCGCACGCTGGTAATCTTTACTGAACCGCACGCTTACGTCTCTCCCAAAAACTACGAGAAAGAACTCAATGTTCCTACCTGGAATTATCTGGCGGTACATGCTTATGGTAATTGCGTTTTACTGGAAAGTGAACAGGAAAAGACCAAATTGCTGAAAGAAACCATCAATTTTTATGAAGCTGATTACCTGAAACAATACGATAACCTTTCCGACGAATACAAGCAGAAAATGATGAAAGGAATTGTTGCGTTTAAACTTGTAGTTGATGACCTGCAGGCTAAAAAGAAACTCAGCCAAAACCGCTCGGAAAAAGAACGGGAAAATATTATTGAATCGTTTAGTCACTCTAAAGATCAGAATGAGGTGGATATTGCGGACTATATGAAGAAATTATAATACAAATAAAGGGCTGTCGTGCCGAGGTTCTCGAAGCATGCGGGTGGGCCTGGACGAGCGACCTTACCGATTAGCATCGCCGAACATGCATACGAATCAGGGCCTTTGCGCTCATCCTTCGAGTGCCTCAGGATGACAACCACGCATTTCCGGGGTAATCATCACTCCACAGCCTTCTTCTCCCTCATCGAATAATTGATCACCTTATTTAAGGTAAGTCCCTGTATCACGATCGAAAAAATCACTACAAAGTAACTTCCGCAAAGTATTACATGACGATACGGGCTTGGCGGCAATGACAGTGCAAGCGCTATCGAAATTCCTCCCCTTACTCCTGCCCAGGTTAATATATTAATACTTCCATAGTTCACATTGAGGCTGCGGCGAAGAAATGTCAGCGGCAATAAAATACTGATCCATCGTGCGATCAGGATCAGTACGATGGCAATACCGCCTGTAAGCCAGTAATTGGTGATATATGGCAAATTGACCATCTGGAGGCCGATCATCACAAACAAAATGGTATTCAGCATTTCGTCGGTCAGTTGCCAGAACTTTTCGAGGGCTTCGTGCGAGCGTTCTTTTTCGTCGAGGTTGATGGTGCGGCCGCCGGTGAATAAACCGGCTGTAACTGCCGCAAGCGGAATAGACAAATGAAGGTAAGTTGCAATAACAGAAATGCTCATCACCAGCGACAGCGAGACCAGTACGATAGTCTGAAAATCTGTAATGGAACGCATGAGCCTGAAAGCAATGAACCCTAAAACCAAGCCAAGTGCAAGCCCGCCGAAAACTTCACGGATAAAAAGCACCAACGTATTGGCAAAACTGATATTATCTACACCTGAGCGGATTGCCTCCAGCACAGTAACGAACAACACCAATCCTACCCCATCGTTAAACAAAGATTCACCGGATATGATGGTTGACAGATGAACCGGAAGCTTCGAGTTTTTAATAATCGCACCAACTGCGACCGGATCTGTTGGTGAAATGAGCGCTCCGAATAAGAAGCAATAAATGAGCGACATGTGAATATCAAACAGCATCGTCACATAATAAAACAATGCTCCAAATACAGCGGCGGAGAGGATTACGCTAAGCGTGCTCAATATAAAAACCGGGCGCAATTCACGCTTCAGGCGTTTGGTGTTTGAATTGAATGAGCCGGCGAACAGAAGGAATCCAAGCATAATATTCAGTACGGTACCCGGAAAATTGATGTTCTTTGCCAGAACGGTCAGATGACCTGCAATGGAGGGATCAAGTTTATCAATGATAATGGTAATGAGGGAAACAATGATAGCGATAGTAATAATGCCGATAGTACCCGGTAGCCTGATATAGCGGGCATTGATATAAGAATAAAAAGCGCTGACGATAACCAGTAAAGCAATGATGAGGAATAAACCCATTGGCGTTCAAACATTTTTATAGTAAATGTTTGAATGCCGGTAAATGTTTTAGGAGACTACGTTTCGGTGAGAAACATTGTTCGAGGCGCGTGTTTCTTCGTTAAAACTTCTGATCACCAAACGGTTATCACTGTTTTTATTGAAATAATTGATAAACCAGGTAAAAAATACGATGCCCTTGTTGGCAAAGCCCGCCAGCGACATGAGGTGTACAACTCCCCAAAGCAGCCATGCAAAAAAGCCCTGAAAATGCAGCTTGCCGATATCGGCGACGGCCTGGTTGCGGCCAATGGTAGCCATGGTGCCTTTGTCGGTATATTTAAACGGTATGGTAGGTTCGTTCTTGATCAGGCGTACCAGGTTTCTTCCAAGCCATTCTCCCTGTTGTATAGCTGCCGGCGCGACGCCGGGATGCCCGTTTGGCGTTTCGGGCGTGATCACTGCAGCTACGTCGCCGATGGCAAAAATGTTCTGGTAACCTTTAACCCTGTTAATTTCGTCGGTTTGGATACGGGTGCCGCGCGTAATAACGTCGGCGGGAATACCTTCGGGAACCTCTCCCTTTACTCCGGCCGCCCATAGTACGTTGCGGGTCTTTATGGTCTTGCCGTTGTCGATGGTCAGATAAAAACCATCGTAGCTTTGTACATGCGCGCTGTTAAAGATGGTAACTTCCGAATCAGTCAAAAATTTCTTGGCAGCATCCGATGCACCTTGTGACATGGCTGCCAGCAAGCGGTCTTTTCCCTCAACCAAATAGACACGCATATCGTATTTACTCAGGCCATGATAGTCTTTGCCCAAAATCAGGTGACGCATTTCGGCTAAGGCGCCTGAGAGCTCTACTCCCGTTGGACCGCCACCTACCACCACGAAGGTCATCAGTGCAAATTTTTCGCGCATATCGGCCGTGATCAGCGCCTTTTCCAGGTTCTGCAGGATAAGGCTGCGTATATTCAGCGCCTCGGGGATATTCTTCATCGGCATAGCAAAATGCTCTATCTGCTCATTACCGAAAAAATTGGTATTCGAACCTGTCGCAAGTACAAGGTAATCGTAATGAATGGTGCCGATATCGGTAGTTACCGTATTGTCTGCTGGGTTCACTTTCTGAACTTCCGCCATATTAAAGCTGAAGTTATCGTGTTTGGTAAAAATGCGCCGGATAGGAAAACCGATCGAGTCGGCCTCGATGGAACCGATGGCTACCTGGTAAAGCAGCGGCTGGAAAGTGTGATAGTTGTGCTTATCAAGCAGCAGGACGTCAACCGGTGCTTTTTTAAGGCTTTTAGCAAGGGCCAGTCCTCCAAATCCTCCTCCAACAATTACAACCCGTGGCCTGGTACCATTATTTTTATGATCGGGCGATACTGTAAACATAGCAGATTATAAAGTTCAATGATACACAATGTTTCATAAATGAAATGTAAACTTATTGTGCACTACCTTATATACAATTAGCTTGTCATGGGGTTTTAAAAAGCTCTGTATAGAAATTAAAACAGAAGTTTAATTTTTTAACGCAGGCTATTATTATCTCACAATCACTTGGCCATTTGATAATAAAAATCGCTATTTATGATAAGTAACTTAAATAAACAGGCATTTTTTTATTAATTTTATCCCAAAAATTGTGAAGGGATAGCATTTTACACTTCTAATTGCGGGCAACGGGGATATTATGACAAAAAACAATACGGTTTCGGCTAATAATGAGGGTAACAATAAGTTGTATATTATCAAAATTGGTGGAAATGTTATCGATAATTCCGAAAACCTGTATAATTTTCTGAAAGACTTCAGCGCGCTGAAAGGATACAAAATATTAGTGCACGGCGGCGGGAAAGTTGCTACCGAACTGCAAAAAACCTTAGGCATTGAACCAAAGATGATTGATGGCCGCCGCATCACCGATATTGAGACCTTACGTGTAGTAACTATGGTTTACGGCGGGCTGATCAACAAGAACATTGTAGCACAGTTACAGCGCTTTGGATCAAATGCAATAGGTCTTACCGGTGCGGACGGCGATTTTATCCGCGCAAAAAAACGGCCGGTAAAAACCATCGACTATGGCTTCGTGGGCGATCTGGATGATAATTCCATTAACCCGCAAAACCTTAAAAGCCTGATGGATGCCGGTTTCATTCCCGTATTTTGCGCATTAACGCATGACGGAGATGGGCAATTGCTGAATACTAACGCCGATACCATAGCTTCAGCTTTAGCAATTGCTTTATCTGAACTCTATGAAACCACCCTTATTTATTGTTTTGAGAAGAAGGGGGTTTTGAAAGACATTAACGACGAAAGTTCATTGATAAGCGAAATCAACCCCAGGAAATACGAAGGGCTGAAACAGGAGCAAATTATACACAGCGGTATGCTGCCCAAACTCGACAATGCCTTTGCGGCCATAGCCTGCGGGGTGAGCGGAGTGATCATAGGTCATTCAGACGATTTGGGTAAATTAAAAACTAATGAACCGTTTGGAACACTTTTAAGCAGAAACGAATGAATTCACAACAACATATAGCCATTTTAGGCAGCGGTAACATTGGACTTTCGCTGGCGAAGGGATTGGTAAAGGCAGGGATATGCAAGCCGCAGCAAATTTCATTGACACGCCGCAATATCGGCTCACTTGCTTCCTATTCAGAGGCTGGTTATCACGTAACTGATAACAACCTAAAGGCGGTCCGCAAGGCAGATTTTATCGTTCTTGCTGTGCTGCCTCATCAACTGAACAGGCTGCTTGACGAGATCAAGCCGTCGATGAAGCCCGAGAAGCAATTGGTAATATCGGTGGTATCGGGTGTAAGCTGCGGCGATATCCGTACCCAACTTGATCTGAACGTGCCGGTGATCCGCGCGATGCCTAATACGGCAATAGCGATAGGACAATCGATGACCTGTATTGCCACTGATAACGGTACGCCTAAGAATATTAACTTTGTACGCTCACTGTTCGAGACGGTTGGCGTTACCATCCAGATCAATGAAGAACTGATGACCTCGGCCACGGCTTTATGTGCCTGCGGTATTGCCTTCTTTTTGAGGTCGATACGCGCAGCGTCGCAAGGTGGAACCGAAATTGGTTTCCATGCACACGATGCGCTGAAGATGGCCGCACAGACTGCCAAAGGCGCAGCCGATCTATTGCTGCAACTGGCTTCGCATCCCGAACAGGAGATTGACAAGGTGACATCGCCAAGCGGCTGTACCATTGCGGGACTGAATGAAATGGAGCACAACGGTTTCAGCTCGGCAATGATCAAGGGCATTAAGCTGTCTGCAGAAAAGGCCGGCGATCTGTATCCGAAAGCTGATTAAGCCTTTCATTTTGATAGACGGTATATCAAATCAATTTGATATGTTCTTCATTAAAAATATAATACCAACCATAAAGCACTGTTATACAGATGGAAACAATAACCTATCTAAACAGGCATAACTTTAGTACTTCCGCTTAGCAAAGCGAATTTTTAGAAATGTTAACAGTAGAAAAAATCGGCGGAACGTCTATGTCCGCATTAGGTGATGTGATCAAGAACATCATCCTCTTTAATCGCAGCGGCAAAGAATTATATAACCGCATTTTTGTAGTATCGGCATTTTCAGGGGTAACCAATCTCCTGCTGGAGAATAAGAAGACCGGCGAACCTGGTGTGTATCATAAGCTGGCTAACTTCAAGGACTTTCATAAACCACTTAAAGACCTTACTGTCAGGTTAAAAGAGATCAACAAAAGCTATGAAGCTTTAGGTTTGGATATTGCCAAAGCCGATGCCTTTATTGAGCAGCGTGTAAACGATGCACAGACTTACCTTGAAAATTTATCAGGCATTTTAGCATCAGGCTATGTGCGTAACGAGGATATTTTGCAAGCAGCACGCGAGATCCTGGCGTCGATAGGTGAAACGCATTCTGCCTTTAATTTTACCAATATCCTGCAAAACATGGGGATTAACGCCACTTTGGTCGACCTGAGCGGTTTCCACGACCACCGTTCGTTTACCATCGATCAGCGTATCAAACATGATCTGCATAATATAAAATTTGAGGACACCATTTGCATTGTAACCGGCTATACCAAAGGTACCGAGGGCATTATGCGTGAATTTGACCGCGGCTATTCTGAAGTTACGTTCAGTAAAATAGCTGTAGCTGTTAAGCCCGGAGAGGCCATCATTCATAAAGAATATCACCTTTGCACTGCCGACCCGGTTTTGGTAGGTGTAGATAACTGCTACCCGGTAGGCAATACCAATTACGACGTTGCCGATCAGCTCGCTGATGTAGGCATGGAAGCGATTCATCCAAAGGCATCTAAACCTTTGGAGATCAACAATATAAACCTCAGGATCAAAAATACTTTTGACCCGGAACACCCGGGCACGCTGATCACCAAAGATTACATCTGCGAGCACAAACGCGTGGAGGTAATTACCGGTACCGAAAAGGTAATGATCATTGATATCTACGACCCATCGATGGTGGGTACACCTGGTAGCGACTTACAGATCATGCAGATGTTTTACGACCACAACATCAGCTATAACTTTAAGGCTACCAATGCTAACAGTATCTCAATCGTGATCTGGGAAAAGGATTTCGATAAAAAACTGATCCACGAACTGGAAGAGAATTTCGAAAAGGTAACTTTTGAAAAAGCCGCTATGGTATGTCTCATCGGATCTAATATGGACAGACCGGGATTGCTGGCTAAATCGGCCTCTGCCCTCGCCGAGAATAATATCAATATCAAAAGTGCCGGCTTTGCTTTGCGTAAAGTGAACATTCAGTTTTTGATAGCCCGTGAGGATTTTGATACCGCTATTATAGCGCTGAACAAAGCAATGGGTTGAGATAATACAACGATATAAATAGAAGAGGGAAATGCTACGGTGTCTCCCTTTTTGTTTGGCGTTTATTCGTTGCCGCTGTAATCGTCGAGGATATTCAGGAAGGTGGCGTAATCGGCTTTAATCATATCGATATTGATGACGTAAGGCGTGCGGCCCGATCTGATAGCGCTGGCAGCCAGTCTCCGTCTTAAACGGCTCTCGATATATTGCAGGTAATTTTCGGGCTGATAGAGCTTGATATTGAGATAGCCATTATCTACATAGATCTCGTCGATATCGCTCCAGTTGTATTTGATATCCTTTACCGCGTCATAAATAAATTGCTCATTTACAGTTAAAACCGGCAATTTATTAAAAGACAGGTAGATATAGCGACGATAAGCCAGATAGCGAATAAATGCCAGCGCACTCCACAAAAGAAAGAAATATTGCAGCAGCCCGCCTTTGAAAAAGAACTCGAGGAATGATATAAACGACATAAATACCGCAAGCAATATCAGCAGGATATTGATGATGAAAGTGGTACTGAAGCGGACATCAAAATTCATAGCCGGCGTTGATTTATATTACTCTAAATAATAATGTCTTATACGGTTCAACCCCTCATCAAGTTCATAAATTAACGGAATGCCTGTGGGCAGATCCAGTTTGGTTACCTCTTCGTCGGTTAAATGATCGATATACTGGATCAGCGCGCGCAGGCTATTGCCATGAGCACAAACAATAACCTTTTGGTTCTGGCGCAGGCAAGGTACAATAAATTCATTCCAGAACGGCAATACCCGATCCATGGTTTGGCTCAGGTTCTCAGTAAGCGGTAATTCCCGCTCCGTCAGGTTTTTATAGCGAATGTCTTTTCCGGGATAACGGTCATCATCTTTGGTAATGGGAGGTGGCAGTTCGTGCGGGTCGCGGCGCCATTTGTGTACCAGCGCTTCGCCGTACCTGGCAATCGTTTCATCTTTATTCAATCCCTGCAAAGCGCCATAAAACCGCTCATTCAGCCGCCATGATTTTTGAACGGGGATCCAAAGATGATCAAGCTCCTCTAATACAATATGAAGTGTTTTGATGGATCTTTTCAATAAGGAAGTAAACCCGATATCAAAATTATAGCCAGCTTCCTTCAGCAACTCTCCTGCCCTTTTTGCCTGTTCAACGCCTTCGTCAGACAGGTCCACATCGGTCCAGCCGGTAAAGCGGTTCTCTTTGTTCCAAATGCTTTCGCCGTGGCGCAGCAGTACCAGTTTTTGCATAGTTTAATTGCTCATAAAGGTAACAGCAGTTTGCAGAAAAAATTGCTAAATGTTGCGGGATAAATTATATTGCATTGAAAACCAACAAAAAACCTTTAAACTATGATCCCAACAACACCCGTTCAGGTAAAGGATGGCATTGCTAATCCTGCGCCACTGGGCCTTTGCGCCTTCGGCATGACCACCGTGCTGCTTAACCTCCACAATGCCGGCTTTTTTGAATTGAATTCGATGATCCTGGCTATGGGTATCTTTTACGGAGGCTTTGCACAGGTAATAGCTGGCGTAATAGAGGCAAAAAAGAACAATACTTTCGGCCTTACCGCCTTTACCTCCTACGGCTTCTTCTGGTTGTCGTTAGTAGGATTGATCGTTATGCCGAAACTCGGATGGTCGGCCAAACCGTCGGAATCGGCTATGTGTGCTTACCTGATGATCTGGGGTTTCTTTACTTTATTCCTATTCTTTGGCACATTAAAGCTGAACCGGGCACTGCAGATAATTTTTGGTACGCTGACCATTCTTTTCTTCCTGCTGGCTGCCGAGCACGGTACGGGCAATGAAGGCATTGGGAAATTTGCCGGTTACGAGGGGATATTCTGCGGCGCCGTTGCTATTTATGCAGGTATGGCTAATGTGTTGAATGAGGTTTATGGCAAAACTGTTTGGCCCCTGTAACAAGATGATTAGGATTTTGAATAGATTTTCAGGATTTTTGTAGCCAACAATAGAAGGAATAATCAATCCTGTCAATCTTTAAAAAATCTTATAAATCGTGTCCATGCCCGACTATAAAAAATATTACCGCCTGCCCGCAGCACCCGAAGAAATCTACACGGCACTAACCAATCCACTTACTATTGAACTGTGGACCGGTGAGCCTGCCGAAATGTCGACAAAGCCGGGTTCCGAATTTTCGATGTGGGATGGTAGTATTGTAGGAAAGAATATTGAGTTTGAGGAAAATAAAAAAGTGGTGCAGCAATGGTATTTCGACGGGCAGCCGGAGGAATCTATTGTTACCATTAAACTTCATCCGGATAAGGACGGTACTTCTGTTGAGCTTAAGCATACCAATATCCCGGCGGTTGATTTCAAAGACCTCACCGAAGGGTGGGACGAAAGCTATTTTGGTGCGTTAGCTGAATTTTTTGAAGTCGAGTAAATGTCTTGCATACAATAATAGCAAAGCCCCGGTCTGTCAAAACCGGGGCTTTGCTATTATTGTGTTTTTTAATTAATACAAGGTAAATTCAACCCTGCGGTTTTGCTGACGGCCTTTTGCTGTTTTATTGCTTGCAATTGGCTGTGTTTCGCCATAACCGGTTGCTTCGATACGCGATGCATTGGCACCTTTGCTAACGAGGTATGATTTAACTGACTCCGCACGTTCTTTCGATAACCTCATATTGGCAGCGTCTGAACCTACGTTATCGGTATGACCGGCCAGTTTGAGGCTGAAATTCTTATCAACCAACAGCTTAGCCACACGATCGAGTGTTGGATAAGAGTGCGCACGAATAGTGGCTTTGCCAAAATCAAACTCAAGGTTCGAGATCGCATCCCTAACAATTTTCCTGTCCTCTTCGGTAATTACTGTCACCTGTTTGGCCACTGGCAGCGGGCAACCAGAACCGTCAACCTTTGTTCCGGCAGGTGTATTAGGACATTTATCGTAGAAATCAGGAACGCCATCGCCATCGCTGTCTGCTGTGAATTTGGCAAGATTAGCATTGGTTGTCGCCAGATCAGCCTTCAACTGGTCGTTCTGTGCTTTTTGGGCATCGATCTGGCTTTGCAATTGTGCACGGGTGTTCTGATTTTCCATCATATACTCGCTGCGCATTGACGATACGGGGTTATGCACAGCCAGTTGTGGTTTTGATTTTTTGCCGAGGGCAAATTCCAAACCTGCATGGGCATAAGAGAAACGGTCGTTATTGCCGCCGTATTTAAAGCCGTCGAGATTGTCAGAGTACACAAAATTAAGCTGGTAGCCCAGGTCGATATTAATACCCTTAGCGACATTGAATTTCAAACCCGCACCTACCGGTAAGTAAAATTCATTAATAGAGTTTCCGTCGTCTGTTTTAAAATAAGATGTTGTTGAACCATTGGTGATAGTTGGCGTGTAGTGCATGAAACCGCCACCTACAGTAAGATAAGGCTGAATGGCGCCCTGGTGATTATGCCAGCTGATATTACCAACGGTGATATTGGCGGCCATATCTAACGCGTAAGGCATTTTGGTGCTGAAGCTGTCATAACGAAGTCCTGATGCATCCGTATTGCTGTTTTCGCCCTGTAATTTACCGCCCATATAATCCAACTGAATACCTATGGCAGGTGTAATTTGCTTTTTAATGTAAGCGCCATAACCAAGATTCACTTTCGGATGTCTGAAATCCTGCTGACCATTTGTTCCGATAAAAGTATAAGGTGATAAAACACCGCCGTTAATGCCTATCGACCATGTGCGGAACGCATCATCGCTCGAAAAAGGTGTTACATAATCTGAAGTTGCCCGGGTGGTATCTGGTGTTTGGGCAAATAGTTTGCCGCCTACCAGTATTCCTGTTAAAAGCAGGCCGGCCTTTTTTAAATTTGGTTTCATAAAGTTGTGTTTTTTGTGAACTGTACCCCTTTGGGTACATCCCCGTTTTGCAACATCGGTGCCATAACGCTGTTAACGTTATTAACATATTGACATGAGCCCGCCCCTGCCCCCGGCAGATCATGCCGGTAATAACAAGTTAGTCAACCAATTAGCAGCTATTTTTAAATAAGGTGTATCGCTATTGAGTGTTTGTAAGAGAAATAGCGGCAATACGGCAGCGTTAAGCCCACAATTGTTAAATTGTGAGCTTAAAAAAGTACAGTTTTGTAGCGTAAGCGCTGTTTACATGTAGTTATCGAATAAACCTGATCTCAAAAGAGAATATAGTTCTTTCGATGTTAAACTTTATTTTAAAGCTTTGAGTAACCGTTTTACCATCAAGGGTGGCAGGTTCAAGACGCGGCATTCGTTGGATCACCCTGGACACGTAGGTAACTATCTCTGTCGAAAAACTTCCGCCGGTTTTCCGGAGGTTATCGATATTTCCCCCGGGAGTTACATCACCCATAATCTCAAACGTGCCTTCTTTATTTTCGAGGTAGCCGTGGTTCAGGTATTCTTTCAGATGGTCGCGCAGAAGGCTGTAAAATGCTGACATCCCCGCGTAATAATGTGCATCTATAAAAGTATGATTAGCAGGCCCTGAGCCGCAGGGAGGCGCCACCAATATTTTTTCGGCAGCGATAAAAGGCAGATTGATGTTCACCGTTAAATCAATATGAGGCGCATCTGTATATTTTCCTAAAGAATTTTCGCCATCAACAAATTTTGATTTTTTGAAATACTCAGAACCGAATGCTCGTCCTCCTATATCATTACTTTGAAATAACTGCCAGGTACCATCAGGTCTTCCATTAACCAATTTACCTTTCCACGAGAGGCCGGACAGATCGATAATGTATGTCCCATGTCCTTTATCAACGGTCTTGTTCCCTTTTTCGTCCCATGCATCTGTTATCGCACAAACACCATCTGTAACTTCAAAAATAAGCCTGGGTTTACCGGTGTCATAGAACACGTTCCAGGTCCCATCGTACTTGTTATCTTTAAAATTACCTTTTGCCAGCATTGTACCGTTAAGATAACGCGCAATAAATGGCCCATCTTTCAAACCATCATTATTATAACTTCCTTCATTTATTACAAGGCTTGGATCCGCCTTGCTCACATCAGTAAACCGCCCGTGAAACTTTCGCTGCCTCATATTAAAACGAACACGCCTCACGATGGTGGCACAGCTATCCTCTATCAGGTTGTAATCGGAATTGAGCGCCATGTGAAGACTGTCTTTGTCATCTACCGGGTCAAATCTGATCATCCGGCTCACCTGCTGCCCTTTGGCTAATACAGAACTTACAGCAATTAATAAAAAAGTAAAAGTTTCTTCATATAAGGTTTAAAGTAAAATAAATTTTATTATGTTAAACTATTCGGATAATTAAGCCATTACTGCTATTGTTCCAAGCATTACCCTGGCCAGACTTTCATCGCCATTTATATAGGCCGACTGCATTGCAATATCGGGCTTCATACCTTTGGTAAACAACTTCCATGCTGTATCAGGAGTAATAGTAATCGATGCATCAGGCTGACCGCTGATCGTGTCTTTGGTAAGCGTCCAGCCTGCCTGCTGCTTATGCAGGTACCAGGTACCGCCGTTAGGTGTGCTTATAGTGATCTGTATAACTGTATTTTCAGCGGCAACTGTATTGCGGTAGGTATATGGCATAGCTTGCATAAAAGTATCCATGCAGGGGTAAAACAATTCATAATGCATAATCCCCGGCTTGCCAACCGCATCGCGGATTTGCTGCTGATGATGCCACTTTTCAGTGTACTCGCGGGCAATGTGGAACCAGTTTTCAGATTGCTCCTCTCCTGCCCATGAAACGGCGAACATGGCTGGCGCAAATGGGTCTAACGATTCGAGATATTGATAATGCCGGCGACCGGTGGTCTCCATCAGCTCAATTAGCTGTTGCGGGCTTACCCTGTCCATCGCCCTTACCCAAACGTTGTTAAGCTCGTTCAGGTAATTCACCAGGTCGGTGTATGAATTGATGTTTTGCGGCGAGGTGCCGCTGTAATTGTTAACCGTAGCTATGGTACGCATATTAACGTCCAGTAGATGGGCTGCGATGTCCTTTACTGTCCATAGCGGCGCGATAGTCCGTTTTTGCCAATCGGCCGGCTCTAAAGACCTGAGCAAGTCGATCAGCAAATCGTGCAAAAGGGGGAAAAGATGGATGGTTTTGATCGGAATTATTCTATCCATAATAAGCCCCTCCGTTTATTACACGTGGTGCACAAAGGCGCGCCATTTAATGGCTGCACCGGCTTTTTCTAAGGTAGCGGCAACAGAACAATATTTACCAATAGATAGTTCTACGGCTTTGTCGGCCTTATCCTGATCTACATTGCCGTAAATATGAAATTCTACGTTAATATCTTTCCATAGCGATGGTTCCTTACCGGCCTCGCGCTCACCGTTCACTACCATTTTATAATCTTTAATTTCCTGACGCTGTTTCTTCAGTATGGTGATCACATCGATAGCCGAGCAGCCGGCCAAGCCCATTAACAACATTTGCATCGGGCGAACGCCAAAGTCCCAGCCGCCGCTCTCGGGGCTGCTATCCATTCTTACAACGTGGCCCTGTTCATCTTTGGCCTCGAAACCAAAATCGCCTTTTACGCGCGATAATTCTATTTTAGACATAAGTGCTTATAAAAATATAAAGATAATATTTTACACCAACGTTAGTTTAACCGCCGTGTAATATTAATGCCGTGTGCATTTACTTACCTTTTTTAAATTTATCGGCAAGCAGGCGCAGCATATCGTCATCAACCGGTTTTGCCGGTTCATCATCACGTTTTTTAAACTGGCGGTTATCAGGTCTCGGTTGATTGTACGTACGGGTATGATCGGGCTTGTGAAACTCACGTTTTACGTATTCCTGCTGCGGTTTTGGTGCAGCCGGTTGTTGCTGCTGTTCCTGCGGCTTCGGCGCAGACTGTTGCTGCTGTTGCTTCAGCTGGCGTTCGGCGTTCTTTTTAGCGTTCCAGCGGTTATAGATAACTTCCAGCTTACGTTTGGTGTACAGCGGGAAATCGCCCTGCATCATCCATGAATAATAGCTGGGTTCAATACGCAGCACTTCTTCTACAGCTTTTCCTTTATGCTTGCCAAAATTGAAGGTTTCCTCTCCTGATTCGTTGTAAACCATACGTCCTGCAAAGTCGACTGGTTTGTTCAGGTTGGTAAAATGATGTAAGGCCTCCACATCGTTTACAACAGGGATGCTTTTGTTGCCTTTTTTATCTTCCCACTCCATGTTCTCGTAACGGGCTATCTGCGCCAGCAATACTTCCATGGTTGCACGGGTATCAGCCTCCGCCGAATGTGCGTTAATGATCTCTTTATTGCAGTAAAACTGGTAAGCGGCTTTGAGCGTGCGCTGCTCCATCTGGTGGAATATATTCTGCACGTCTACAAAGTGACGATTATCAAGATCGAACAATACATCGGCACGCAAAAATTCCTCCATCAGCATAGGGATATCGAACTTGTTGGAATTGTAACCCGCCAGGTCGCTTACATCGATAAAGTCGGCGATGCTTTGCGCCAGATCTTTGAAAACGGGTTCATCCTTAATGTGCTCATCATAAATGCCGTGTACCAACGAGGATTCGAGCGGAATAGGCATAGCGGGGTTTACACGCCATGTTTTTACTTCTTCGCTGCCATCCGGATGTAGTTTGATGACAGATATTTCGACGATACGGTCGACGCCGATATTGGTTCCCGTCGCTTCGATGTCGAAAAACGCCAGCGGCCGCCTTAAGTTTAGTTTCATTTGGTAGTTGTATTTTGTATCGTAATGTACCGGCTATTTTATTAACTCAGCGCGCCGGATAAAATACTGAGTGTTAACAAAGGTCGCAAAAGTCTTAAAAAGAAACAGAACTATAAATTTTTTAATTAATTTAATTTCTAAGATAAATGCATTATTTTGTTGCCACTAATTGATCGGACAAGGATATGATTAAACCTTTACTTATCGCATTTTTTGCGCTTTTTACTGTCGGTATTGTCGCGGCACAGGATTTTGAATTCGGTAAAATTACCTCCGAGGAGATAAATATGACCAAATATGCTAAAGATACCTCTGCGCATGCGGTGGTGCTAAACGAATTTGGCAAATCGAGAATTAACATTGGCAGCAACGACAGGATTGTGCTGATGTACGAATATCACGTAAAGATCAAAATATTTGACAGCAAGGCATTTGAAAAAGGCACCGTACAAATTCCCTTATATAATGGAAGCGACAATGATTCGTATGAAGAAGTGTCGAACATTCAAGCAGTAACTTATTACCGCGATGATAATGGTCTGCTTCAGAAATCGGAACTTGAAAATAAGAAAATATACCCTGTTAAAGAAAATAAGCATTGGGCTAATTACAAGTTCGCGCTTCCGGGCCTCCGCAACGGCTGCATCATAGAATATAAGTTTACCATCGAATCGCCGTATTGGGACAGACTTCGCTCATGGCACATGCAGGACGATATTCCAAAGGTCTATTCAGAATATGAGGTACATATTCCCGCCTTCTTTACCTTCAACGCATCTATAAAGGGCTACCTGAAATTAACAAAAAATAAAGCGGAGATAGAGACGAAATGCTTTGAATCGCACGGGGCCGCATGCGATTGCTCACAACTTAACTATGGCATGAGTGATATCCCTGCCTTTGTTGAGGACGATTACATGACCTCGAAAAAGAATTTCATCTCATCAATTAATTTTGAGCTGGTTGAATTTACCAATCCTTACGACGGTGTTAAGCACAAGGTGACCAAAGAATGGAAAGACCTGGACTACACGCTTAAAACTGAGTCGGAATTTGGCGGTCAGTTAAAACGAAAAAGCCTGCTGAAAGATAGGATAACACCGTTGATTGCCGGTAAGACCGATGACCTTGCCAAAGCAAAGGCGATTTATCGATACTGGCAAAAATGGTTTAAGTGGAACGATTTTATTGGCATTTACAGTGAAAGCATCAGCAAAGCTATAGATACTCATAGCGGAAGTATTGCAGACATCAATCTTTCACTGGTTACTGCCCTGGGTTCCGCAGGCCTGAACGCCGAGGCGGTACTGATATCAACCCGCGATAATGGCGCACTCAATACGCTGTACCCAACATTGACCGATTTTAATTATGTGGTGGCAAAAGTGAACATTGGCGATCAAAACTATATGCTCGATGCCAGCAACCCGCTGCTTCCGTTTGGCATGCTGCCTATGAAATGCCTGAACGATAAAGGCCGTGTTTTCAGCCTCGACAAGCCGTCTTATTTTGTGGATATGAGCCTGTCGCAGCGCGAAAAAAGCAGTTACATGCTCGACGTTACCTTGCAGGACAATGGCAAGCTCAAAGGCACACTTATAAATTATTCTACAGGATATAAGGCTTTCGAGCGCCGTGCCGCGATCAAAAAATTCAATACCATTGACGAGTATGTTGAGAACCTGAATGGCAAACTACCTAAATGGAAGTTACTGAAATCGGAAGTGGATAATGTTGACAGTTTGGACATGCCGGTTATTGAACATTATGATGTAGAGATCAATCTTTACAATAAACTCGACAATAGCAGTGGCTTAACCTTCAGCCCCTACTACCTTGGTAAAATAACTACCAACCCGCTTAAATTAAATGAGCGATCGTTTCCGGTTGATATGGGCATGGCTTCGGAAGACCGCTATACCATTACGCTTCATTTACCCGCTCAATATACCGTGGAAACACCGCCTGCAGCCGTGGCCTTAGGATTGCCAAACAACGGCGGTAAATACATAACCCAATATGATGCGGGCGATAATTCTTTCAGTTTCACCTATCTTACACAATTTAATAAGTCGATTTACGGGGCAGAGGAATACCCGTATGTGAAAGAGTTTTTTAACAAGATCATCCAGTCGCAAAAAGCTGAAATAGTATTTAAAAAGAAATGATGAGGGGTTTTATTTTAGGTTTTTGTTTAGTTATAGTAACAATTAGTGTTAAGGCCCAGCAAAACTATGCGGCCGGTTTGATCTCAAAAGAACTACTTCCTTATGCGAGTTCGGTGATCAGAGATCAATCAATGACTGTTGAGGTAAAAGACCTCGATAATGTAGTTTATCATTTCAGGAAAGTGATCACCGTGCTGAATAAGAATGGCGACGAGGATGCCCATGTTGTCATCTATCATAACATCAACGATATTATTAAAAGCGTAAAGGGTGTTATATATAACGAATTTGGCCAGCAGGTTGATAAATTCTCCGAAAGCAAATTTGACGATGAAAGCGTTGGCGGTTCATTGTTTGATAGTGAGCGGGTAAAGCATTATCTGCCGCCCGTTACCAGCTATCCATATACCGTTGCCTATGAGTATGAGGAAAAGTCGAAACAAACGCTTGTCTTTCCCGACTGGATGCCTGATAACGACGTGGGTGTAGCGGTTGAAAACAGTTCCTACACTTTTATTTGCAAACCCGACTTTAAAATAAGATATAAGGAAACCAATCTACCGTCTAACGCCGTGATTACCACGAATGCCCAGGGCCAAAAAGTATATTCGTGGCATGTTGGCAATCTTAAGGCACTGAAACGAGAACCCTTCAGCCCCTATCTCCGTGATTATGCCTCAAGTGTTAAGATAGCCCCTGTAAATTTCATTTATTACGGTATAGGCGGCAGTTTCACCAATTGGGCCGAATTGGGTAAATGGTATAACGAAAAACTGATGGCTAACCGCCAGGCACTTGATTACGCCACTATTCAGCATGTTAAAGATATTACACAGGGCATAACCGATTCTAAACTGAAAGCAAAAAAAATATACGAGTACATGCAAAGCAGAACCCACTACATCAGCGTGCAGGTGGGTATAGGTGGCTTTCAGCCTTTCCCGGCAATGGAGGTAGACAAGGAGAGCTATGGTGATTGTAAAGCGCTGGTAAATTATACACAAGCGTTGCTCAAAGCTGCCGATATCGATTCTTATTATTGCATTGTTCAGGCCGGGCGCGATCATAACGTAAGCTTGCTTCGCGATTTTGCCAGTATGGATCAGGCTAATCATATCATTTTGTGTGTTCCGTTTAAAAATGATACTACCTGGGCCGATTGCACCAGTCAAACTATTCCCTTCGGCTACCTTGGCGACTTTACCGACGACCGTACCGTTCTGGCCATTACCCCGGAAGGCGGCAAATTGATGCGTACACCAAAATATAGCGCCGAAGCAAACCTGGAAAGCCGTAAAGCAGATTTTACCATCAATACAGACGGTGCGTTGCAGGGATCGATGACTACAGTTTTCAAAGGCGTGAATTATGAGAACCGCGATAATTTGATCAAAGAAACCCGCGATGAGCAAACTAAAAAGGAGCAAAAAAGATACCCGATCAATAATATGGAGATTGAGTCATTAAATATCAGCCAGGATAAAAGCTTCACTCCCTCTACCACAGAGACCATTATGCTGCGCGCGCGCGATTACGCCACCGTTGACGATGGTAAATATTATTTCCTGCTTAACCCGGCTAACCGGGAAACATACGTACCGGCACTTGTTCGCAACCGGGTGAATGACGTATATATCTCGCGCGGCGAAAGCGAAGTTGATGAGGTAACTTACACCCTACCTAAGGGTTATATGCTTGAAAAGAAACGGTTAAATATTAACATTGATAAACCATTCGGCAAGTTTACCGCCAGTATGGAACTGAAAGACGATAAGCTGACCTATAAACGAAAATTTCAGCTGAATGGAGGGATTTACAATAAAGATTCTTACCAGGATCTGATCGACTTTTTCAGCGAGATAGTCGACGCTGATAAGTACAGCGTGGTATTAATAAAAGCTGCTAACTGAAAATTATTATCCCCAGTATTATCCCTATTATCATTATAAGGTAAAGCAGCACTTCCGTTTTAGCGAAGCGCTTATATTTTGTCCAGAAGGTATAACTTTCTTTATTTTCGGGCATAATGCCGCAAAGTTAGCGGTTTCAAATTAATTTAGGCACTATGGATATTAATGAAGAACAGGAGATAAAAAAAGAGTTTCAACTCGAACGGGTAATTTTATTCAGCGACGCGGTCTTTGCCATCATTATAACCATTATGGTGATCGATCTTAAGCTTCCGGAAAATCTGCGCCACGCCACTGCCGGCCAGGTTCGCGATGCTTTTATGGAATTACTGCCCAAATTCCTTGCTTATATGGTCAGTTTTTTCCTGGTTGGCAATTTCTGGGTAAGGCACCTGCGCATTTTTAGTTTTTTAAAAGACTATGACACCAAACTGATCGTGCTTAACCTGGCTTTCCTGTTTTTCATCTCCCTGTTTCCGTTTGCAGTCAGCTTTATTTCGGGCGGCCCGCATTTGATGGAATATA
Organism: Mucilaginibacter sp.; assembly: GCA_036569325.1. Classification (GTDB taxonomy): domain Bacteria; phylum Bacteroidota; class Bacteroidia; order Sphingobacteriales; family Sphingobacteriaceae; genus Mucilaginibacter. The sequence goes on along the minus strand of DATCQV010000084.1, from coordinate 8,428 downwards.
CCTGGGGCATTTTCACCTATGTAGGCATTATCTTCCTCATTATTACTGCACAAACGGGCCTTGTTCATTACCTGATTGCCAACAGGGAGCGCTTGTGCTTTAGTACCGAAAAGATGGATGCCGTACTAAAATGGAAGGTTCAGCGATTGAATTATATTGTTGTGCCGGTTGTTTTCCTGCTAATGTTCATTATGATAATATTTGAAATCACCCCTAAAACGCTGATTTATGTAATGGCCTTTTACGGTTTTCTTATCGGGCGGCTTGGTAAAAAGTATTATCCGGGAAACCAGCGGACACCATTTTTAAAACTGGTTTATTCGCGGGTTAAATTGAAGAGACCTAAAGCCTAATGTTATTTACTGCCTCCCTGTGTATTGAAAACGGTATCAGTAATAATAGAGCCGCACCTCGAGAAATATTTATAGGTATAAGGGTCATGCAAACGGGTGATCATCACCCCTTTTGATGAGCTGGCATGCACATAATAGCCGTTTTGCAGGTAAACCCCAACATGGCTGAATTTTTTACCATCGTAATCAAAAAATACCAGGTCGCCTTCAACTAATTCTTCTTCGTATTTACGCTTGATCACATTGATCTGCTGGCTGGTAGACCGCGGGATATTGATACCATACACCTGCTGCTCTAAAAGCTGTGTCAACCCTGAGCAATCTACCCCGCTTTTATCCTCGCCGCCAAATACGTAAGGCGTGCCCATCCATTGGTCAATAAAGGCATACAAACGGCCGTTCTGAATATTGCTTTTATCAACATTCATAATGGCGGCATACTTGTCGGCTATGCTTACATCGGGGCGTACAACTTGTCCGGGTTCGCCTCTCATTACCGCTTTGCGGCTATGACACGAGGAAAGGATGGCTACGGCTGCTAATAAACAAAAAGCGTAATGTTTACTCATACAGCAAAGTTAACGGCCACAATGAGTTATGGGTTGCGGGATATTTTTAACATATTAACATTTAAACCGCGCACTAATTATTTTTATACCTTAGGATGATGAAAAAATTATTTATTCTCGTATTCGTATTGTTTTCCTACAACCGGCTACATGGTCAAACGCTCGCGTTTAATGACTTGATGCATTTGTATAAATATAAAGGCATTGATTCGACCTTTTTGACTGCTAAGTGTTTTAAACTAACACGAGAAAATAAAGGCCTGCTGTTTTACAGCATAAACAGCCAAACTGATAAAGAAGAGGTTGTATGGTTAAACAGACACAGAACCGGGGTAATGTATCACACCTATAACATACCTTTTATTGAAAACCAGGTTAAACTGATCGCAAAAAAATATAAGCTTATTTTAAAAGACGAAACAGCGCGGGGTCCTTACTACCGCTTTGGTGATCTTAACATTAATATTCAGGCGGATATTGCCAAAGATCATACTCAAGTCAGCGATATTAGCATCGATAGTTTAAAGCCATCAAAACGGTAACATTCAGCAAACTTAACTCTTCACCACCCGCTGTATCTCATCCAGCTTCATCAAAGCTTCTACAGGAGTTAACGTATTTACGTCGAGGTTATTCAGCGTATCGCGGATCTTTACCAGCACAGGGTCATCTATGCTGAACATCTGCATCTGCACAGCCTGCTTTTGTACCTTGCGGATACTTTCTTTAATGTGCTCGCCGCCGGTACGTTCGTTTTCGAGTTTCTTCAAGATCTCATTTGCGCGCGAAAGCACCTTTGGCGGCATCCCGGCCAGTTTGGCTACATGGATACCGAAGCTATGCTCGCTGCCGCCAGGCACCAATTTGCGTAAGAAGATGATCTGATGACCAACCTCCTTCACGGAAACATTGTAATTTTTGATTCGCGGAAAAGAATTGCTCAGTTCATTCAGCTCATGGTAATGTGTAGCGAAAAGCGTTTTTGCCCTTGCCGTAGGCTGATTATGCAAAAATTCTGCAATAGACCAGGCGATAGAAATACCATCGTAAGTTGAGGTACCACGACCAATCTCATCCAATAAAATCAGGCTTCTATCCGATAAATTATTGAGGATGCTTGCGGTCTCGTTCATTTCCACCATAAAGGTAGACTCACCAGAGGACAGATTATCCGATGCGCCCACGCGGGTAAAGATCTTATCCACCAACCCTATCGATGCCGCCTTGGCAGGTACAAAGCAGCCCATTTGAGCCATCAGTACAATAAGTCCTGTTTGGCGCAGCAGGGCCGATTTACCCGCCATGTTCGGACCGGTAATAATGATGATCTGCTGCGTTTCCGAATCAAGGAAAACATCGTTGGTGATGTACGACTCGCCCAAAGGTAAGTTCTTTTCAATAACCGGGTGGCGGCCGCCTTTAATATCAATTACGCGGCTGTCGTTTATTTCGGGCTTGGTATAATAGTTTTTAATGGAAATGCCGGCAAAGTTCAGCAGGACATCCAGACGCGCAACCAATTGCGCGTTCAACTGTATCGGCTTAATATATTCGGCCAGTGAATACAGCAGATCGTTATATAGCCTGGTTTCCAGCGCCAGTATCTTTTCCTCTGCGCCTAAGATCTGTTCTTCGTATTCCTTTAATTCAGGGGTTATGTAACGCTCGGCATTTACCAGGGTTTGTTTGCGAATCCAGTCGGCAGGTACCTTATCGCGGTGGCTGTGCGTAACCTCCAGGTAGTAGCCGAACACATTATTGAACGATACCTTTAACGATGGAATACCGGTGATTTCAGCCTCACGTTTTTGAATTTCCAATAAGTAGCCTTTGCCGCCGAAAGCTATTTTGCGCAAACGGTCGAGCTCTTCATTGATCCCCTCATTCATCACGCTGCCCTTAACCAGCATTACTGGCGGCTCGGAGTTTAACTCGCGCTCAATCTTATCAGAAATAAGCGCGCAGGGATTTAACTGACTGGCTATAGATTGCAATGGCAAGCTCGATGAAGCCTCGCCAATCTTTTTAATAGCATCGATAGCCAGCAACGCCTTCTTCAACTGACAAACCTCGCGAGGATTGGCTTTCTGCAAACCGATCTTCGAGATCAGTCGTTCCAGGTCGCCGATCTGCCGGATATGCTGCATCAGGTTTTCGCGCAATTCTTCGTGCTCTATAAGGTACTCTACTACGCCCAGGCGGTCGGCTATAGGCTTTAGCTCCTTCAGTGGCATCACTATCCAGCGGCGCAGCAGCCGGGCGCCCATTGGCGAGCAGGTGTTATCCAGCACATCAACCAAAGTCGACGCATTTTCATTGGCGGAGCCAACTAATTCCAGGTTGCGTACGCTGTAGCGGTCGAGCCACAGATAACGGTCCTCTTCTATCCTGCTGATGGCCGAAATGTGTTGCAGGTTCCGGTGTTCTGTTTCGTTCAGGTAATGCAGGGCGACACCGGCAGCAATAATACCCAAGTTCAGCCTGTCGATACCAAAGCCTTTTAACGATTTAACGCCGAAATGCTTCAGTAGTACCTCCTGGGCGTAATCGCCGCTGTAAGGCCATTCATCAAGCGTATAGGTATAAAAGCGGTCGCCATAAGTGTCCTTAAAATCCTTCTGACGAGCTTTCGGATAGATGATCTCTGATGGCGAAAAACTCTGCAATAATTTATCGATGTATTCGCTGCTCCCCTGTGCGGTCAGGAACTCCCCTGTCGAAATATCGATCAGCGCTATGCCGATGCTGTTTTTCTCAAAATATAATGAAGCAAGGTAGTTGTTGCTTTTTTGCTGCAGGATGTTATCGCTGATGGCCACGCCGGGCGTAACCAGCTCGGTAACGCCGCGTTTTACAATGGTTTTGGTGGCCTTCGGGTCCTCCAACTGGTCGCATATCGCCACACGCTGACCAGCACGAACCAGCTTCGGTAAATAAGTATCGAGGGAATGATGCGGGAAGCCGGCAAGCTCAATATGTGTAGCTGCACCATTAGCGCGGCGTGTAAGCACGATACCTAAAATGCCCGCAGCTTTAACAGCATCCTCGCCGAAAGTCTCATAAAAATCACCCACACGAAACAGCAGCAACGCACCGGGGTACTTCACCTTTATCTGGTTGTACTGCTGCATTAACGGCGTTTCCTTAACTGTATCTTTTGCCAAACGGTATCTCCCTTTTTTACAGGCTGGTAAAGTTAAGGTATTGCTCCGTGTTTAGCGGGAATGTGGAAAATTCAAAGAAATGTGGATAGCGAACCGTTGATTTTTATTTGATTAGGATGATTGCGCTGATTTTAGTCTGAACCTTGATTTGTCCGATACCAGGATTAAAAGAAGCCTGTAATGAATCAGAAAAAACCCTCAGATTAAGAGAATAAAGGCTCAGATAATACGGGCGTTACCTGCGGCCCGGGCTATCCGCTTATACTACACAGGCCTTAGCCACAGGCCGGTATCCGCTCCATCCCTAACGCAAAACAAAGTATGGTCCGTTCCAATGACTAATGACTAATGACACAATGACCAATGACTAATGACTAATGACGCAATGACTAAACCACCGCATCTATCTCATCAGCAAGTAACCTGTCCTTATCCGTAACAACATCGCCGGCGTCATGGGTTGATAGCCAGATCTCTATTTTGTTGTAGGTATTTGTCCACGTAGGATGATGGTTGGCCTTTTCGGCAAGCAAAGCCACGCGTGTCATAAATGAAAAGGCCTGTGAAAAATCTTTAAACTCGAAAGACCGGTATAGCTTATTGTTTGTTTCCTGCCACATATCGAAAGTGTTTTAAATGCAACAGTTAATCTGAATGTTGGTTTGCGTTAAATTAAGGTTGAACCGGGCCAACCGGACGCACCGATAGCACACTATCCACCACAAAAACACTTACACCTCGCCACGGCAGTGTGTGCAGGTATTCCTTATAATGAAGCTCGACATAGGCACCTGCGTTTTTGGTGAGTTGATCAGCTACATGCTGATCGGTAACCGAAAACATAAACTCATTCGATTGAATATTACCTTGCGTTTGCGTACGGATGCCCGCCTGAATCAACCTGCCTTCGTAGGTTTTGAACACGTATCCCTTGTGCACAAAGTAGTTCATGGTACCTGCTTTGGTGCCATCGCCAAAAACAAAATAATAGCGATAGTAAAATATGCCTGCCAGAATAAAAACGACCGCTATGCTTACAATGATCAAGATCCGCTTCATAAGTTGTGTTTTGATAAAAATAACAACAATTAAAATGTAAATGCAGAAAAATTTGGAATTATCAATATTTACTCTACATTTGTAGAGTAAACTCTAAACTTATAGAACAAATGAAACTAACCAATGCCGAAGAACAACTGATGGATCTGATATGGGAGAAAGGCGAAATGTTTATGAAGGATATCATAGACAGTTTTCCCGATCCAAAGCCGGCCACTACAACCCTGGCAACCTTGCTGAAACGAATGCAGAACAAGGGCTTTGTAGCCTACCGGTTGATGGGCAATTCGCGCCAGTACTATCCGCTGGTAAAAAAGGCCGACTATTTTTCCAAACATGTGAACGGGCTGATCAAGAATTTTTTTGGCAACTCCACCATGCAGTTCGCCTCGTTTTTTACCACCCAAACCGACCTTTCTGAAAACGAGCTGAACGAACTTAAAAAGATCATCGACGACCAACTTAAAAAGAAAAAACAATGATAACCATCTTGGTAAACTTCACCCTTTGCAGCGGTTTGTTACTGTTAACCTACCACCTGATGCTGAAGAATAAGACCATGTACAATTTCAACAGGTTTTATTTACTGGCGAGCCTCGTTTTTTCGCTGGCCGTGCCTTTCATAACTATTCAGCATTCTCCTGTTGCTTTGCCGGCTATTATTCCTGCCGAAAAGCATTTGGCCCCAGCGAGTTATACGCCTGATCTTCAACCGGCTACCATGCCCGTTGTTAAAACAGAATCACTTCGGGCAGCCGCATCGCCTGTTAACTATTTACCGTATATTATTTTATGCCTGTATACAGTTGTCCTGCTTGTATTGCTTTTCCGGTTGATAAAAAACCTGCATACCATTCGCCGTACTGCCCTTAACAATGATCAATCCGCTTACCACGGCGCACGTTTGGTTTTTGTTGATGAAGCATTAACACCGCATACTTTCCTGAAATATATTTTCCTCAACCGTTATGATTACGATAACCACAAGGTTGAAGTAAGTATCCTGAAACATGAGCTTACCCACGCCCGGCAGCTGCATTCGCTGGATATCGTCTTCGTTGAGGTGTTACAGGCCGTTTGCTGGTTCAATCCATTCATTTTTCTATATCGCCGCGCTATTCAGCTCAACCATGAATTCATTGCCGATTCTGCTGTATTATGTGAAGATAGGAATGTAACAACTTATCAGCATCTGCTGCTTAGCAAATTAGCTTGTGCGCAGAGCCTCAATATTACCAGTCAGTTCAATTATTCAGTAACCAAAAAACGTTTAATTATGATGAGCAAAAACACCCCAAGGGCAACCGCAATGCTTGCCCGGCTTGCGGTTATCCCGGTAATGGCAGTCGCATTACTGTCATTCTGTACCAGAAGTGAGGCAAAACAAACGGTCATCCCTCAGCAGCAAGATCAACAGGCAGAATCAAAGACTTCAACGTTCATTCCGCCTTCAATAATCAACAAATATCCATGCAGTAAGGAAAATGCGCCAGAATCGGTTATGAAAACTTACGCCGATATCACCAAAAAATATGAAGACGGCGTTAACCGCGAAGTAAAAAATCCATCGCAAATTACAACTGCCGACAAAGCGTTAATAATGAAAATGTATCCGCAGATGAGTCGTGAGCAGCAGTCGAAGCAATCTATAGGCGTTATTTATTTACCACCGCCGCCGCCGGTTCCCCAGGTAAAAGTACCTACTCAGGCGCAGCTCGATGAATGGGCGCATACGCCGGATTGCATGGTCAGGATCGAAAAAAGTGAGATCAAAAACACCGATCTGCAAAGTTATAAACCCACCGACTTTAAGTTTTATTTTGTGAACAAGCTTTCAAAAAATAAAAGCGAGGTGGTCTTATGGTCAGCAGGCTTCTATAAAAAATATGCAGAAGAGTCCAAAAATTACACATCGCAGGCTGATCTGTTTTACCGGTTCCCTTCACCACATTATTTTGCGGCGCCGAGTAATATATTTATGAAATTTGCGCCTCCAAGGGTCATAGGGTTCAGCAACTTCCCGCATTCAAATATCGACGCACCCGAAACGCTAATGAAAGAATACGCCGGTATTTCCTCAAAATATGTTGAGGGGCCGAATAAACCTGTCAGAACCCCTAAACTTATAACAGATGAAGACAAAGACCGCATGGAAGTTATTTTTAAACAAATGAGCGTGCAGCAACAAAGTGAACAAGCCATTGGCTTCTACTACCCTGGCCCGCCGCTGTCGCCCAGCAAGCCCACGAAGAAACAGCTTACCAATTGGCTGAACCCTAAATTGTGCGGCGTTTGGATAGACGATAAAAAAGTGAGTAACGATGCGCTTAAGAATTATCAACCCGCCGATTTTGGTAATGTATTGATCAGCAATCTTACCCCGGCCGCTATCAACTACAAATATTATAAATACCAGATCAACCTGATGACGGTCGATTTTTATAAGGATTATCGCAAACAGGCCATTGCCAACCAGAACAAAAGCCATATTTATGTCCGGATGCTGAAACAGCCTTCAAATAAAAGTTAATTATTCTATTTCAGTTTGTTAAACATTAAACTTACGGTGCGCATAAAGCTTCGTAAGTTTTTTGTTTACGGCCCGCTCTTTTAAACCGTTTAACAACAGTCGATTAAACATTAATCTACTACTTATAACTCCGCTAAACCGGTTAAGAAGCCCTATCCTTTGCCCTCAAGAATCATATAAACTATTGATTGACAGCGTAAAAATCTCTATGTAATTTTAAGCGGGGTATTAAGTGTTTTTACGCTTAAAGGATAAGTGTTTTTACTCGCTTTGTTGCGTATTTATCCTGTCGTGCCCTAATGTGTAATTATTCAAATTTGATTTTAAATTGAGAATCCTCCTGAATAATAGCTTGATATTAAACATAAACTAACATTTAATCACATGAAACAAATCAACAAATTATTTTTAGTGCTGGCCGCAGGTATGGTGCTCGCCGCCTCGTGCGGAAAAGACACCGCCGTTGGGCCCAAAGGCCCAACGGGTGCCACTACAAAAACCGGAACACCGGTAATCAACAGCTCCGGTAATCAGCCTGCTGTTGGCCCCGCGAGTCCGACCGGCGGCCTTATTTACAGCGGCACAACTCCTCCGGACGGAAGCATTGGCATCGACGGCGATTACTACCTCGACAAAAACACCGGGCTTTTTTACGGCCCTAAAACCAGCGGCGCCTGGGGTACGCCATTTTCTCTCGTAGGCCCTATCGGCCCAAGAGGTAATACCGGTACGGCGGGTAACACCGTATTGTCC
>DATCQV010000083.1:0-2589 GCA_036569325.1 Mucilaginibacter sp. | reverse complement strand
AGGCGATCGGGAATGTCTCGGCTGACCAATTTGTAAGCGCATAAATTTTGTATTTACCGCTTTCCTTTAGTTCTTTAAATATTTCAACGGTATCATGAAAGGCCTCGCCCAGCATTTCTTCCCAGCGATCGTAAAACGCGCGGATATTAGTTTCATGTTCGGGGAATCGGGTTACCAGTATTTCGGTACCTTCGGCTAAGGAGCGACCTGCATCCTGTTCCTCGTTCCAATCGGATGTGGTGACAGTGGCAAGGAAGTTTTTCATTTCTTCTTCGTCGCTGAAGATGGTGCGGTACATGTAGTGCGGGTTCCAGTCGATAAGGACGGCACCGAGGTCGAAGATGATAGCGTTGATCATAAGGGTAAAAGTAGGAAATTTGCCGGTTCCACTTTGTCCAAATTTTTAAAAGGCTGTCATGCTGATGCTCTCGAAGCATAAGCGGTGGCCTCACGGAGCGGCATTGACCGCCAAGCATGCGGGTTAGGCCTATGCACTTATCCTTCGAGAACCTACCCATGACATAATATTTATACAGGGACTAAGCCGATGTTCAATTCAAGGGCGAGTTTTTCTAACCGTCTTTGCTTCTGTTCTTTAAGGATGTTTTCATATGCTTGTAGTCCTTTTTCTACGAAATCGGTTCCTTTGACGATCAGGCGCCAATATTGTACTGCCAGTTTTCGGGCTGTAGCTTTGATGGCAATTGCCGGGCCTTTTCTGCCTCTTAACCGCCTTGCAAATGCACCCCATCCGATATATTTGCTGTTTAACAAACCGTGCGCCATCTGTTTAAAGATCTGCCCAACGGTTGGCTTTCCCTTGCTTTTACTTTTTTTGGTTTTGCCGGTATTATGTTGCCCAGGCGACAAACCAAGCCAACTTGTAAAATGCTTTTCACTCGGCCACTTACTCAGATCTGATCCTATTTCCGAATATAATTGCAGCCAGTTATAGTCGGTAAAGCCGGGCAGTTTGGTTGCATCCCTACCATCAAATATCTTCAGTAAGTGATCGCCAAGCCCATTGATATTTGGCTTATTGTGACGAATCGTTTTTCGCTTGCCTGTGCCTGTTCCGGGCGGAAGTGTCTTACCCTTGTTGATCCTTTGCAAAGTGCTGTCTATCTGCCGGTCGCAGTCCATTATCTGCTCCTGGTAAAACTCATAAGCCTTCAACGCCTGACTCAAAGCAAAAAGCCCCTGAGCGGTATAATGCCCCTCTAATGCTTTACGCAATTCTTCGCCTTTCTTATCCCGGACGCTGGCATGACAGAGCGCAACCAACTTTTGCGTATTCCGCTCACCAGCCAGTATTGCCTTGATTAGTGCCATGCCGCTTACGCCATGCACCTGACTGAGTACTTCCGGTAAACGGATATTCATCTCTATCAGTGCCTTCTGCATATGCTGGACATGCATAGCCGCACTCCGCAGATGATCTTCCCGCAGGCGCTGGTAGCTGCGCAATTCTTTGATCAGCCCGGCGGATACATAGCAACGGTTCAGTAAACCATAGCTATGCAGTTGCTGTATCCATTGGCAATCTTTAACGTCTGTTTTTCTGCCGGGCAACTGACGCGTCTGGCGACCGTCCACCAACCAGACATCCAGCCCAGCATCCACAAGAATATCATACAGCACATACCAGTAAACGCCCGTTGCTTCCATCGCTACGGTAGTTACACCCTTTTCCAACAGAAAGTCTTTAAGCCCCTCCAGATCACTGGTGAAGGTTTCAAACGATCGTACAGGACTATCCTCAAGCCCTACGAATACTTTGCGCGATCCGATATCTATACCGGCGGCATGAAAATGCATTTTTTCCATCCTTTAGCTTAATAATAAGCCGTGCCCGAAGGAGTATAAAGAAAAGACAGGCTACCCATCGGACAAATCACTCAAATTGAGGACCGTACCATACCTTCAGACTCTATTCTTCGGAACCATACTCAGTAACAGGCAATATGCACTATAACTCGCACGGCCACACTGCACAGCTCCGCTAAGTTATGTCATTTCACCTTCAGAGGCCCCGGATTTTATTACTCAGAATGACAAAATGTTAGATAGGGCGCCGATTTCAGATTTATTTTTAACTTCGGGACGTTTATCTAAATCAGCCAAATGAAACTGCTAAGTACAGTCGCGATCTTGTTTTTCGCATTTTCATCTTTCGCCCAACCCTATACCGATAGCGTTTATCACCACGAAATAAAAAGCGTAGAATTTTACAATACTGCAAAAAAGGCCTCCTTTCCAATCATCCCGTTAAATTCCGGCGAAACGGTTACGCTTGGTTTTGATAACCTGAAGGGCGGTTCAATAAACTACCATTACACGCTCGAGCATTGCGATGCCGAATGGAACTCGTCCAATATTTCCCCTGCCGAATACCTGAAAAATTACAACGACGACTTGTTAAGTAATTTCAGCTATTCAACCGCAACCGTTCAAAAGTACACGCACTACGAGCTTAAGTTGCCCAATGAAAATATAGCCCCAAAAATTCCCGGCAATTATATTTTAAAGGTTTACGAGGATAGCGATCCTACCAAACTGGTACTTACCCGCAGACTGTATGTTGTGAGT
>DATCQV010000082.1:0-3451 GCA_036569325.1 Mucilaginibacter sp. | reverse complement strand
TGATATTTGCGCGTATTTAATACCATATATTTATTTAATTTTTGATATTTACAGCGCAAAGCTTAATTCATTTATTTCATCTCTGCCACCCAATTAATGAAATCAACCCCGCAACCGCTAAAAGTCCTCTCTATCGATATCGGAGGCTCGCATATTAAGGGTACCATCCTTAACGAAAAAGGCGAACTGCAAAAGAAATATGAAAAGGTACCTACGCCTATTCCTGCTACCCCCGAGAATGTAATTAATTCGATAAAGACGCTGGTAAAGGATTTTCCTGAGTTTAACAGGATCTCGGTTGGTTTTCCGGGTTATGTGCGCGATGGCGTGGTGAAAACGGCACCTAATTTGAGCAACGAAGCCTGGAAGGATTTCGATCTGGCCACGCATTTGAAAGACGAACTGGGTAGCCCATGCCGTGTGGTGAACGATGCCGATATGCAGGGCCTCGGCGTGGTTGACGGCAAGGGATTGGAAGTGGTGATCACCCTTGGAACCGGTTTCGGTACGGCGTTGCTGCTTAACGGGAATTTGCTTCCGCATCTTGAGTTTGCCCACCAGCCGGTTGGTAAGGTAAAATCGTACGATAAATACATTGGCGAGGCAGCTTTGGAGAAGGAAGGCGATAAGCGCTGGAATAAACGTATGAAAAAGGTTTTCGAAACTTTAAAGACCGTATTTAACTATGATTTCCTGTACATTGGCGGCGGCAATTCAGACAAGCTTACCTTTAAGCTGGATAATAATATGAAAATCGTATCGAATGCCGATGGCATAAAAGGCGGAGCGAGGCTTTGGTCTAATACAGATGCGCCTGAAACCGTTGAACCGGTAAAGATCAAAAAGAAATAAAGCAAACTACATAAAACTACATTACAATGAGCGCAAATACGCAAGATATCGAAACGCTTGGCATCAATACCGCAAGGGTTTTGGCTGCCGACGCAGTGCAAAAAGCAAACTCCGGCCACCCCGGCACACCAATGGCCCTGTCGCCAATGGCGCACGTGCTGTGGACGAAGGCGATGAACTACAATCCTAAAAATCCCGATTGGGCAGGCCGCGACAGGTTTATCCTTTCGGCTGGTCACGCCTGTATGCTGCAATATGCTTACCTGTATTTAACCGGGTATGATCTTACGCTCGACGATATCAAGAACTTCCGCCAGATGAACAGCAAAACCGCCGGTCACCCCGAATATGGTCTGTGCCCTGGTGTTGAGGTAACTACAGGTCCGCTTGGACAAGGTTTTGCTAACGCTATAGGTTTTGCCATCGGTCAGAAACACCTGGCTGCGCGTTACAACAAGCCTGGTTTCAATCTGTTCGATTACAAGATCTACGTGATTTGCAGCGATGGCGATATGATGGAAGGCGTAACTTCAGAAGCCGCTTCAATTGCAGGCCACCTGGAGTTGGGCAACCTGATCTTTTTATATGATAATAACCACATTTCGATAGAAGGCAGTACCGGCATTGCATTTAACGAAGATGTTAGCGCACGTTTCAGAGCTTATGGCTGGCACGTTCAGGAATTGCCCGATGTTAACGATACCCATGCGCTGGAATTAGCTATTGTAAACGCAAAATCTGAAACTCAAAAACCGTCATTGATCAATGTACGTTCGCTGATTGCTTATGGCAGCCCTAACAAATCGGGTACTGCGGGTTCGCACGGTTCGCCGCTGGGTGCTGATGAGATAAAACTTGTTAAACAGTTCTTTGGTTTCGATCCTGATAAATCATTCAACGTGCCTGATGAGGTACTTGATTTTTACCGTAAATCGGGTGCAAGAGGCGAAGGCAAAGAAGAAAAATGGAATAAATTATTTGCCGATTACAAAGCAAAATATCCTGAGCTGGCTGCAGAATATGAATTGCTGGCCGGCGGCGGTCTTCCTGAGGGCTGGAAAGACAGCTTGCCTGCATTCAAGGCGTCTGATCCTAAAGTGGCAACGCGTGTAGCATCGGGCAAGGCATTGAATGCCATTGTAGCAAAAGTGCCAAGCCTGATAGGTGGTGCGGCAGACTTAGCCCCATCAACAGAAACTAATTTAAAAGAATACGACTCGTTCACTTCTGAGAACCGCGCAGGCCGCAACTTCCACTTCGGGATCCGCGAGCATGCAATGGGTGCAGCCTTGAACGGTATGGCATTAACCAAAGGGGTTATTCCTTTCGGCGCTACGTTCCTGATGTTCTCTGAATACCAGCGTCCGCCTATCCGTTTGGCGGCGATTATGAAGATCAATGCCATATTTGTTTACACCCATGATAGTATTGGTTTAGGCGAGGACGGTACCACTCACCAGCCTGTTGAACAGCTGGCTTCGTTACGCTCTATCCCGAATATTACCCTGATTCGCCCGGCTGATGCCAACGAATCGGTACAGGCATGGCGCGTGGCCGTTGAGCACAAAGGTGGTCCGGTATTATTGGTATTCACCCGTCAGGGCTTACCGATCATCGACCAGGATAAATATGCAAAAGCAGAGAACCTGGAAAAGGGCGCTTACATCCTGTCAGAAGCCAGCGGAAACCCTGATTTGATCCTGATAGCTACCGGCTCGGAAGTGGCATTGATTATGCAGGCACAGGAAAAACTGGAAGCAGAAGGCATTTCAACCCGCGTGGTAAGCATGCCAAGCTGGGAATTGTTCGAGAAACAGGATGCCGCTTACAAAGAGAAAGTATTCCCTAAAGCAAGCCGCAAACGCTTAGCTGTTGAAATGGCATCGCCAATGGGCTGGCACAAATACACCACCGACGAAGGCGACATGTTAGGCATGACAACCTTCGGCGAATCGGCACCGGCAGAAGACCTGTACAAACACTTCGGCTTCACCGTTGAAAATGTGGTAGCAAGAGCGAAAGCATTGTTGTAGTCGCCCCCCTGAAGGGGGAGCTTTTGATTAGCATGGGGCTCGCAAAATATAATTAAACTTCCATCCCCAAAAAGAGGATGGAAGTAATACATTCACCAATCTTACTCCCCCTTTAGGGGGCCGGGGGGCTAATGAAAATAGGAATAGCAGCCGATCACGGCGGATACCGTTTAAAAGAGATCATTCACCCGTTCCTGGTTAAACTCGGGCACGAGGTGATTGATTTTGGCGCATACAAGCTGGATAATGCCGACGATTATCCCGACTACATCATCCCTATGGCGCAGGCCGTTGCGGAAGGTGAGGTAGAGCGTGGTATAGCTTTTTGCGGCAGCGGCGTAGGCGCCTCGGTGGCAGCCAATAAGGTAAAGGGCGTCCGCGCGGCGTTGATCAACGATCATTTTTCGGCCCATCAGGGTGTGGAAGATGATGATTTGAACGTACTTTGCCTGGGTGGCCGCGTTACCGGCAATATGGCTGCCGAAGAATATATCATTGCGTTCCTGAACGCACAGTTCACCGGCGAAGAAAGGCATAAAAGAAGGCTTGGAAAAGTAAGCGCCGTT